>JBHHXI010000122.1:0-8842 GCA_046756945.1 Rhodospirillales bacterium
GGACGAGAAGGAAAAGAAACAGTCCCCCGCCGCAGAAGACGGGGCCGGGGAAAAATAGCCGGCGACCCAGCGGCGCCGGCGCCGGGCCGATTTTCGTTCCCTGCACCGCAACGGAAGGCCGGGGCGCCCCGACATCAGGCCACGGCGCCAGCGCGTAAACCTGTACGCAACCGTGCACGGGAGTACTACCCCGCCGGCCGGTTTCGCCGTACCCTGCCGTTCAACCATCGAATTGCCATGGAGGACATGATGCGCTGGATCCTGGTCTGTTGCGCGGTCCTGTTGCCGGCCCTGCCGGCGCGGGCCGAAAACCCGACCCCCTATTCCGGCACCCGGGTGATCGAGACCGGCCAGCCCTTCGCCGGCTTCGTGAGCAGGCTCCTCTCGGCCATCAAGGCCAACAAAATGGGGATCGTCGCCCAGGCCTGCGCCAATTGCGGCGCCAGGTCCATCGGCGTCACCATTCCCGGCAACCGGGTAATCATGATCTTCCGTCCGGATTTCGCCGTGCGCATGCTCGAGGCGAGCGAGGCCGCGGGTATCGAGGCGCCCCTGCGCCTGTACGTCACCGAGCGGCCGGGCGGCGACGCGCGCCTCACCTACCGGCTGCCCAGCCACGTGTTCGCCCCGTACCAGGTTCCGGCCCTCGACGAAATGGCCCGGGAGCTCGACGCCATTTTCGCCCGCATCGTGGCCGCGGCAACGGGTTAGTACCGGGCGTGACCACCGCCGCCATCGCCCTGCCCCGCGTGCAGCGCCCGGTGCTGGCGCTGGCGCTGGCCGCCGCCGCCGGCCTGGTCGTGTACCTGACCGGCATCGACGCCAGGCACGCCGTCCTGTTCGTGGTCGGCATGGGACTTGGCGTGTCGCTCTATCACGCCGCCTTCGGCTTCACCGGCGCCTACCGGCGCGCCATCGTCGAGCGCGACATCTCGGGGGTCACCGCCCAACTGGTCATGCTGGCCGCGGCCATGCTGCTGTTCGCGCCCATCCTCGCCCAGGGCCAGGCCTTCGGGCGCGGCATCGGCGGCGCCCTCGCCCCGGCAAGCCTGTCCGTGGCCGTCGGCGCGTTCCTGTTCGGCATCGGCATGCAGGTGGCCGGCGGCTGCGCCTCGGGCACGCTGTATACGGCGGGCGGCACCAACGTGCGGATGATCCTGGTGCTTGCCTTCTTCGTCGCCGGCTCGTTCTGGGGCAGCCTCGACCTTGACTGGTGGAGCCGCCTGCCCGGCATCGGGGTCGTCTCCCTGGGCCGGGAACTGGGCTGGGGAACCGCCATCGGCCTGCAGCTCGGCGCCCTGGCGCTGATCTATGCCGGCCTGCGCCTGGCGGGGGCGCGCCACGCGCGGCCCCTGTGGTTCGACGGCGGCTTTTCCCGGCGCCGCCTGCTGCAAGGGCCGTGGCCCCTGCTGCTGAGCGCCGGGCTGCTGGCGCTGCTGAACTGGGCAACGCTGCTGATCGCCGGCCATCCGTGGACCATCACCTGGGCCTTTTCCCTGTGGGGGGCGAAGACGGCCCTGGCCCTGGGCTGGGACCCGGCGACCAGCCCCTTCTGGACCGGCCCCTTCCAGCAGGCGGCCCTGGCGCGCCCGATCCTCGCCGACGTCACCTCGGTGATGAACATCGGCATCATGCTCGGCGCCCTCGTCGCCGCGTCCCTTGCCGGCAAGGTGGCGCCAAAATCGCGCATTCCCCTGCCGTCGCTGGTCGCCGCCGTGGTCGGCGGGCTGTTGCTGGGCTATGGCGCGCGCCTCGCCTACGGCTGCAACATCGGCTCGTTCTTCAGCGGCGTCGCCTCGACCAGCCTGCACGGCTGGCTATGGCTTTTGTGCGCCGTGCCCGGGAACATGATCGGCGTGCGCCTGCGCCCGTTGTTTCGCCTGGACGGCTAGCAGGCTGCTGAAAAAGGGCGTTGCTGGTGCCTTATGCTTCGAGACGGCGCTCCGCGCCTCCTCAGCATGAGGGGTAAGTGTTTGATTATATGAGAATCCTCATCCTGAGGAGCCGCCCAAAGGGCGGCGTCTCGAAGGATAGGACGGCACATGGGTGGTTTTTCAGCAGCCTGCCAGGGCCGGGGCGGTCCCCCGCGGGCGCCGACGGTTGCGCCGGGGCGGCCAATTCTCTACTAATTCCGGGTCGCGAAAAGAGACATCCCGGCCGCTCCCGTCCCCGATCACGGGTTGTATCACGGTATAGTGATGTGCGCCGGCGCCGGACGCGCCTATATGGCCGGGATAACGGGGCCGCGGCGTCCGCCGCCCCGCGCCTAAGAAACGTGACGGGAGACACAGGAGTTCGCCATGGCATCCATCCACCGGGCATCCGCCCGCCCCCTCGCCCGCCGGGTCCTGTTGGGCGCCGCCCTGTTGGCCGCCGGCCTGGCCGGCGCCCATGCCGGCGCCGCCGAGCAGGCGCAAATCATCGAGCTGACCCAGACCGGCTGCCAGTTCCTCGAGCCCGAGGGCGCGGACCACGGCTACACGACCACGAAAAAGGCGGACTGCGACGCCATCAACGCGAAAACCGGCGCCGACCGGATTGCCAAATCCAGGGTCATCGAGCTGAAGCCCGGCCGTTACGTGTTCCGGGTGACCAACAAGAACGTGCCCTACGATCTCGGGTTCTGGCTGCGCTCCAAGGGCTACGACTGGAGGAACCCGCTGCACAAGCTGACCAAGACCAGCGTTTCGGGCGGCGGACTGTCGCCGGGCAAGACCCGGGACTACGCGGTGACGCTGAAGCCGGGCGAGTATTTGTATTCGTGCCCGCTCAATACGACGCCGGATTACAGGCTGGTCGTCAAGGGCGGTTGAGCCACCGCGGGGGCCGGCCGATGTGTCCAACGATCCCGTCATTTTAGGCTTGACGTTAATCAAGGCGGGGCGACTCCCGCGACCCTAATTTCCCTTTCCGAAAAAGCCTGCCGGGCGGCGGGGCGCGCCGTCGCCGTCGTAGCGACGCCGCGCCGACGCCGGACGGCGGCGGGTGATAACCGCCAAAAATAATCCGATCAACGTGGGGTTGCCCCCTCAGACATGCCCTCAGCAATTTCCGAGTCATGGTGGGAAATGTCGCATGAAACCAATCAAATGGAATGACAAGCTCTCGATCGACAACGGCCTCATCGACAAGGACCACCACTTTCTCATCAAAATCGTCAATGATTTTCGCGAGCAGGTCGGACATTTCAAATCGTCCGATGAAGCCATGGAGATATTGAAGGCCCTCAAGTTCTATTCGAAAAAACATTTTGGTCGTGAAGAAGAGCTTCAGAGAGTTGCGAAATTTCCCTACCGGGAGGCTCATCACAACGAGCATATGCACCTGATAATGAAACTGGAAAAATTGATGGAAGAGACCCAGGATGCCAGTGGCGACTATCTGAATACGGTCATGGGAGAGAAGATCGGTGAGTTTCTCCATGACTGGCTGATCGATCACGTACTCTACAGCGATTTACGTATGAAGCCTCATGTAGAGCATATGAAAGAACTGTCCAAGAAGTTGGGGGAGTTAGAGTAATAATAAATCGTTACTGATTAAATGCCCGCTGCCGGCCGGACCCGGTCGTTCGCCGGGTTCGTTACCCATGACCGGGCGGACCCGTGGGCGGACCTCGCCACCCGCGACACCCGTCAATCAGTGGTCCTCCCGCACCAGGCGGAATCCGATCAGGATGTGCTTGAGTTGCCGCGGCCGGGAATGGCGGGCCGCCGGCCGGCACACCCCGCAGCCGCTGTCGTCCCATGAGCCGCCCTTGACGATGACCCGGCTCTTGCCGGCGCGGGTGCCCGTCCATTCGAACACCTGGCCGGCGGCGTCGAGCACGCCGAAGGGGCTGGCGCCGTCCGGAAACCGGCCGACGGGCACGGTGTCGAACGGCCCCCGGTCGTGGCTGTTCAGCCGCTGCGCATCGAAGGCGTCGCCCCAGGGAAAGCGGCGGCCGTCGGCGCCGCGCGCCGCTTTCTCCCATTCCTCTTCGCTGGGCAGGCGCCAGCGCCACCCGGTCCGTTGCGTGAGCCACGCCGCATAGGCGCGGGCGTCATCGAACGAGACCAGGACCACCGGGTGGCCGGCGCGGCCCTTCGGCGGGCGCCCGCCGGTCCAGGCAAAGCGCCGCGTGCGCTTGTAGGGATGGATCAGCTTGTAGGAAGCCCACGTCTTGGCGTCCACGTCGGGCGCCGGATGCCCGGTGGCGGCGACGAAGGCGGCATACTGGGCGTTGGTGATGGGCGTTTTGGTGATGGCGTAGGCGCCGGTTTCGATCCGGGTGCGCGGACGCTCGCTTTCGTACCAGCGCCATTCGCGCGTGCGGCCGTGCCCGTAGGCGGCCTCATCGAGCCGGTAGGCGGCCTCGCGCTCGGCCCGGTCCGAACCGGCGACGAACGGCCCGGCCGGAATCTCCACCGTCGCCGGGACAGGACCGCCGCCTGCCCCGCCGGCGGCCCCGAAAGCCACGGCCGGCGCGGCGGCGACACCGACGGCAAGCGCCACGGCGCGCATCAGGCGAATATGAGAGCGTAAGGCCATCTTATTTCCCCAACGGTGGAAGCCGGCCCCCGGGGGGACTCACGGGGGGTGTCCCCCCGGCATCCATGTGCGGGGGACGCCCCCGCGGCCCCCGGGGGGACTCACGGGGGGTGTCCCCCCGGCATCCATGTGCGGGGGACGCCCCCGCGGCCCCCGGGGGACCGCGGGGGCGGCCCCCGGGACACCACACCGGCAACCATAGGCCCGATGGAACGGCCACGGACGCGCCGGCACATCACAATCATGTGAAGCCTGTTGAATGGCTCCCGCCGGCGATTTCTGGCACTTTACGCGCAGCATAATTGCGTGTTCCCGCGAACGAACAACGAGGCAAGAGGAGGCCACGTCGTGAGGTCGATGAAGTCGAAACTTCTTTCCAGCACGTTTATCCCGGTACTGGTCGGGGCCGGGGTCGTGGTCGGAGGCGCCGTGGCGCCGGGCGGTCCGGGGTATGCGGCGGGTCCGTCGGCGCAACGGATGAACCCGCTGCCGGTGGCCAGACCGAAGCCCGCCACCATCCAGCTCGCCGCGTGCAGGCCGTGTAATCCGTGTAATCCGTGCGCGGCGAAGAAGAGATGCAATCCGTGTAACCCGTGCGCCCCGAAAAGGGCGTGCAATCCGTGTAATCCGTGCGCCGCAAAGGGTGCCTGTAACCCGTGCAATCCGTGCAACCCGTGTGCGGCCGGCGCCGGGGCGTCTTCGAAGTGCTTCGTGCCGCGTCTCAGGGCCGCCGCCATGTGCAACCCCTGCGCGGCGAAGAAGAGGGGCTGCAATCCGTGCAATCCCTGCGCCGCGAAGAAGGCGTGTAATCCGTGCAACCCCTGCGCGGCGAAGAAGGCGTGCAACCCGTGCAATCCCTGCGCGGCAAAAAAGGCGTGCAACCCGTGCAATCCCTGCGCCGCCAAAAAGAGGGGCTGCAACCCGTGCAACCCCTGCGCGGCGAAGAAGGCGTGCAACCCGTGCAATCCCTGCGCGGCGAAAAAGGCGTGCAATCCCTGCAACCCGTGCAATCCGTGCGGCGCCGGGGCAGCGGCCGAGATCACCGCGGCCGAGTCGGCGGCGTTGTACAAATGCCTGATCGGCGAAATGACCGCCAGTTACGCCAAGGCCGGCCTGAAGACGGTCAGCGGCTACACCGGTTGGACCCGGGTCAATACGTCGCCCTACCAGTCCGCCACCCACGGCGGCCGTTACGTCAACAATTACGCCGACAAGCACGCGGCGCGGCGTTACACCATGTTCGAGAAGGCCGGGATGATGCCGGCCGGCTCGGTCGTCGCCAAGGACAGCTTCGCCGTCAGGCCGGACGGCAGCACCTCGATCGGCCCGCTCTTCGTCATGGAGAAAATGACGGCGGGCTTCAGCCCGAAGACGGGCAACTGGCGCTACACCATGATCATGCCCAACGGCGCCGTGGTCGGCACCACCAACGGAAAGGGCTCGGCCAACGTGACGTTCTGCGCCGAATGCCACATGAGCATGGGCGAGGGCCAGGATTCCATGACCTTCCTGCCTGAAGAATACCGCAAGAAATTCTAGGGAGGGCGCCGGGGCCTTTTCCCTCATGGGGCCCCGGTATACTGCGTGCCTCAACGCAACGGCGGCACATACCAGTGCCGCCGTTTTTTTGCCATCGGCAGGCACAAGGGGGTGAACCGGCGCCGTGGGAAGATTCCCGCCACCGCCGGGAGTCGGCCGTTCACGGTGTTGTGAAGTGGTTTTATTAGCGCCTGCGCCCATGTGGCGTTAGCTAATAGGGAGACGAGATAACCCCTGAGACCCGGGCGGAACCGGCCGGGTATCCGGACAGAGGAGGACGAATAAATGTTGAAGAAAACTGTGACCGCCCTGAGCGTCGCGGCGCTGGCCGGGGCCGGGGCCTTGAGCGTCCTGCCCGATGCGGCCAAGGCCGCGGGCCAGGACACCATGATCCAGCTCGCCGCCTGCAAGCCGTGCAATCCGTGCGCGGCGAAGAAGAGGGGCTGTAATCCCTGCAATCCGTGCGCCGCGAAGAAGGGCTGCAACCCGTGCAATCCATGCGCCGCGAAGAAGGGCTGCAACCCGTGCAATCCGTGCGCGGCGAAGAAAAAATAGCAAGACAGGGCGACTCCCGACGGCAATTACACAGCACGTCGGCATAGGCTGCGGGCCCCCTCAACTGGCCCGCAGTTTTTTTTGCCCGGCGGCCGGCGCATTCCTTGACTTGTTCAGACGATCTCTTTCGGCGAGCATGGGACACGCCGGGATATTCGGCGGCCGGGAGGCCGGCGCCCCCCCGCATACACTGTCGGGGGGACACCCCCCGGGGGTCGCGGGGGCGCCCCCCGCATACGGTGTCGGGGGGACACCCCCCGGTGGCCCCCCGGGGCGGAAGCGGATTTGCCATGGTCAAGCTGAAAGACCTGCCCCGCAAACGGCTCACCTCGATGGCCGAGGCCGGGGAACGGATCCTCGAATGTTACCGCGTGCTCGCCAAGAGCGATACCAACGTGGTCGCCGAGGTGCTCCGCGGGCAGGGCACCTTCTATGAGTACGATCACTACCCGGCGGGCGACGTCCACGACCCCGAGACCCATTCGCAATACTACTACCACTCCCACCGGGGCGACGAGCACGGCCACTTCCACACCTTCCTCAGGGAAAAGGGCATGCCCAAAGCGTGTCATCCGGTGGAGCAGTCCGAGGCGGACTACATGGACGAGCGCGACGACACGCTCAGCCACCTGATCGCCATTCCCATGAACCGGGCGGGCTTCCCCATCGGCCTGTTCACCACCAACCGCTGGGTCACCGCCGACAACTGGTACACCGCCGGCGACGTGATCGGGATGCTGGACCGCTTCGACATGGACCTGGCGTGGCCGTCCTGGCCGGTCAACATCTGGATCACCAACATGGTGCGCCTGTTCCGCCCGCAGATCGAGGACCTGGTGCGCGGGCGCGACGCCACGGTGGCGGCGTGGCGGAAAAAACATCCCGGCGGGGACGTCTACGAGGACCGCGATCTGGAGGTCACCTCGGCCCTGGACATCTCGGTCACCGATCAGATCACCCAGGTACGCAAAGCGTTGAAGGCCCCCCGGCGCCAGTAAGTGCTAGGCATGGCGCGCACACTAAGCCCCGTTTACCTGCTTTCCGCAGCAGGGCTCGGATGTCCTTGACTCACCCTGATCAGTCTATGATGTGATACACGGGAGCCTTCTCCATTTCCCATTCCCCGGATTCCCGATCGTAGCGGGACAGGGTGAAGCAATGCCAATTGTCATCATCCAGCTTCATATGATCGCCCCGATAGTAATACCCCGGCCACCGCGTTTCCTCGCGGAACAAGGTGTGGTGGGCGACGGAGAATGAAGCGGTGAGCCGATGATCTAGTTCCCAGGCCCGCTGCAACTGGTGCAGGTCCTCAGCCCCGGTGCTTTGCAGGTCTTCCTTCAGCATACCCAACAGTTCGAGGCCGCGCTTAAGCCCCCATTCGTTCGTCATGTAGTTGGTGCTGATACCACCGACGTATTCGTCCATGATCTTCTCGAGACGCTGAAGACCGTGAAGCGGCAGGATATAGCTCGGCGAAACGGTCCCGGCGACGATCTCGTTTTGGCCGACCTTGTAGTTCTCCATGGGTTGGAAGACGACCTTCTTGAGATCTTCGTATTCCGTCTCATCGACCTGAGGCTGGTTGCTACCCAGGTCGTTCACGTAATTGACCGCCGCCTTCCCGGCGATCCGGCCTTCCGTGAAGGATCCCGACGAGAACTTGTGGGCGGTGCCGCCGATGGTGTCGCCGGCGCCGAACAATCCGTCGACGGTCATCATCCGGTTGTATCCCCACTGGTATTCCGAGGGGGCGTAGTCCTCCGGTCCGCTCGCCCATGCGCCCGAACAGGTGGCGTGGGAGCCCATGACGTAAGGTTCGGACGTGGTCAGCTCGGGATTCGTATGCTTGGGATCGATGTTCTGCGACGCCCAGACGACCGCTTGCCCGATCGTCATGCCGAGGAAATTCTCCCAGCCAACCGTCTCCTTGTGTGGATCCTGGAAAGCCTCCTTCGTCACCATGCGGATAGGCCCGCGGCCGGCTGCGACCTCCTTAAGAATGGCGTGGTTGCGCAAGCACGTCGGCACCGGGTGGTGGTCAATGTAGTCGCCCACCAGTGCCTTGGTATCTTCGTACCAGGTGGACTCGTACTCTTCGCCATTGACATTTTCGGTGTACGTCTTGAGATGCAGGAAGTAGGCGCCGACCGGACCATAACCGTCCTTGAATCGGGTGAGGACGATCCGGTTCTCCATCTGCGTCATCTTGGCGCCG
>JBHHXI010000123.1:0-8716 GCA_046756945.1 Rhodospirillales bacterium
GGTTGGGAAAAGCGGACCGGAAACCCGACGCCGGAAATACCGCGTTCGCGTGAATACGGGAAGCGGTCAGGGTATCGCAGGCCTAATTCGTCCGCGCCGGAGGCGTGTTGACCAAGCCGTGATTTTCCCGGTCGGGCGCCCGGCTGGCGTGGTCCTGGGCAAAGACCCTTGTGCGCCAGAGTCGGCCCCCCGCCGGCAGATGAACCAGGGAATATTCGCAATATTCCTGCGTCATGTTCTTGGGCAGACACTGGGCCGGCACGCCGATGGACAGGGTCGGCGCGCGAAGGACTGCCGGCGTTTCCGGCAGCGCCGGACCATCGCCGCCGCCCACGGCCGGGGACGGCGCGCCTTCCCGACCCCGGCCCGGTGTCCGTGTAGATGTTCGTGTATAACGACTGGCAGTCTCGGACACATGTCGCTCCATATGTCTGGGGTCGGGCAAAGGCGGGTGCGCCGGCCCTTGCCGTGGCCGCTTCATTTAGGACCGGGCCGGCCGGGATGTAAAATCACCAACCGTTCAATTCTCCGTTATGCGGTGGTGAGCGGGGGACGAACCGGACGTGCCCGTTCGCGCGATGGCCCCAGGGATGCAAAGCCTTTTCGGATACACCCGGCGCTGTTTCTTGCTATGGTCGGGCGATCCGTGAGGTCTATCGGGGGGCGTCGGGCCGTATACCGTCCACGCCATGGGGAAAGACCGATCCATGACGACGCGCAGGCGGCGGGGAGCCGGAACAAAAAAAACCAATAAAAAAGGGGACGCCGCCGGCCGGGCCTTTGAGGCCTCGGGCCCGGGGATCGCCACGGTGGAAGTCCTGCGCCGCGCGGTGGCGTTGCACGAAGCCGGCCGCCTGCACGAGGCGATGCCGTTGTATCGCCGGATCCTCGATGTGGAACCCGATAACCCGGACGCCCTGCAGGCCGCCGGGACGGTCGCGTTCCAGCTTGGCGACGTGGACCAGGCCGTCCAGTTGTTGAGCGCGGCGATCGCCGCCAACCCTGATCTGGCCGGGGCCCACAACAACCTCGGCCTCATCTTCGAAGCGGCGGGCCAGCTCGATGAGGCCGAGGCCGCCTACCGGCGGACCACCGAGATCGAACCCGGCTTCGGCGGCGCGCACAACAATCTCGGCAACGTGCTCAAGGCCCTGGGCCGGCTTGATGAGGCGCTGGCGTCCTTCCTCCGTGCCCTCGAGATCGATCCCGACGACCCGGAAGTGCACTGCAATCTGGGTACCCTGCTGGCCACGGTGGGCAGGCTTGGCGACGCCGAGGCCGCTTTCGGCCGCGCTCTCGAGATCGCCCCCGGTTTTGCCGGAGCGCACTGCAGCCACGGCAACGTGCTGCAGTTGCTGGGCCGGCTTGGCGATGCCGAAGCCGCCTACCGGCGCGCCCTCGACATCGAGCCCGGCATTGCCATGGCGCACAACAATCTCGGCAACGTGCTGGAGAAACGGGCCCGGCACGACGAGGCCGAAGCGGCGTACCGGCGCGCCATCGGGATCAAGCCGGACTACGCCAGCGCCTACAACAACCTGGGCGTCACGCTGCAGGAAATGTCCAGGCTCGACGAGGCCGAGGCCGCCTACCGCCAGGCCCTTGAGATCCACCCGGACTACGTCGGCGCCCACTGTAACCTGTGCAACGTGCTGTTGAAGCGAAGCGACCCGTCCGCGGCGCTCAAGGCGTGCGACGCCTGTCTCGCCATCGACCCCACGAACAGGGAGGCGATCGTCTTCAAGGCCATCGCCCTCGACGAAACGGGAAGACGCGATGCGGCCCGCGTCCTGATCGACTTCGACCGCTTCATCCGCCAGGTGCGAATCACGGCGCCGCCCGGCTTCGACGGCCTGGCCGCCTTCAACGGGGCGCTGGCGCGCCACGTGCGCGCGCATCCGGCGCGAAGTTTCGAACGCTCCGCCCGCCTGATCGGCATCCAGACCGAGGATCTGCTTGTCGAACCGAAGGGCCCGGTCGCCGCCCTCGAAGACATCATCCGCGGTGCGGTCGAAGACTACGTGCGATCCCTGCCGGCGGACCCGGACCACCCGTTTTGCGCCCACCCGCCTGGGCGATGGCAACTGGACGCTTGGGGCACCGTGCTGGAGGCGCAGGGGCTGATCGCCTCGCATATTCACCCGCCCGCGTGGCTGAGCGGCGTCTACTACGTCAAGGTGCCCGATGTTGCCGGCGCCCCCGGAGAAGACCGGGCCGGCTGGATCGAGTTCGGCCGGCCGCCGCCGGAGTTCCCCTGCACCGTCGAGCCCGAGGTGCAAATGTTCCGGCCCGAGGAAGGGCTGATGCTGTTGTTCCCGTCCTACTTCTATCACCGCTCGGTGCCCTTCGAGACACCCGAGATGCGCATCAGCATCGCCTTCGACATCTTGCCGGTGGATTGACCGGCGCCAGGGGCACCGTCAGGCGGGGAGACCCACGGCCGACGGCGCCACCGCCTGGTAGCCGGCGAGGGCGTCGAAATGGCGCTGGGCCCAGTCTGCGCCGGGCCCGATGCCCCGGCGGGCCGGCGGCGCCAGGTGGCGCTCGGCGAACAGCCGGGCGACGAGCGCCTTGCGGCCGTCGCCGGCGGCATGGGCCTCGCCTGCCTCCTCCAGCAAAAGGCCGGCGGCGAGCGTGTCGGCCATGAGCCCCAGAAGCTTGCGGGCGTGGCGCTCCGCTTCCCGGGCGTCGCCCTGGACGTAGGCGACGGCCTCCCGGCACGCGCCGTAGGCGTTGTCCACGACGGCGGCCAACGGGCCCAGGCCCTCGGGCGCGGCGCCGAGAATGCCGTCGATGCGGCCCGTGAACGCCTCGTACCCGGGGTAGCGGTTGCCGAGCAGGCGCAGCATCTCCAGGGCCTGGATGTTGGCGGGGCCCTCCCAGATGGTCAGCACCTGGGCGTCGCATACCAGCCGCGGCGTCACGTGATCATAGGTGTAGGCGTTGCCGCCCATGATCTCCATGGCGGCGCGGCAGGCGACGTTGGCCTGTTCGGCGGTGTGGTGCTTGGCGAGCGCGGTAACCAGGCGCATCCACGGGCGCCCGCCGTCGCCCGCCGTCGCCCGGTCGAAGGCGCGGACCGCCTCGAAGGCCAGCGCGCAGCCGGCCTCGAGCCCGGCCAGGAGGTTCAGGATCTCGTCCTGGACCATGGGGTATTCGGTGATCACGTGGCCGAACGCCCGGCGCCGCGAGGCGTAGGCGACGGCCTCGAGGAAGGCCCGGCGCTGCAGGCCGATGGCGGCCATGGCGTTGTGGAGGCGCGAGAATTCCAGGGCCT
The DNA here is from genome assembly GCA_046756945.1 of Rhodospirillales bacterium. Lineage (GTDB taxonomy): Bacteria > Pseudomonadota > Alphaproteobacteria > Rhodospirillales > 2-02-FULL-58-16 > JACZQZ01. The sequence goes on from JBHHXI010000123.1 coordinate 3,278, forward strand.
CCATCATCACCCTGATGCCGTCGGGGGGCGGCGCCACCTCCAGGGCCCAGGTCCCGGTCAGGTCGATCTCGCCGGTGGCGATGCCGCAGGTGCCCAGCTTGTCCTTGAGCCGGCGGATGCGGAACCGGTTGGGGCTGCCGTCCTCGAGCCGCGCCGGGACCAGGTACAGGCCAAGGCCGTCCGAGCCCTCCGCCGCGCCCTCGGGCCGGGCGGTGGCCACGGCCAGGCCGCCGTCGGGGTTGCTGGTGAACCACTTGAGGCCGTCGAGACGGAAATGCTCGCCGTCCTTGCGCGCCACCGTCGTGGTGGCGCCCACGTCGCTGCCGCCGTGCAGTTCGGTGGCCCAGGTGCCGCCGCTGAGCGCCCCGCCGTCCATGCGGGTGAGGTGGTGAAGGTATGTCTCCTTCACGGGCGCCGGCGCGAACCGGTCGAGCACGTAGGCGACGGCGCCGGTCATGGTCACCGGGCAATGGAGCGAGATGTCGGCCTGGGCCAGGATGTAGCCCATGGCGAAGGTGACGGCGAAGGGCGCCGGATCGTCGATGTAGTTGAGGCCGACGACGCCCCTCTCGTAGGCGCCGCGCGAGGCCGCCTCCCACAGCGGGTTGACGCGGATGCGGTTGACCAGATCGCCGTTGCGGTCGAAGGCCTCCAGCGCCGGCCGGCCGTGGCGGTCGGTGTACTCGGCCTCGGTGTCCACCTCGCCACCGACCCAGGCGCCGAAGTCCGACAGGTGCCCGGACCAGCGCGCCGCCGCCTCGGGCGCGATGCGCGCCAGGGTACGCTGCAGGTTCACGTCCAGCGCGAAGAGATTCTGGCCCCGGATGTCGCGTGGGTACTGCATGACCAAGCCGGGCGGTGATGGTCTGCGCCACGCTACCCCAGCGTCTCGGACAAGGTCAATCCGCGCCGCCGGGCGCCGGGGCTGGAAAGGGGCGCGCCCAGGGGGACGATGTTGACGGCGGCGCGGCGGCGGCGGATGCTGGTTGCGGGAATTTGACGGCGCGGGAAACGCGGGAAATCGCATGATGAAACTTACCGACTACGACGTTCTGACCTTCGATTGCTACGGCACGCTGATCGATTGGGAGAAGGGGATTTTCGCGTCGCTGGAGCCCTGGCTGGAGCGCGAAGGCGTCACCGCCGGCCCGGACGAGGTGCTGGAAGCCTTCGCCCGCTATGAAACGCGACAGGAAGCCGATACGCCGCGCATGCTCTACCGGGAAATCCTCGCGCACGTGCACAAGGGGCTGGCGGCGCACTGGGGGGTCACGGCGACGGACCGGGACGCGGCGCGCTTCGGCGCGTCGGTGGGGGACTGGCCGGCGTTCGCGGACTCGGCCGCCGCGCTCGCCTACCTGAAACGGCATTACAGGCTGGTGATCCTGTCCAACGTGGATCGGCAGTCGTTCAAGGGCAGCAACGAAAAGCTGGGGGTGACGTTCGACGCCATCTACACGGCCGAGGACATCGGATCCTACAAGCCGGACCCGGCCAACTTCGCGTACATGGTCGACAGGCTGCGCGACGATCTGGATGTCGAAAAATCCAGGATCCTGCACACCGCGCAAAGCCTGTTCCACGATCATGTGCCGGCGGCCGCGTTCGGCCTGGCGACCAACTGGATCGACCGCCGCCACGGCCGTGAAGGCTCGGGCGCGACCGTGGCGCCGTCCTCGGAAGCGCGGACCGATTTCCGCGCCGACAGCATGGCCGATTTCGTCGAGCAGCACAAAGCCTGCCTGCGGAGCTAGATCATCGCTTGGGCCGGCCCCGCCGCTTGACCGGCGCCCCGGCCCGCGAAGGGGCACAATGGGGATTCCGTCCAAGCCCCTGTTCCAGGGGAAACAGAAACCGGCTACCATTCGAAACCTCGGGGGGAAGCCATTCGGAGAAGCGCACGCGAATATTGGGTTTCCCGTGCAAATCGCCTTGACGGAAAGACAATCCATGCAGATCGACGCGGTAAAATTCGGGATCGCCTTCGGAATCGTGTACGGCGCGGTCTTCTTTCTCTTCGGCGTCGCCACCTTTGCCGGGTGGGGGGTCGAGTTCGCGAGATTCCTCGGGGATATGTACGTCGGCTTCGGCCCCACGCTCCCGGGGGCCCTGATCGGCGCGGTATGGGGCTTCGCGGTCGGGTTCGTGTTTTTCGCCCTGGGGGCCTGGATCTACAACATCCTGACCGGGCGATCCGAGGAAGACCGTTAATCCGGCGGCGGTAGGGGCAGCCGTCCTTTCGTAAACGCCGCGGACCGTCGCGTTGCGGCCCGCCGTTAACCATTGCTCAATCACGGTGACGTAGGATTCCCACCGGCGAACACGCCGGACGGACACGCGGGAACCTTTCCAAATGGCACCGCCCACGATAGGACTTGCTCTCGGCAGCGGCATGGCCCGCGGATGGGCCCATATCGGCGTCCTCAGGGTGCTCGAGGACGCCGGCATCAAGCCCGATGTCATCGTCGGCACGTCCATGGGCGCGGTGGTCGGCGGCGCCTATCTCGCCGGCCGCCTCGACCAGCTGGAGGAATGGGCGCGGGAGCTGACCGCCTTCGGCGTCCTCCGCCATATGGACGTCAATTTGTCGGGCGGCGGCCTGGTCGGCGGCGCCCGCCTGCACAGCCTGTTGCGCCGCACCCTGGAAGGGGCGCGTTTCGAGGGCCTGCCGGCATCCTTCGCCTGCGTCGCCACGGATCTGCTTTCCGGCCACGAGGTGTGGCTGCGCAAGGGCGGCCTGGCGCGGGCCATGCGGGCCTCGTTTTCCATGCCCGGGGTGTTCAAGCCGGTGAGGATCGGCGGCCAGTGGCTGGTCGACGGCGCCCTGGTCAACCCGGTGCCGGTGTCCGTCTGCCATGCGCTGGGCGCGCAGATCGTCATCGCCGTCAACGTCAACGGCGACCTTCTCGGCAAGAAATACAGCCGGACGCCGGAATCGGCGACGGATCAGCTGGCCCAGGCCCTGGAGGACTCCGCGTCCAGGGACGACTCGCGCATCCATTCCATGTTGCACCAGGTTTTCGGCGCCACCAACGACAACCCCAGCACCTTCAACGTCATGTCGGCGTCCCTCGACATCATCCTCGACCGCATCACCCGCAGCCGGCTGGCGGGCGACCCTCCCGACATCGGCATCGTGCCCCGTCTCGGACACATCGCGCTGATGGATTTCCAGCGCGGGGCCGAGATCATCGACGAAGGGCGGGCGGCGGCCGAGAGCGTGATAAGCGAACTGGGCGACATCGTGGGCACCTTCGGCAGTGTCTCGGTTTGAAATTCCGCCGGAACAACGCCCGGAACGTCGGATTTTCAGGGGATCGTGTGTGCTTTGCGCCGGGCGGCGGACCTTGGCGCAGGGTCATCGGCGCGGTGTATGATTTCTACCAAATGCGCTGACCGCCGACTGCCGTATTTGCTGCGTTACCGGCGACCGCAAGCGGTCATCCGTTCTTCTTCATTTTTCGGTGACCATCTCAGCCCTCAGCACGTGCTTCTGAATCTTGCCAACCGATGTGCGCGGAAGCTCGCGGCGAAACTCGACCCGTTCCGGCACGCGGAAGCTGGCCAAACGGCCTCTGCACCAGTCGATAACGGCATCGCTGTCCAGGGATTCCCCTTCGACGGTCACTACCATGGCGACGATCGATTCGTCGCGAACAGGGTCCGGCACGCCTATGACCGCGCAATCGAATACCTGTGGATGTGTCAGGATGACCGCCTCCACCTCGCTCGCGGCGACGTTTTCACCGGCACGTTTGATCATGTCCTTGGCACGATCGACAAAATGAAAATAGCCGTCGCCGTCCTGACGCGCATTGTCGCCACTCCACAACCACCCGGCACGTAACGTGTCCTCGGTCGCCTCGCGGTTCTTGAAGTATCCCTTCATAAGCGTGCGTCCGGGCTCACCGGCAACGACGATCTGGCCGGTTTCGCCGCGGGGCACCGGGTTGCCCTGCTCGTCCACGAGCCTCACCCGATAGCCCATCACCGGCAGTCCCATGCTCATGTTGTCGCGACGGAAATGGATGGGATTAACGAGCGGCGGACCCATGGTTTCGGTCATTCCCCAAAGCTGCAGCAATGGTGCGCCGAAACGCTCGTGCCACTCGTCCAATTGATCTTCGGTCACACTTTGCGCAAACAGCACGGCGCGCAACCTGTTTTCGGAAAGCGCGTCGCGGCGCGGCTGTGCCAGCAGCATGCGCATAGGCGCCGAGAACAGGCTGGAGACCGTACAACCGTGCCGAATGGCCTGATCGAAGTAGCGGCTGGCGCTGAATCGCGACGACAAAACCATGCTGGCACCCGTCACCAAGGTGCTCATGGTGGAGTAGTACTGAGCATTGCCGTGAAAAAGCGGCATCACCACCAGGTGCCGATCTTCGGGCGTCAGGCACAAAGCCTTGGCGACGGTCTCGCCGGCGTAAATGTAGTTGGCGTTGGTGACGAGCACACCCTTGGGCCGTGACGTCGTGCCGGAAGTATAGAGAATCCCGACTTCGTCTCCGGCATCGCAACGCGTTTCCGGCCGCTTATCGGATTGGGAGGATACGAGCGTATCGAAGGAACGGGCTTGCGCATCTCCGCTGTCTCCGCAGACAACGATTGCCTCGACCCGTGGGCAGCGTCCTCGCACCTCCTCGGCGACATCAAGATATCCCGACTGGGTGAAGATCAATCGGCATTCGGAATGATCGATCAGATATTCAAGTTCGTCAGCCGTCGCCGCCACGTTGGTGGGCATGATGACGGCGCCGATCTTCGCCGCGGCGAACCATAACAGCAGGAACTCGATACAATTGCTGAGATGAAGGTTGACTTTGTCGCCGCTGCCGATGCCGAGAGCGTGCAGCATGCGTGCTGTTCGATTGACGCTTTTGTCGAAATCCGCATAGGAATGGCGGGTGGTCTCGCCGTCGGTGTCATCGCAGAGAACGAACAGCTTTTTCGGGGCCGTTTCCGCGCGGTACTCCAGAATCTCCCGCAATGTGCGACAACCGACGGCATCCATGGGATCCGACCTCCGACCCGCAAATCACGGCAACATGCCGCGATTCCCAGGCCGAACAGGGCAACAGGTACGTTTACTGGATACCAGCGCGGAAATCCATTATGCGCGCCTTGTCTTCACCCCCGCATATTTCCCTGTCCCTCCGCCTCTTTTGTATGGACCGGGCGGCCGTCCCCGTCTTCGTGCCGCACGCGGGTAGGCTCAGAACCACGCCTCGTCGAAGTCCATGGTCGATCCCTTGCCGGCCATGATGGTGGCGAACAGCGCGCCGGTCTGGGGCAGCAGGCGGTGCATGAAGAAACGCGCCGTCCCCAGCTTGGCCTTGTGGAAGCCGCCGTCGCCGTCGCGGCCGAGGGCCAGCCTGGCCATACGCGTCCACATGTAGGCGAGGGCGACCAGGCCGAACAGGCGCAGGTACTCGGTGG
>JBHHXI010000124.1:0-8612 GCA_046756945.1 Rhodospirillales bacterium
CAAGATTACCAAAAGTTAACCCCGAGCCTATTGATTCCGGCCGGTTTGGTGCCATATTAGCGGCAAGTTCTGGCATCAGCAGGTTGAAGGGGGTTTTCAAATGGCTCTCGGACCCGATAAACGATTTGAACTGCGCGCCAAGCCCATGACCCGGGCTGAGGCCGAAGCCGCGGAGATCGACGTCGGCCTGCGCGAGTACATGCTCAAGGTCTATAACTACATGGCCTCGGGCCTGGCGCTGACCGGGATCGTCGCCTACGGCGTCTCCACCTCGGAGGCGGCCATGCAGGTGATCTTCGGCGGCGGCATACTGTTCTGGGTTATCGCCCTGGCGCCGCTGGGCCTGGTCTTTTACCTGAGCGCGCGCATCAGCTCCATGCGGGCGGGCACCGCCCAGAGCCTGTTCTGGGTGTACGCGGGCCTGATGGGGCTGTCGCTGTCCTTCATTTTCATCGTCTATACGGGGACCAGCATCGCGCGGGTGTTTTTCATCACCGCCGGGACGTTCGCCGGCATGAGCCTGTACGGCTACACGACGAAGCGGGATCTTTCGCGCTTCGGCTCGTTCCTGATGATGGGGCTGATCGGCGTCATCATCGCCAGCGTCGTGAACATGTTCCTGCAGAGCACCGCCATGCACTTCGTCATTTCGGTGATCGGCGTCCTCGTGTTCGTCGGACTGACCGCCTATGACACCCAGGCCATCAAGGACATTTATTCCGAGTCCGATTCGGACGAGGTGTACAGCAAGAAGGCCATCATGGGGGCGCTCAGGCTGTATCTGGACTTCATCAACCTGTTCATCCTGCTGCTGCAGTTGTTCGGCTCGCGCCGGTAAGATCAACACACGCACCAAGACCGACCGCCCGGGGGGTCGCCTCCGGGCGGTTTTTCTTTGCCGCCGCGGAGCCGCCGCCGGATCGCGCGCACCGCCGGTAGTGTGGTAGCGTGGCGGCGAGCCAACGGTCCATCGGCCAAACATCGGAAAACAGCCATGCACAACCCCGCACCCGTCGATCACCCGGTGCACGAACTCATCCAGCGGCGGTGGAGCCCGCGGGTGTTTTCGGACCGGCCGGTCGAGGCGGCGACGCTTCTCACCGTCCTCGAGGCCGCCCGCTGGGCGCCGTCGTCGTACAACGAACAGCCCTGGTCCCTGATCGTCGCCACCCGCGAGGCGCCTGAGGACTTCGAGCGCCTGCTCGCCTGCCTGGCGCCGGGCAACCAGTCCTGGGCGCGCCATGCGCCGGTGCTCATGCTTTCGGTGGCCAAGCTGGCCTTCCAGCGCAACGGCAAGCCCAACCGCCATGCCCTGCACGACGTCGGGCTGGCGTCCGCCCAGCTCGCCCTCCAGGCCACGGCCCTCGGCCTCGCCGTGCATTTCATGGCCGGCTTCGACGGGGCGCTGGCGCGAGAGACCTTCGCCATACCGGACGGCTTCGAGCCGGCCGCGGCGGCCGCCCTCGGCTATCACGAAAAGACCGGCGATGTGCCCGGCGAGGCGCGCGAGAATGCCCCGGCGCCGCGCCAGCGCAAGCCTCTCGGGGATTTCGTCTTCTCGCGGACCTGGGGGGAACCGGCGGCGCTGCTCACCGATGCACAGAGCACGAAGGCTTGAGGCAATAAAATTGAACCCCTGAGCCCACAGGGACCATTGATACCACAGAGAAAGAGACTAAAGAGCAAATCAAACGCGGCGCGCCGCACCGCGTGCTGATGTGGTCCGCCGACCCCGAAGCGTCGTTTATCCGTGTCCATCCGTGTTCATCCGTGTCACAGGATCGCGCGCAGTGAGAGCGGAATTTCATCGGCGCGGAACGGTGAACGGTGGAAGTTGAACACGGATGGACGTGAATAAACACGGATGAACGTCCGCCTCGACGAATGCATGGAATGGTTTGCCGAAAAGATCATCCGGGCAGGTTTTCGACGTCTGGAATGAACATCGAACTCGGGATTTCAGCGGGATTCTTGAAATCCCGTATTACTCCACCGGATCCTCGTCCGCGGTTTCCGCCAGTCCCGCCAGCAGCTTGGGGTGCCGGTCCAGCAGGTCGAGGCGCAAGGCCTCTATATCGGCGCCCTCGGGCTGGCGCGGCCTGGGCAGGTCGACGGGCAGATCGAGCACGATGCGGCCCGGGCCGGGGGACATGAACAGCACCCGGTCGGCCAGATAGAGCGCCTCGCGCAGATCGTGGGTGACGAACAGCACCGTCGTCGGGCGGCGCGCGCAGAGGTCCAGGAGAAGCCTTCTCAGCCGGTTGGCCACCGGCGTATCCAGCGACAGGAAGGGCTCGTCCAGAAGCAACAGCCTGGGCCCGGTGACGAACGCCCGGGCCAGGGCGACGCGGCGCTGCATGCCGCCCGACAGGCGGTGGGGAAAGGCGTCCATGACGTCGCCCAGGCCCATCTCCCGCAACAGGGTCTCGGTGCGGCCGTCGGCCGGTTCGCCGTCGCCCAGCACCAGGCGGACGTTGTCGTGGACGGTGAGCCACGGCATCAGCCGGGGCGCCTGGAACATGTAGCCGGTGAGCGGCCCGTCCGCCGGCGCCGCGCCGGCGACGCGGACCTCGCCCTCGACCTCGGAATCGAGGCCGCTGATGATGTTCAGCAGCGTCGTCTTGCCGCAGCCCGAGGGCCCGACGATGCAGGTGAACTCGCCTTCGGGAACGGTGAAGGCGAGGCCGGCAAGGGCCACCACCTCGCCCCCGGCCGGGCGGCCCGGGTATGCCTTCCTGGTGATGCCGATCTCCAGCGCGTTCATGGGCGCCACGCCGTCAGGCGGCGCTCCAGGGGGGCAAGCACGAACAGCTCGATGGCCATGACCACGGCGATGAAGGCGAAGCTGTAGGCGAGGATGCTGGTGATGTCGAAGAACTGGAAAAAGACGAACAGCTTGAAGCCCACCCCGTCGCTGCGCCCCAGCAACTCGACCACCAGCACGATCTTCCAGATCAGGGCCAGGCCCGTGCGCGCCGAGGCCATGACGTAGGGGTACAGCTGCGGCAGGGTGATCTTCAGGAACGCCCGCCGCCGGGACAGCCGGAAGGCCTGGGCCACCTGCAACAGGTCGCGGTCGATGGCGCGGGCGCCCTCGCGCATGGTGACCACGACGAGGGGGATCTTGTTGACGGCCACCGCCAGGATGGCCGCCGTCTCGGTGAGCCCGAACCACACGTAACAGAGGATGATGATGACCAGGGCCGGGATGTTCAGGCCGACCACCAGCCAGCTGTCGAGCAGCAGGTCGGCGCGCCGGTTGCGCCCCATGACGATGCCGGCGGCGGCGCCGATGGCCATGGCGATGACGAAACTGACCGCCACCCGGGCCAGGGTGATGCCCACATGGACCACCAGGTCGCCGGCGACCGCGCCCGTGTACATGGCGACCAGCACCACCCAGGGACCGGGCAGGAGGCGGCTGTCGGCGAGGCCGGCGCCGGCCTGCCACAGGGCGACGAAGGCGGCCAGCGACAAGGCGCGCAGCCAGGGCTCGGGGATGGCGGTCAGGGATGGGCGCATGGATCAAGGATCCGCATTATCAACACGCAAATGCATAAGTTCCGGGCTATGTCTGACGGATACGCTCTGACGGATACGCGCCCGGGCGCCGGATTTTCTGGATACCCGGGATCGCGCAGCCCCTCTCCTTCTCTCTGCGTTCCTCCGCGTCCTCCGCGTGGATTTTTTTCAACGCCGAGGGCGCAGAGGGACGCCGAGGTCGGCCGGGACATTCGTGACGGCGCATGAATTCCGGCCTTCCGTATACCACGGTCAAAAGGTGAAGCCGGACCAGAACGTCCCCGGCGCCAGCGTCCTGCTGTTGCCGACCAGGTCGGGGCCGCCAAGGTCGGCCAGGGTCTTGAACAGCGCCTTGGCGGCGGCCACGTCCCTGCCGGTGAAGGAGGTCGGCAGGCCGGCCCGGTAGGCCTGCCTGAGGGCGACGAAGGTGGCCTCGTCGCCGGCCCTGATGAGCGGCCGCAGGCGTTCCCATTCCGCGTCCGAGGTTGCCATGATCCTCTTCGCGGCCAGGGACGCCCGGAGGAACCCCCGGATGGCGGCGCCGTTGCCCTTGGCCCAGGCCTCGCTGAACACCCAGCCGATGATCGGCGGCCGCGCCTCGACGCCGAGCGCCGGCAGCACGTCGGCGACGGCAATCAGTTCCGTCATGCCGCGGGCCTTCAGCCGCGCCGTGTAATGCCAGAAGTTCAACACCGCCGGCAGGTCGCCGCGCAGCAGGATTTCGTTGAGCAGCGGCGGCGCCGCGAAGACGGGCTCGGCGATGTCGGCGAGGTCCACGCCGAGGGTCTTCTTGGCGTAGGCGCGGAGCATCAGCCAGCTCTTGTCGACGGCGCTCCCGGCGACGCCGATGCGCCGGCCGCGAAGGTCGGCGAGGGTGGATATCCCGGCGTCGGGCCGCACCATCAGGCCGCCCGCGGCCATGGAATGGGGAACGAACGTGTAATCGGCGCCGTCGGCGCGGCGGCGCGAGACCCACACCCAGTCGGTGACGATGACGTCCACGGCGCCGCCCTGCAGGGCCACGGCGGCGGCGTTCTTGCCCCCCAGCCCGACGACCTCGAGCGCGATGCCCTCTTTCCGGTCCAGCCCGTGGTGCCTGATCACGTCCAGTTCCCAGTTCACGGTGCCGAAGGCGAGAACCCCGGCGCGGACCTTGAGGGGCGCGCCGGCGCCCGCCGGGGCCGGCGGGCCGAGGACCAGCGCCCCGGCGAGCAAAAGGAACCCCAGGAGCCGGCGCAACGGCGCGCCCGGCGTGGCGGCGTCCTGTGCCGCCGCGCCTGTCGCCGCATCCCCGCCGGTGAGGCCTGTCCGCGTCCATCCCATGGGGTAATCCGTCCCTCCCTGCGCCTCCCCTCCCACCGGGGAAACGGGAAAAGCGATTATAGGTGTGTAATTTAGCTGATACAGGCCACTAGATGATATCGCCGACGATTCTTATGATGCGGCGGCGGCGATGGCGACCACGATCACCGGGACAACGATTCCGGCCCCGGCCCTGCCGCGGCATCCAATCGCGCCGCCGCGCCCCGCCCCTCATGCCCCGGGACGGACGACCAGACACCCCATGTTGTCCTTGGCCAGTTTCGCGCACAGGGCACGCGCGGCGGCTTTGTCGGCGAAGGGGCCGGCGCGCAGGCGGTAGAACACCCCCTTTTCCGGCCCGAGATCGACCTTGGTGACGGACAGGGCCAGTCTCCCCAGCAGATTCAATTTCTTGCGCCGCAAGCGTTTCCATTCGTCCCGCGCCCCCTCCAGGGACCGCTCGGCGGCCAGCTGGACCTTGTAGGCCGGCGCCGTCCCGGCCTCCTTGGCCGGCGTCCTGGCCTCCTTGGCCGGCGTCTTGGCAGCCGGCGCCGGAGGCGCCGGGGGCGGCGGCACCGCTGCCAGGGTCGCCCGGGTTTCGCGTTTCCTGTCCTCGGCCATGGCGGTTTCCACGGTAAAGTCGACGCCGTTTATGACGGTACTATCGCCATGAATTCCGACGGCGCTTTCGGCGGATGCCGTCAGATTCAACCGGGCCATCTGCGCCGGGTCTATCCTGACGACGTAATGGCCCGGGGGCACGAATTCAAAGAGGTAGAACCCGTCGAAGGCGGTCTTTACCTCCGTCACCACCTTGCCCTCGGTGTCCAGGAGTTGCACCACGACGTCGGCGAGTTCGTGCTCGGACGTGCCTTGACGCCGGTATACCGTGCCGTCCACTTCGCCGGTGGAAACGACCGCAAAATCGGTTTGCCCGACGACCCCGGGTCGCACGACGACGGCTACGCCCTCGGGCCGCGGAATCCAAAACGGATCTTCCAGGCTTTTGCGCAGGATGGTGAAATTGGTGGACGTGTGGGGCGGCAGGCCGGTGATGAACGCGGTGCCGTCTTCGCCGGTAGGCGTGGCGATCCTGCGGTTGTTGGCGGTGAACGTCACTCCCTCGATCGGTTTGTCGCCGGCATCGAACCGGCCGTTCTGGTTGTCATCGAGGAAGACGCGGGCCGACATCGCGCCCTTGTCGGCGATTTTCCGCCCGCTGGCGCTCCATCGGCCGGCGCGCGGTTCGCGGCCGAGCGAGAAGGACAGCGTGAGCCGTGCGTTCAGCTCGTTGTTGGTGGAATAGTCACCCAGGAGGCCCAGGGCGAACCAATCGAAACGATTGTTCAGGCCGGCGGTATAGGTGGTGATCCTGTCGCCGTTCAGTTCGCGTTGGATGGCGAAGCGGGCACTGTAATCACGGTCGATCAGCCAGTCCGCGGTGATCGTGCTGGTGGTAAATTGTTTCACCGGCTTCAGTTCATAGCTCAACGAGCTGCGCAGTGCCAACCGTCCGTAGCGCCCTCCCGTAAACAGGTCGCCGGTCAGGGTTGTGTTATTTGACCCATTGTCGCGATCCCGCTGCCATGCCAGGTTGTTGGACACCGACAGCCCGTTCAACGCGGCCGAAAGCCGGTTGGTAATCTTTGTTTCCGTGCGCCCCGATTTTTCAGTATTGTGCTCGGCGGTCAGGCTGTACGGGATGCGGAGCAGCACCGGCACCGGGATGACGCCGTCGACCCGCAGTTTGGAGCGGCTCTGCACCTCGCTATCGGTGGCCTCCACCCGCTCGCTTTCGAAACCGGAGAACCGGCTGTGCTCGCCGCTAAGGTTCAAGATGCCGGCAAGGCCGGTCTGCAGTCCCAGCCTTCCGGCCCAGCCGCCGACGCTGTCACGCACGACGTCAACCTGCCCGAAGACCGGTCCCATCACCCCGCGCGCGCCGATGCCGGCGTATGAGCGCCGGCCGTCGTCTAACGGTATGGTGCTCGCGTTGGCGGTAAGGGACAGATTGCGGGTCAGGCCGTGCTCGAACTCGACGAAGGCACGGTTCTTGCCTTGCAGCCCATCGTCGGTGGATTTGGTGTCACCGGTCAGCAGACGCCGATCCTGCTGGTTGACGGCAATTCGAAAGAAATTTTTGCCCGGCGGCAACTGCTTCTGGCCGACGAGGATGCGTCTCACTTCCTCGCGCCGTTGTCCCTGCGGACCGTAAAACTTCAGACGCAGGCGATTGAACCCGAAGAGAAGCGGCACATTCTCGAAATCATAAAGCCCGTCTGTCCGGGAAGCCTGGAAATCCAGCAATACCTCGTTGCGGTAGAGTTCGACCTCCCAGCCCACCGGGAGGTCGCCGTGAAGCGTAATCGTGTCGAACTCGGTCGATCGGTATAAAGGGAAACTCGAAACCTCGGCGCCCTGGCCAAGCTGGCTGCGCGAGATCAACGTCAGGTTCGGCGTGAAAATGTCACCGAATGCGAAATCGGTGGCTCCAAGGCCGCCAAGCAGACCGCCTTCCGGGTCCTTACGGCCGAGCGTGAGGCGCGCCTGGTCCACAGTATCGTCGTCGTTGCCGGTAACGAAGAGACGGGCGTTCATGTGAAGGACATCGCCCGTGGCGGTGGTGTCATAGCGGATCCGTTGTTCGCTTTTGCCCTGTCCGTCGCGGCGGAACGCGGATTCAACGCTGGTATCGATAAAGGGCCAGGTCAGTGCCTGGTACGGAATGTCCTTCCTGGGATAGCCAGGGCTTTCCCGTTTCCGTCTCCCCTGCAGTTTCCCCCACCTTTTTTCCCGTGCCAGACGCTGCTCGATGGGGAGCGGCTCACGGGAGGTCACGATGACCAGCAAGTTGGCAAGATCAAACGAGATATCGACGGGAAACCAGTGCGTCAGCAACCGGGCGTCGACGAAAATATCCTCGGTGTGCGCTTCCGCCAGGTGGGGATTGTACGAGGTGCGCTTGCCTTCGACGATCGCCTCATGTCGCGCCAGGTCCATCGAGAAAAGCCGGTTCTCGCTGAGGAACCAGCCGTTGGCACGACCGCTCCCGGGCTCGACGGTAATGGGAAAATCAAGCGCGCGAACGAACTCGCCCAGAGGCAGGAGCAGGCCGCCGCCGTCCAGGTAGCCGACCAAAGCATCCTTGAGGGTGAAGTTCTTGAACCGCAGCTGGAGTATCAGCAGGTCCTCGTCGGGGCGGGTCACCGGCGTAATCGTTTCCACCGGCGGATCCGCGTCGGTCCCAGGGATTCCCGGCGACTGGGCCCGACTCTCACGGCATATCAGGACGGCGACAACCAGTACGGCACAGAACCGGAGCGCGATCATGGCCGATCGCCTCACCGGCCCCATGCACAGGCTCGCCGCCGAGGTGACTACCGTGCGCGGCACTCCCGTTGATGCCTGTCCCGTGGCTTCGAGCACCTCTCGGCCAACGGAACCGTCTTCGGCGTCCATCGCCGATTCCCCCCGCGTTCCTTGGACTGCCCCGTTCCCCGCAATCTCCGCGCCAACCGGCGAAGGGGGTCCAACTTCGTGAGGGAAGGTCTAACCTTTTGAAAAAAAAGGGAAAGTTGTGGAGGGCGAAGGGAGACGACCTATCCGGCCACCTAACACATTGGTATTAGACCATTCGTATAAGGAGGGCCCGGCAAATTTTGCCGGGTGTAGTGTCCTGCCCCAGAGATTCGTACGCAATACGACGGTCTTGCGAGGTTTCCGGCTAGGAGCTCGGCGCGCCTGCCTGCGCGAAGCCGGAGCTTCGCTTCGGCGAAGGCAGGCCGTGA
>JBHHXI010000125.1:0-8447 GCA_046756945.1 Rhodospirillales bacterium
CCGCCGGTTTCGGAGTCGGGCCGCTCAGAACAGGCCTTCGATACGGCCCTGGTCGTCGAGGCAGATGGTGTCGGCCGCCGGCGTGCGCGGCAGGCCGGGCATGGTCATGATGGCGCCGGTGACGACGACCAGGAACCCGGCCCCGCCCGACACCCGCACGTCGCGGATCGGCACCACGTGGCCGCTGGGGGCGCCCTTCAGGCCCGGATCGGCGGACAGGCTGTACTGGGTCTTGGCCATGCACACCGGGAAGTGCCCATAGGTCCCCTGCAGGTCGTCGAAGGTCTTGCGCACCCGGGCGTCGGCGGCGATCCCCGAGGCCCCGTACATGCGGGTCGCGATCCGCTCCACCTTGTCCCACAGGGGAAGGGAGTCCTCGTAAAGCGGCTTGAACTCCGCCGCACCGGACTCGACCAGGTCGATCACGTGTTCGGCCAGCTCCTGCGTCCCCGCCCCGCCATCGGCCCAGTGGGTGCATACGACCGCCGCCGCGCCGTGCTCCCGGGCGCTCGCCCGGATCGCTTCCAGCTCGGCTTCGGTGTCACTGATGAACCGGTTGATCGCGACCACCACCGGAACCCCGAAGGTCTTGATGTTCTTGAGGTGCCGCGCCAGATTGGCGCAGCCCGCCGTGACCGCCGCCACGTTCTCGCGGCCCAAATCGTCCTTGCCCACCCCGCCGTGCATCTTGAGCGCCCGCACCGTGGCCACGATCACCGTCGCATCCGGTTTCAGACCCGCCTTGCGGCACTTGATGTCGAAGAACTTCTCGGCCCCGAGATCGGCCCCGAAGCCGGCCTCGGTGACCACGTAGTCGGCCAGCTTGAGCGCCGTCCTGGTGGCGATCACCGAGTTGCACCCGTGGGCGATGTTGGCAAAGGGCCCGCCGTGGATGAATGCCGGGTTGTTCTCCAGGGTCTGCACCAGGTTGGGCGGCAGCGCGTCCCGCAACAACACGCTCATCGGACCCGGCGCCTTCAGGTCGCGGGCGTGGATCGGTTCCCGCCCCCGCGTCTGCCCGACGACGATCTTGCCCAGGCGCGCCTCCAGGTCCTTGAGATCGGTGGCCAGGCAGAAAATGGCCATCACCTCCGAGGCCACGGTGATGTCGAAGCCGTCCTCGCGGGTGAAGCCGTTGGCCACCCCGCCCAGGGCGCACGCGATCGAGCGCAAGGCCCGGTCGTTCATGTCCACCACCCGGCGCCACGATATCCGCCGCAGATCGAAGCCGAGCGCGTTGCCCCAGTAGATGTGGTTGTCGATCAGGGCCGAGAGCAGGTTGTTCGCCACCCCGATGGCGTGAAAGTCGCCGGTAAAATGCAGGTTGATGTCCTCCATGGGGACCACCTGCGAATAGCCGCCCCCGGCCGCCCCTCCCTTGATCCCGAAACAGGGGCCGAGCGAGGGCTCGCGCAGGCAGATCGTCGCCCGCTTGCCCAGCCGGTTCAGTGCGTCCCCCAGGCCCACCGTCGTCGTCGTCTTGCCCTCGCCCGCCGGCGTCGGCGTGATCGCGGTAACCAGGACCAGCTTGCCGTCCGGCCGCCCCGCCAGGCCGTCGATGAACTCGAACGATACCTTTCCCTTATGCGGCCCGTACTGGATGAGCGCCTCGCCGGGAATCCCAAGCTTGGCGCCCACTTCCGCGATCGGCAGCATATCCGCCGCCCGGGCTATCTCTATGTCGCTCTGCGGCGTCCTGTCGTTCTTCGGCATCGGGTTCTTTCAATCCTTCCAACTCTCTCGGCCGGCCCGGCGGGCGGGCGCGGGATATCGACGGCGGGTTCGGACAGACCGCGCCACCCATCGGTCACGATCTCGCCGGAGAACATCCGGAAAGGGCGGCAAGAGGTAAAGTCAAAGGTTTTTATGAGGCGATAGACCGAGACGATGCGGCGCCAAGCCCCAGGAACACCCTGCTTTCCGCTGCGCCCGCGCCCTACCGGCATTCAGGCCCGGCGCAGGATACTCCACCGGGTGCATCGGGTGCAAATTTCCACGCCCCGGGACCGGCAATAGCCGGAACATATTAAGTCATCGCTAATAAAGATTTTACAAATCAACCGGCAAGGCATTGTCTATAAGGACTTGTAGCTATCGCCTCATTGGCTCGGAAAATGGATGCCGGGCAGAACCGGCTGGTCAAGGGGGGTGTCCGCGCCGTGGTGGCCGGACAACCTGTGCCAGGAAGGAGACCCGGAAGCGGCAATCCGCGATCACCGGGCGAATCCAGCGGCACCGCGGCAGCGGGCGTAGAATGCAGTGGGTGTTAAATACTGAGGTCATTGAGGAGATCAGGTCGCACACATCGGTCCCGGCCGTTTGGCATGCGGGGTCCGGAAAATTACGGACCAATGTGTTTCAGACGGGCGGGCGAGAAAACGGGAACTCGATACAGGCGTTCCAAGCGGTTGTCCGCACGGTCTCAACGTTGGCCGTGGAGGACGGGCCCCGGAGCCGAATTGGCCGGAATGGCGAAAATTTGGCTGCGTAATTCCAGGGAGGTGGAAACATGACTACGGGAAATATGTCTACGACTGCGTTGAAATTCGTGGGGGTCACGGTGTCCGCCGCGGCCCTGGCCTTTGGGCTGTCGACGGCGGCGTCGGCGACGGTGGGCTTCGGCAAACCGGGTGAAGCGGTCAAATTGGTGGTCGGGTATCAGCCGTACTACACCCAGTCCTGGTCCGGGGTCGTGATCAACGGCCAGAAGCTTTGGAAGAAGTACCTGCCGAAAGGCTCCAGCGCCAAGTTCGACATCGGCCTGCAGGGTTCGGTGATCGTCGGCAAGCTGCTCGGCGAAAAGAACCATCTCGGCTACATGGGCGACATGCCGGCCATCGTCTCGACCACCAAGTTCAAGAAGGTGGACATGCGCATGATCGCCGTTCTCGGCACCTCGCGCCAGCAGTGCAACGTGTTCCTGGTGCGCAACGATGCGCCCAAGTTCAAGAACGGGTTCGATGCGGTCAAGTGGATGGACGGCAAGCTCGTCGCCGCCCCCCACGGCGCCTGCACCGACCGGTTCGGCCGTTGGGCGATGGAACAGGCGGGAATCAAGCCCAGGAAGTACCTCAACATGAACATCGAGGTGATCACCTCGAGCTTCCGGAACCACAAGCTTGACGCGGCGGTCATCTGGGAGCCCACGGCCTCCAAGATCCAGCTTGCCGGGATCGCCCGGCGCGCCGCGAGCGGCGAAAGCTTCAAGGGCGTTGAAGGCGGCGATGCCGGTTTCCTGGTCATGCTCAACGAACTCATCCAGACCCGTCCGGACGTGCACCGGGGCTGGCTCGAGGCCGAGCTGGACGCGCAGATCTACCTGACCGACCTCAGCCACGCCAGCGAGGTGGCCCGGATGGCCGACGATCAGACCGAGGGCATGCCCCGCAGGACCCTGTGGGCCTCGCTCTACGGGAAGAACCCGCCCGAGATCGGCGGCGGTCGGGACAAGAACGTCTTCGATTTCATCTTCAACAAGAAGGCGAAGGCCCTGGTCAGCGCCGCCACCAAATTCCTGCACGGCAAAAAGGTGGTGCCCAACCCGGTGCTGCGCAATGAATCGGTGTGGGATCAGGTGGCGCGCGACGTGCTCAAGGCGCGCGGGCTGTCGAGCCCCATCGGATCGGTGAAGGAGCAACCTGACTCGGCCTATAAGAAATAGGCCGGACGCCGATCGGCAGGAGGTGGCCCCGGACCGCGCGTCCGGGGCCACCCTCCCCCGGCACCAGCCGGGGGGGCTTTCCCAAACGAGTGTAGTTCGTTAAATTATTGCGTTGTCGGAATCGCCACCCCGGCGGGCGTACTGCCGGATGGCGGGGACGACGGGCGGGGCGGAAAGATAATGAAATGAGCGAGCAAGTCGCCAACACCTCCGGCACGGATACGGTCCAGCCGCCGCCGACGGGCCTCACCCTGGCCTGGTACCGGGCGCGGCGCAGCCTGAAGACGCCGGCGCCGTACCTGATGTTCTTCGGCATGGCATTATGGCTGGTCACCTACTCGTTGTTGACCGAGATCTGGAAGGTTCCCCGTTTCGAGAAGATACCGGGGCCGATAGAGGTGATCACCGAGTGGCTGAGCCGGGACCCCGCCTGGGGGATGTCGATTTTCACCGAGGCCTACCACATCAACATTTACGTCAGCTGCCGGCGCATCCTGATCGCCTTCTGCATCGCCACCGGAGTCGGCGTGCCGTTGGGCCTGTTCATGGGGTGGTCGAGAAGGTTCCGCGACTATACCTTCCCGATCCTTGAGACCCTGCGGCCGATTCCCATCCTCGCCTGGGTGCCGCTGGCGATCGTCATGTTCTCGGGCTTCGAGACGCCGATCCTTTTCCTGGCCACCCTGGCATCCCTGTTCGTCACCACGCTCAACACGCTCCTGGGCGTCGATTCCATCGATGAATCCTATTTCCGCGCGGCCGGCTGCCTGGGCTCCAAGCCGCGGCACGTTTTCTGGCACGTGGTGCTGCCGGGGGCCATGCCCTATATCTTCACCGGCCTGCAGATCAGCGTCGGCGTTGCCTGGTTCTCCCTGGTGGCGGCCGAGATGATCTCGGGCGATTACGGCCTCGGCTACATGATCATGGATTCGTACATGGTCAACACGTACGTCTCCATGGTCATGGCCATGATCACGCTGGGCTTTGTCGGCTGGGCGACGTCGGCGATGGTCAGGGCGGTCGGCAACCGGATGATGCAGTGGCGGATCCGCGCCCTGGCCCTGGAGGGGCGGTGATGCCCGAGATCGCGACCAAAACGCGGGGCGCCGGGATGACGGCGCAAGCGGCAACGCCGCCGGTGAAGGCGACCAAGGGCGCCATCAGCATCCGCAACGTGACCAAGATCTACGACCCGGAAGGGGTCAACGTGCTGGCGGTGGACGACTGTTCGCTGGAAATCTCGGCCGGCGAGGTGTGCATGATCGTCGGCCCGTCGGGCTGCGGAAAGACGACTCTGCTGAACGCCATCGCCGGGTTCCATTCCATCACCTTCGGGGAAATCTACCTCGATGGGGAACTTCTCTGCGGGCCCGACAAGCCCCTGGCCGACCAGGGCGCCGACCGGATGGTCGTGTTCCAGAACGGCGCCCTCTTTCCATGGAAGACGCTGCTCGAGAACGTCGCCTACGGTCCAATCGTCCAGGAGGTCATGGGCAAGGCGGAGGCCATGGAAAAGGCGGCGGACATGCTGGCCGAAGCCGGGCTCGCCGACATGGCGGAAAAGTATCCGGGCGAGATCTCCTCGGGCATGGCGCGGCGCGCCGAGATCGTGCGCGCGCTGATCAACGATCCGAAGGTGCTCCTGCTGGACGAGCCCTACCGGGCCATGGACGCGCTCACCAAGTCGATCATGCACGAGGCCCTCCTGGAGATGTACGATCGCACCAAGGTGACGATCTTTTTTATCACCCACGACCTGGAAGAGGCGATCTTCCTTGGCGACCGCGTGGTCGTTCTGACCACCCGCCCGGCCAGGACCAAGAAGACCGTCGACGTCAAGATTCCCCGCCCGCGCGACTATCGCCTGCTCGGGTCCGAGGAGTTCCGCGTGCTCGTCTCCGAGGCGAAAGGCGCCGTCCACGAAGAAGCCATCAAGGCCTTCGAGGCGGGCGAGCGCGAGTTGGCCTGAGGATCGGGAGTTTCGAATGGCAGAGCACCCGACAGTGCACGCGGCCGCCCAGCCCGGTCCCCGGAGAGCCGTTCCCCTGAGGCGCACCCGGCTGCAGAGGTTCCTCGGCAACAAGACACTGTGGCGCGGCATTGCCGCCATCGTCGGCTTCATCCTGTTCTGGGAGATTTGCGCGCAGTGGAAAGGCTGGTTCGGCTACGCGATACCGTGGATCGGGAAGGTCGCGCCACCGAGCGCCGTGATGGCGGTGTGGCTGGATGTCCTTCCCCGGCCCGGGTATTGGGAAAGCTGGTATCTGAGCTTCTTCCGCGTATTTCTCGGGTTCGCCATCGCCCAGGTGCTGGGCATCCCGTTCGGTCTGGCGCTTGCCGTCAATAAGTATTTCCGTGACGTCTTCTTCCCGCCCTTCGAGGTGCTGCGGCCGATTCCGCCCCTGGCGTGGGTTCCGGCGTCGATCATTTTCTGGCCCACGACCGAGTTGTCGATCGCCTTCGTCACCTTCCTCGGCGCCTTTTTCACCATCGTGATCAACGTCCTCGGCGGCGCCCGCAGCATCGACGGCCGGTATTTGCGCGCCGCCCAGTCCATGGGCGCGAGCCAGTGGGACCTGTTCCGGCGGATCATCCTGCCGGGGACGCTGCCGTCCATCTTCACCGGCGCCGCGGTCGGCATGGGCATCACCTGGGAGGTGGTGCTGGCGGCCGAGATGATCTCGGGCGGCGGCCAGCAGTCCGGCGGCGGGCTCGGTTTCTTCATCTGGAGTTCCTACATGGGCGGCTCCATCGAGCAGGTCATCGTCGGCATGATCAGCATCGGCATCGCCGGGTATCTTTCCAGCAGCGCCATCCGCTACTTCGGCGGTTTGTGCATGCCCTGGCGGCGGTTGTTCTAAACCCGGGGCGGAGGGACGACATCATGCAGCAACCGGTGGCACCGGCGGCGAACGAGGCGCCCGGCGCGCCCGCCACGGGCGCCGGCAAGGCGACCGTGGAGCTGAAGAACGTCGGCAAGACCTACGGTGACGAATGGGAACGCCAGGAGGTGATCCGCGATATCACCATGGTCCTCGAACCGGGAGAGCTGACGGCGGTGGTCGGCCCCTCGGGCTGCGGCAAGACGACCCTGGTCAACCTGGTGGCGGGCTTCGAGAGGCCGGATACCGGCGAGATCCTGTTGAACGGCAAGCGCATTACCGGGCCCGGCCACGACCGCATGGTGGTGTTCCAGGAAACGGCGCTGCTGCCCTGGCTGACGGCGTACAAGAACGTCATTTTCGGCCCCAACCTGCGCGGCGACAGGCCATCCGGGGAACTGGAGAAGGAAGCCAACCGCCTGTTGGAGAAGGTCGGCCTGGGCGAGTTCAAGGACAAGTACCCGCTGCAGCTTTCGGGCGGCATGCAGCGGCGCGCCGAGCTGGCGCAGGCGATGATCAACCATCCGCTGTTGCTGATCATGGACGAGCCGTTCCGCGGCCTCGACGCCATGACCCGGGAACTGATGCAGGAGTTCTTCTCGCGGCTTTTCGAGGAAAACAGGCGGACCAACCTGTTCGTGACCTCGGAGATCGAAGAGGCGATCTTTATCGCCGACCGGCTGGTCGTGCTCAGCAACCGGCCGACGACGATCCGCGAGATCATCGACATCGATCTGCCGCGGCCGCGGAATTTCGAGATGCTGAGCTCTCCGGAGGCCTACGGCTACAAGCGCCAGGCGCTGGAAATTCTGCACGAAGAGGCGCTCAGGAGCTTCAAGCGGTCGGGCGCCCAGGCCGACTTCGTCGAGGCCTACTCCAAGCGCATGGGGTAGGCGTTCGGCGGGATTAAGCGTTCGGCGGGATTTTGCTACACGTGGGCGTCGTTCCATGGACCTCCTGGAAGCGGTACTGCAACGCTCGGTCATCATTACGCTTGCCATTGTCGGCGCCGCCGTGGCCATGGCGGGCACGGCGCTTCTGCGCAAGGGCTCCCGGGTCGATCCCCGGATCGGCCGCTTCGTGCTTCGCGCCGGCTATGCCATAGCCTGGGGGAGTGTCGGCATTTTCATCACCGCCGGATTTCTCGGGTATTGACATCCACGCGGATGGGTCTTTAAAGCGGCACCACCGTCCTTTTCCTTACCCTTCAGGACCATGATCGAGGCCCGGCAACTTTCCATGCACTTCGGCGGCCGTCTCGTCGTCGACGGCATCTCGTTCACCGTGGAGCCCGGAACCGTGGCCGGCTTTCTGGGACCCAACGGCGCCGGCAAAACGACGACGATGCGGCTGCTGACGGGGTTTCTGCGGCCGGTTTCCGGGACCGCGCTCATCTGCGGCCACGACATCGGCCGCGCGCCGCGGGCGGCTCAGGCCTGTTTCGGGTATCTGCCCGAGGCGGCCACCGGATTTCCCAACCTCACGGTGCGCGAGTTCCTGACCTATTGCGGCGAGGCGCGGGGTGTCCGCGGCGGCGCACTGAAGGCGGCCATCGACCGGGTGTGCGGCCGGATCGCGCTTGGCCCGGCCCTGGAGACGAGGATGAAAGAGCTGTCCAAGGGCTGGCGCCAGCGCGCCTGGCTCGCCCCGGCGATCGTGCACGATCCGCCGGTTCTGATCATGGACGAGCCGACCGACGGCCTCGATCCCAACCAGAAATTGCAGGTGCGCCAGCTGATCCGGGCGGTGGCGCCGGAGAAGGCCATCCTGTTGTCGACGCACATTCTCGAAGAGGCGGAGGAGGTCTGTAACCGGGCGATCATCATCGCCGGCGGTCGCGTCGTCGCCGACGACGCGCCGGCCAGCCTGGCCGACCGCCGGGGCCGCCTCGGCGAGGCCTTCCA
>JBHHXI010000126.1:0-8265 GCA_046756945.1 Rhodospirillales bacterium
GGCAGGGACCGCCGCCCCTTGCCGCACGGAGGCCGAGGCGATAGGTTGCCACGTCCGCGCCGCCGCGGTCCCGTCGGGCGGCGGCACCGCCAACGGGTCGCGGCCCCGCCGGTCCGCGGCCAGCCGGAGTTGACCCATGAGCGACGACGCGGGTGAGATCGACGAGGTCGCCGAAGGCTTCGTCCGCGATCTCACCGAAAGCGTGCGCGAGATGACCGTGCGTCTCCTTGGTCCGGGGCGCTCCGCCGAAAGCGTCCTCGCCCTGGCCCGCAACCTGCTGAACATCTTCGACCTTACCCAGGAACGCATGGCCGCCATGTTCCCGCCGGGCCAGCCGGTGGCGTGCAAGGCGGGGTGCACGTACTGCTGCCACCTGTTGGTCTTCACCGACGCGCCGACGGTGTTGCTCATCGCCGACGATCTCCGGCGAACCCTGGCGCCCGCCGCCGTCGACGAGCTGACGGCCCGGCTGGCGGCCTTCGAGGAAGCGGATTACGGCCTTTCCATGGTGCCGCGCCCCGCCTGTCCCCTTCTCGTCGACGACTTGTGCCAGGCCTACGACAGGCGTCCGCTGGTCTGCCGCGCCCAGAACGCGCTGGATGTCTACCAGTGCCTGAAGAAATACGAAGGCGGGCGCAAGATGGTCCTCGCCCACGACATCCCGCTGATCGTCTGGAACGCGGTGTCGGACGGCCTGTCGGCGGGCCTGGCCGAGGCCGGGCTGGGGACGGACGGCACCGTGGAGCTTTCCAAGGCGCTGCGCATCGCCCTGGAGACGCCCGACGCGCCGCGCCGCTGGCTGGCCGGCGAGGCGCTGTTCGCCCCGGCCCGGTGGAGCGGCGCCGGTGGCGAGCACCGCCTGCCCGGATACCATTAGCAGCGATCGCCCGGCCACAGGAAGGGGCCTGCCCCCGGGCGGCGCGCGCTCCGCTGTTGGCGCCGCGTTCCGGCGTCAGCCCGGGGTCCGTTCCGCCGCCACGATCGCGGCCAGCGCCGCCGACGCCAGGCGTGCCTCGGGCGGGTCGGCCCGCGAGGTGAGCACGATGGGCACGCGGGCGCCGATGACGATGCCGGCGGCGGTGGCGCTCATGAAATAGACCAGCTGTTTGTACAGGAAATTCCCCGATTCCAGGTTGGGCACGACCAGGATGTCGGCGCGCCCGGCGACCGGGCTGTCGACGCCCTTGATCGCGGCCGCCTCGGGCGAGACCGCGTTGTCGAAGCTGAGGGGCCCGTCCACCACGGCTCCCGGGACGGCGCCGCCGTTCGCCCGCTTGACCACCTCGGCGGCCTCGACGCTGGAGGGCATGGCGGCGTTCACGGTCTCGGCGCCCGACAGCACCGCCACCCTGGGCTCGGTGGTGCCCAGGGCATGGGCCAGGTCGACGGCGTTGCGGACGATGTCGATTTTGTCGTCGATACCGGGCTTTACGTTGATCACCCCGTCCGTGATGTGCAT
The DNA here is from genome assembly GCA_046756945.1 of Rhodospirillales bacterium. Taxonomy (GTDB): domain Bacteria; phylum Pseudomonadota; class Alphaproteobacteria; order Rhodospirillales; family 2-02-FULL-58-16; genus JACZQZ01. The sequence goes on from JBHHXI010000126.1 coordinate 1,460, forward strand.
CACCCGGTCCCGTCCGGGCACCGTCATGTGGAAGACGTGGCTGATCCTGCGCCCGGTGCGCAGGCCCGCCGCGCGGTCCAGCACGGCGCGCATGAGCGCCTCGGTATGCACGTGGCCCTTCATGATCGCGGCGGCGTCGCCGTCCCTGGCCAGCCGCGCCGCCGTCTCCGCCGCCCCGGTCTCGTCGCCGGCGGCGACGACGCGCAGGTGCGCGATGTTCCAGTCCATGTCGCGGGCGATGGCCGCGATGGCGCCGGCATCGCCGATGAGCACCGGCTCCATGAGCCCCGCCTCGGCGGCGCGGCGCGCGCTTTCCATGGCCACCGGATGGCCGGCCCCGGCGACGGCCATGGTCAGGCGCGGCGCACGGCGCGCCTTGTCGATCAGGTAGGCCGGGACCTCGAAGGGTACGGTACTCAGCATGGGCGGTGTCTTGGCGCGTCGTCAGCGGCGCCCGTCAAGGGTACGGGGAACGGCCCGGCGCCGTTCAGGTGACGGTGTAGTCCTTGTACTTGTCGAGCAGCCGGACCGGTTTTTTCAGGGCGTCGCGGCGGAACGGGTCGCCGAGCTCGCGGGTCACCATGATCTCGACCACGCACATTTTTTCCGACGCCGTCGCCGTGGCCAGGGCGTCGCCGATCTGGTCGGGATGGTCCACGGTGATGCCGTCGGCGCCCATGGCCTTGGCGATGCCGGCGAAGCTCGGGTTCTCCAGGTTGGTGCCGACGTAGCGGTCCGAGTAGAAGTCCACCTGGTTCTTCTTCTCGGCCCCCCACTGGCCGTTGTTGAAGACCACGGCGGTCACCGGGATGTTCTCGCGCACGCAGGTCAGCGTCTCGGCGAGGCTCATGCCCCAGGCGCCGTCGCCGACATAGGCGATGGCGGGGCGCCCCGGTTCCGCCACCTTGGCGCCGATGGCCGTGGGGAAGGCGTAGCCGCAGTTGCCGAAGCTCATGGCGGCGAAGAAGCTCTTCGGCTGTTCGAACCGCAGATAGCTGTTGGCCACCGAACAGATGTTGCCGATGTCGGTGGTCACCATGGCGTCCCTGGGCAGCGCCTTCTCCAGCTCGCGCAGGGCGCGGCGCGGCGGGATCGGCGAGCCGTCGGGGGCGGAAAGCGCAACCAGCTCCTTTTCCCAGGCGTCCTTGGCGCTGTTCACCTCGGCCATGCGGGCGTCGCGGTTGCCGTGGGCGGCGACGGGCACGTTCTGCGCCTTGATGCGTTCCAGGATCGCCGCCGCCGCGCCCCCGGCGTCGCCGAGGACGGCCACCGATATCTCCTTGACCAGGCCGAGCATGCGGTGGTCGCTGTCCACCTGGATGATCCTGGCGTCCTTCGGCCAGTACTCCATGCCGTACTGGGGCAGGGTGCCGAAGGGCCCGAGGCGGGTGCCGAGCGCCAGCACCACGTCGGCCCTGGCGATCACGTTCATCGCCGCCTTCGAGCCCTGGTAGCCCAGCGGCCCGCACATCAGCGGGTGGCCGGCCGGGAAGGCGTCGTTGTGCAGGTAGCTGGTCACCACCGGCGCCGACAGGTGCTCGGCCAGGGCCGTGGCCGCCTCGACGCCGTCCGACATGATGACGCCGCCGCCGGCGAGGATGACCGGGAATTCCGCCCCGGCCAGGACCTTCGCCGCCGCCGCCAGGCTCTCGGCCCCGCCGGCGCCGCGCTCGATCTTCTGCGGCCTGGGGATGTCGACGTCGATGTCGCCGTAGAAATGGTCGCGCGGGATGTTGATCTGCACCGGGCCGCGTTCGGCCAGCGCCAGGTCGAAGGCGCGCCCGGTCAGCTCGGCGATGCGCCCGGGGCCGGGCACATGGGCCTGGAACCTGGTGATCTTGGAGAAGATGGGCAGCTGCTCGGTCTCCTGGAAACCGCCGAGGCCGATGGTGGTGCTGCCCGTCTCCGGCGTGATGCAGACGACCGGCGAATGGGCCCAGTAGGCGGCGGCGATGGAGGTGACGAAATTGGTGATCCCGGGGCCGTTCTGGCCGATGCACACGCCGTGGCGGTTGCTCACCCGCGAGTAGCCGTCCGCCATGTGCCCCGCGCCCTGCTCGTGGGCGACCGAGATGAACCGGATTCCCGCCGGCTCGAAGATGTCGAGCGCGTCCATGTAGGCCGAACCGACGATGCCGAAGATATCGGTGACGCCCTGGGCGACCAGGGTCTCGACGAAAGCCTCGCTCGGCGTCATGCGGGTCATGGTGACTTCCTCCCAATTGTTTTTCGCGGCCGCCCGGCGCGGCCTTTGGTCGAACACTGTACCACGGGGCGCCCGACCCGGGGACGGGAACAAAGGTTCAGGCGCCGAGCGCCTTCAGCGGGTCCACGTAGTCATAGCCCAAGTCCTCGGCGACGGCCCTGAACGTTACCTTACCCGCACAGACGTTCAGGCCGGTACGAAAATACGGGCTTTCCGTCAGGGCCTTCCGATACCCCTTGTCGGCGAGGGCCAGGATATAGGGCAGGGTGACGTTGTTCAGCGCCAACGTGGACGTGCGCGGAACGGCGCCCGGCATGTTGGCGACGCAATAGTGTACCACGTCGTCGACCACGTAGGTGGGCTCGGCATGGGTGGTCGGGCGCGAGGTTTCGAAACATCCGCCCTGGTCGATGGCGACGTCCACCAGCACCGATCCCGGCGCCATGCGCCCGACCATGTCCCGGGTGACCAGCTTCGGCGCCTCGGCGCCGGGCACGAGGACGCCGCCGATGACGAGATCGGCGCCCAGCACGCAGTCCTCCAGCGCCGCCTTCGTCGAGTAAACGGTGCTCAGGCCCGGGCCGAAGCGGATGATGAGGTGGCGCAGCACGTCGATGTCGCGGTCGAGCACGGTGACATGGGCCGCCATGCCGAGGGCCATGTAGATGGCGTTCTCGCCGACCACGCCGCCGCCGATGACAACGACCTTGGCCGGCGCCACGCCGGGGACGCCGCCGAGCAGGATTCCCTTGCCGCCGTTCTCGCGTTCCAGGCAATGGGCCCCGGCCTGGATGGACATACGCCCGGCGACCTGGGACATGGGCGCCAGAAGGGGCAGGCCGCCGCCGGCGTCGGTCACGGTTTCATAGGCGATGCAAATGGCGCCGCTGTCCACCAGGTCCCGGGTCTGGTCGGGGTCCGGCGCAAGATGCAGATAGGTGAACAAAATCTGGCCGGGGCGCAAACGCTTGCGCTCCCCGGCCTGGGGTTCCTTGACCTTGACGATCATGTCGGCCCCGGCGAACACCTCGTCGGCGGTGGCGGCGACGGCGGCGCCCGCGGCCTCAAAGGCGGCGTCCGAACAGCCGATGCCGGCCCCCGCGTTCGTCTCGACCATCACCGTATGGCCGTGGGCCACCGCTTCGCGGACACTGGACGGAGTCATGCCGACCCGGAATTCGTTGTCCTTGATCTCCTTCGGCACGCCGATCAGCATCTGTACCCCTCTCCGGCGGAGTTCCCGGGATGGCTCGCCAACCCCTTGCAACGACGGGGAATCCGTGCTTTCGCACCGGATCCGGTCTTGCGCCGGGCAAGTGAGTACTAGAGTGGCTCCCTTCAAGGCATTATGGTGGAGCCCAAATGGCGGCGCAAGGAAGGCCCGGACGCGAATTCACCCGGCGCCTCCGGCACCCGCGAAGGTCGCGGCCGCCCCGGCAATTCTTGAACACGATGGGAAGCGAGCCCAATGCAATACCCGGCAAACACCCTGGAACATCACTGGATGCCGTTTACCGCGAACCGGGATTTCAAGGCCGATCCACGGCTTGTCGTCCGCGGCGAGGGGATCCATTACTGGAACCACAAGGGCGACCGCATCATCGACGGCTCGTCGGGGCTGTTCTGCTCCGCCGCCGGTCACGGGCGCCCCGAGATCGCCGACGCCGTGGCCAGGCAACTCCTCGAAATGGACTTCGCGGCGCCCTTCCAGATGGGGCATCCGGCGTCCTTCGAGGTGGCGCGGCGCGTCGCCGCCCTGACCCCGGGGGACCTGAACCACGTGTTCTTCGTCAATTCGGGGTCCGAGGCCGTGGACACCGCCCTCAAGATCGCCCTCGCCTACGCCAGCGCCCGCGGCGAGGGACGCCGCCAAAGGTTCGTCTCGCGCGAGCGGGCCTATCACGGGGTCAACGTCGGCGGCACCTCGCTGAGCGGCATCATGAAGAACCGCGAGGCCTTCGGCGCCATGATGCCCGGCGTCGTGCACATGCGCCACACCTGGCTGCCCGAGAACCGCTTCACCAGGGGCCAGCCGGAGACCGGCGCCGAGCTGGCCGAGGACCTGCAGCGCATCGCCGAGCTGGTCGGCGGAAACACCATCGCCGCCTGTTTCATCGAGCCCATCGCCGGGTCCACGGGAATCCTGGTGCCGCCCAAGGGGTACCTGGAGAGGCTGCGGGAGATCTGCGACGCACACGGCATCCTGCTCGTTTTCGACGAGGTGATCTGCGGCTTCGGGCGCACCGGCAAGGCGTTCGCCGCGCAAAGCTTCGGCGTCACGCCGGACATCATCACCATGGCCAAGGCGCTGACCAACGCCGCCCAGCCCATGGGCGCCGTGGCGGTGCGCGACGACATTTACGACACCGTGGTCGACGCGGCGCCCGAGCAGTCGGTCGAGCTGTTCCACGGCTACACCTATTCGGGACACCCGGCGGCCTGCGCCGCCGCGCTCGCGACCCTCGATATCTACGAGCGCGAAAACCTGTTCGAGCGGGCGGCCGGGATGTCGCCCTATTTCCTGGACGGGATTTTCGCCCTCGAGGACGTGCCCGGGGTGACCGACATCCGCGGCTACGGGATGATCGCCGGCGTCGACATCGCGCCGGGGCCGGTGCCGGGATTACGCGGCTACGAGGCGACCAAGCGCCTGTTCCGCGCCGGGCTGCACGTCAAGTTCACGGGCGATTGCGCGCTGGTGGCGCCGCCGCTGATCGCCGGGAAGAGCGACATCGACGAAATCTGCTTCATGCTGCGCGACGTCCTCGGCGGCATGGAGGACTGACCGCGGCCGGCGCGCGGCCGGCCCCGGACACGACGGGACCGGGCGCCACACCATTCTGGGCGGGAGGCGCGAAAACATGACCAGGGAGCTTCGCCACTTCATCGGCGGCAGGCCGGTGGAAGGCACAAGCGGGCGCTTCGGCGACATCTACAATCCGGCGACCGGCGCGGTGACGGCCCGCGTCCCGTTCGCCACCGCGGACGAGGTGGGCAAGGCGGTCGGCGCGGCCGCCGAGGCCCTGCCGGCGTGGGCCGGGACGCCGCCGCCGAAACGGGCCCAGTTCCTGTTCGCCTTCCGCGAGCTGCTCCACGAGCACCTGGACGGGCTGGCCGAACTGCTGTCGTCCGAGCACGGCAAGACCCTGCCCGACGCCAGGGGTTCGCTGTCGCGCGGCATCGAGGTCGTCGAGTTCGCCTGCGGCATCCCCCAGCTGCTCAAGGGCGGGTACAACGAAGGCGTCGCCGCCGGGGTCGACGTCTATTCCGTGCGCCAGCCGGTCGGCGTCTGCGCCGGCATCACGCCGTTCAACTTTCCGGCCATGGTGCCCATGTGGATGTTCCCCGTCGCCATCGCGTGCGGCAACACCTTCGTGCTCAAGCCTTCGGAAAAGGACCCCTCGGTGGGCCTCAGGATCGCCGAGCTGGCGACCCAGGCGGGCCTTCCCGACGGCGTTCTCAACGTCGTCAACGGCGACAAGGAGGCGGTCGACGCCCTGCTCGCGCACAGGCACGTGGCGGCGGTCAGCTTCGTCGGCTCCACCGCCATCGGCGAATACATCTACGCCACCGGCTGCGCCAACGGCAAACGGGTGCAGGCCTTGTGCGGGGCGAAGAACCACATGGTGGTGATGCCCGACGCCGACATGGACCAGGCGGTGGACGCCGCCATGGGCGCGGCGTACGGCTCGGCCGGGGAACGCTGCATGGCGATCTCGGTGGCGGTGGCGGTGGGCGAGACGACGGCGGACGCATTCGTCGAACGCCTGTCGCCCCGGGTGCAGGCGCTGAAGGTCGGACCCTATACGGACCAGGACTCGGAAATGGGGCCCATCGTGACCCGGCAAAGCCTGGACCGGATCACCGGCTACATCGAAAAGGGCGTCGCCGAGGGCGCCGAGCTGGTGGTCGACGGGCGTGACCTCACGCTGCAGGGATACGAGGACGGCTTTTTCCTCGGCGGCTGCCTGTTCGACCGGGTCGAGCCCCACATGAGCATCTACACCGACGAGATCTTCGGGCCGGTCCTCTGCGTCGTGCGGGCCGACGACTACGAGTCCGCGCTGAAATTGGTCGACGACCACGAGTACGGCAACGGCGTCGCCGTGTTTACCCGCGACGGCGACGCGGCGCGCAACTTCGCCAGCCGGGTGAACATCGGCATGGTCGGCATCAACGTGCCGATCCCGGTCCCCGTCGCCTATCACAGCTTCGGCGGCTGGAAGCGCTCGCTGTTCGGCGACCACCACATGCACGGCCCCGAAGGGGTGCGCTTCTACACCAGGCTGAAGACGGTGACCGGGCGCTGGCCATCGGGCATCCGCACCGGCGCCGAGTTCCACTTCCGCCGCTCCTCCGAGCCTTAGCGACGGTAGGTAAGGTGTCCCCGGTCGGGCGTGGGGTGCCGCCCCACCCGGACCGCCTAGTCCATCTCCGATTCCGGCACCGGCGCGCGCATAATTAAGGGGACACGTTACTTAACTCTCGGTGCGCCACCGCCACCGGGGTAGGCTTCGAATTAAGTAAGGTGTCCCCAAAATTCCGTGCCGCTCGACTCGTATTCGGTCAGGGCATTGCCGGAGGCGGAAAAGACGGTCCC
>JBHHXI010000127.1:0-8240 GCA_046756945.1 Rhodospirillales bacterium
TCGGAGGACGAGATGGATATGGAGGTCCGTGAGAACACGCTGCTCAGCGCCGGCAAGAAGAAGGCCGACAACGACGATGCGACCTATCTCCATCGCGGTATCGCCGGCAGGGACTTCGTCCGCAAGTTCGAGCTGGCAGACCACATGGAAGTCGTCGGCGCACACCTGAGGAACGGCGTGCTCAGCGTCGATCTCGTGCGCGAGCTTCCCGAGGCCATGAAGCCCAAGCACATCGAGATCAAGGCCGGGGAACCAGCCTGCCTGCCGAAGAAGGCGAAGAAGCTGATCGAGAACGTCACCAAGAAGTCGGCGTAAACGGCTTAGGCACCGCGCCGGGCATGCGCCCGGTGCGGTGCTCCCTACCCGCGGGCCAATGGCGGCCCAGGGGTCCTGGCCGTCGAAAAGGGACGTTACGGAAGATTACTCTGTTAATTGCATGAGGTTCGCTTGCCTTAAGAGCAGGGGGCGGGCCGCCGAGTTGCTCAAAGGAGGACTTGGAAATGACGACACAAAGCACGCATATCGACGACGGTCATCGGCCGGACTTGGATGACCAGAACATCGACGCGGTCATCCGTGTGACGCTCATTTTTGCGGCCTGTTTTTTCCTGGCGTCGCACCTGCCGCATGCCCTGGTCGCCGCGTTTCTCCAGTCATTGCTGCTCGTTTCCGCCGCGGTTTCCGGGGGCCTCGCCGCGTTCACCCGCGAACATCCCTTCGTCGACCATTTTACCCGTTGGGACGAGGCTGCCGCGCTGGCGACCCTGGGATTTCTTGCCGGGTTCCTTGTTGATCCCGGGGCCGTCGCCGCCGCGCTGGCCTCGATGCCCAAACCAGCGGGCTGATGGGGAGACGCCGATGAAACTACTGTCGTTGCGACCGATTTCGAACACCGCCCCGACCCGGAACACGGTGCAGGCGGCTGTGTTCCTGCTGGCGATGTTTTGCGTCCTTTCTCTCTGTGCCTGGGTGATCGGAGGGCTTGTGACCGTCATTGCCGCCAACGCCCTGGTCGCTCTCTCCCTGACGATTACACAAAGGCTTGGCGTGGGCGCTGTCATGCGCCTGCATAGGGCGCGCGCCCTCGAGCCGTGGTCGTCGCCCGAAGTTCACCGGGCCGTCGCCGGCCTCGCGCGAAAGGCCGGGTTGCCGTCTGTTCCGGCCCTCTACCGGACGCCGAGCGGCGACATCAACGCGTTTACCACCGGGGATACCGGGGAGGCGGGGATCGCCGTCACCGAGGGTGCCTTGCGGCGTCTCAGCCTGCGCGAACTGACCGGTGTCCTGGCGCATGAAATCGCGCACCTCGCCGCCAATGATACGAAGCTGATGTTTCTAAGCGAAGTGGCCCGCAGCGTGACGGCGACCACTTCGATCGCCGGGTTGTTGCTGATCATCGTTCTCGACGTCATCGGCCAAGGCTATTCGGTTCCCCCGTGGATGCCCTGGGCCCTTTGGTTCGCGCCAATAGCGATGCAGTTGCTGCAAATGGGGTTATCGCGAAACCGGGAATTCGCCGCCGACCTGGAAGCGGCGCGCCTGACCGGCGATCCCGTAGGGCTCGCCTCCGCGCTGCGGCGCATCGACCTGATTTCCCGGTGGCGGTGGCCGCGGGCGCTGGTTACGGCGGGGCGCGTTTTTTCACCGTCGCTCCTCCACTCACACCCGCCGACGGACCAGCGTGTGGCGAAATTGCTGGCACACGCGAATGAGCGAGCCGATGACCGGGTTTCCTATGGCCCCATGCGGCGCCCGGTGACGGCTGTTCCAGCGCACGCGCGCATCCCGGCCAGGGTGATTCTTCGACAGCCACCCTGGCCGTTCCAGATGTTTCGAACGTGATCGAAGGAGGACAGCAAGATGCAAAGGCACGTTCTTGCCATTGTCGTGATGATATGGGTCACCGTCTTCTCATCGGTGTCGCTCGCGGCAGTGCCGATGATGGACGACACGCGGGGCGTCCTCACCATTGCGCCGCTGTTGGAGCGGGTGACGCCCGGCGTCGTCAACATTTCGGTAAAAACGCGGGTCGCCGTCGAACAGAACCCGCTGTTCCAGGACCCGTTCTTCCGCCGTTTCTTCGATGTACCCCAGCAACCCGCCGAGCGCCAGTCCATGAGCGCCGGTTCCGGCGTGATCGTGAACGCAAAGAAGGGATACGTGTTGACCAATCACCACGTCATCGCCAATGCGGTCTCGATCATGGTCACCCTCAAGGACCAGCGGCGATTCAAGGCCGAACTGGTGGGTAAGGACCCGGCCACGGATATCGCGCTTCTGAAGATCGAGCCCGACAAGCTGACCGCTGTTGCCTTCGGTGATTCGGACGGCCTCCGGGTGGGGGATGTGGTCATCGCCATCGGTAATCCGTTCGCTATCGGTCAGACGGTGACCAGCGGCATCGTCAGCGCGCTCGGCCGCAGCGGCCTGGGAATCGAAGGATACGAGGACTTCATCCAGACCGACGCCTCCATCAATCCAGGAAACTCCGGCGGCGCGCTCATCGATTCCAAGGGCCGGCTGATCGGCATCAACACCGCCATCATCGGCCCCGCTGGCGGCAACGTGGGCATTGGATTCGCCGTTCCCAGCAACATGGCCAAGGCGGTCATGGAACAATTGGCACGGCACGGCGAAGTCCGGCGCGGGCGGCTGGGTGTGGCCGTCCAGGACCTTACGCCCGAAATCGCGCAGGCCCTCGAAACGAAGGAAACCGCGGGCGCCATCATCACCCACGTAGAGGAGCGCTCGCCGGCAGCCGATGCCGGACTGAAAGCCGGCGATGTCGTGGTCGCCATCGACGGACGTCCCGTCCGGAACTCGGCTGACCTCCGCAACCGCGTCGGGCTGGTGCCGGTGGGCGAAAAGATCAGGCTGGACCTGATTCGGGACGGCAAAAAGCGATCCGTCACCGTGGAAGTCGAGACGGTCCGCCGGGTGGCGTTGCCGGGGGACAAGACAATCCCCGAGTTCGCGGGGGCCGTGTTTCGTGACATCCCCTCCGCACATCCGTTGTACGGCAAAGTGAAGGGCGTTCTTGTCATCAACGTCGAATTGGGAAGCCCCGCATGGCGGTTGGGCCTGCGTCCGGAGGACATCATCGTCGCCGTTAACCGCTCGGCGGTGGAAACGGTGGATCGCTTCGCCGATGCCGTTAAGAAGGCCGGCAGCGTTATCGCCATGAACGTCGTCCGCGAGGGCAATGAGCTGTTTGTCGTCATCGAACGCGGCGCCGCCGGCTGAAACGATAGGATGGCCGGGTCGCGGGGCCACGCCGACGACGTGACCGCGACACGGCCATCGTATTGCCGAAACGTTTGTGCGTAGGCGCAGGAACTGAATTATTCGTTGTAGATTCAAGCAGTTAAGGGGCAAATTCGCCGGTCGAAAAAATTTCCCGGCTGGGGCTTGCATCAAAAACCTCTCGAAATATATCTCCGCCGAAGCATGCGAAAGTGCCTGCATTGCATCGATTGTTTTCTTTTGTAGAGGCCAACAGGAGGAGATGATGATGTTTCGACCTCTCTACGATCGCGTACTCGTTCGCCGGATCGAACAGGACGAAAAGTCCGCCGGCGGAATCATAATTCCCGACACAGCGAAGGAAAAACCCATGGAGGGCGAGATCGTCGCCGTCGGCTCCGGCATGCGGAACGACTCCGGCGATTTCCTGCCGCTCGACGTGAAGGTCGGCGACCGGGTTCTGTTCGGAAAGTGGTCCGGCACCGAAGTCAAGATCGAAGGCGAAGACCTGATGATCATGAAGGAATCGGACCTGCTCGGCGTTATCGAGAAGTCCGAGTCCAAGAAACTGGCCGCGTAACGGTCGCACGACAACTAGGTGCAGCTGCCTTGAGGGAAAGGAGCCTGCAGCGATGTCTGTGAATGTCACGAAGCTTGTCGACGACGCCCGCAAGAACATCTCGCACGGCGTCGATACCGTAACCAAGGCCGTCAAGAACACGCGGGGCCCCCGCATGGCCCGCATGTGGCCGGCCGCATGGCTCAGGAAAATGAAACTGCCTAAAGCAAAAGGAGTTGACGGAAATGAGCGCAAAGGAAGTTAAGTTCAACGGCGACGCACGTTCACGCCTTCTCAAGGGTGTCGATATCCTTGCCGATGCCGTCCGGGTAACCCTCGGGCCGAAGGGCCGGAACGTGGTTCTGGACAAATCCTTCGGTGCCCCCCGCATCACCAAGGACGGCGTCACCGTGGCCAAGGAGATCGAACTCGCCGACAAGTTCGAGAATATGGGCGCCCAAATGCTTCGAGAGGTCGCAAGCAAGACCAATGACATTGCGGGAGACGGCACCACCACGGCGGTCGTCCTGGCCCAGGCCATCGCCCGCGAGGGCGGCAAGGCCGTGGCCGCCGGCATGAACCCCATGGATCTCAAACGGGGAATCAACCTGGCCGTCGACGCCGTCGTCGGCGACCTGAAACAACGTTCAAAGGAGGTCTCCAAAGGCGAGGAGATCGCGCAAGTGGCAACGGTCTCGGCCAATGGCGACACGACGATCGGAGACATGATCGCAAACGCCATGGACAAGGTCGGCAAGGAGGGCGTCATCACGGTCGAGGAAGCGAAGGGCCTGGATACCGAACTCGATGTCGTCGAGGGCATGCAGTTCGACCGTGGTTACGGGTCTCCGTACTTCATCACCAATACCGAGAAGATGACCTGTGAGCTCGAAGATCCCTACATTCTGATCCACGAGAAGAAGCTTTCGGGCCTGCAGCCGATGCTGCCCCTGCTCGAGCAGATCGTCCAGTCCGGCAAACCCCTGCTGGTGATCGCCGAAGACGTGGAAGGTGAGGCGCTGGCGACACTGGTCGTCAACAAGCTCCGTGGCGGTCTTAAGGTTGCCTCGGTCAAGGCGCCCGGCTTCGGCGACCGTCGCAAGGCCATGCTCGAGGACATTGCCATCCTGACCAAGGGTCAGCTGGTCTCCGAGGATCTCGGTATCAAGCTGGAAAACGTTACCATCGATATGCTCGGAACAGCCAAGAAGGTCACGATCACCAAGGACGAGACCACGATCGTCGAAGGTGCCGGCGAGAAGAAGGATATCGAGGCCCGTTGCAACCAGATCCGAAAGCAGATCGAGGACACGACGTCCGATTATGACCGGGAGAAGCTGCAGGAACGCCTGGCGAAGCTTGCCGGCGGCGTCGCGGTCGTTCGCGTCGGTGGCGCCACGGAAGTCGAGGTCAAGGAAAAGAAGGACCGCGTCGATGATGCCCTGAACGCCACCCGGGCCGCCGTCGAGGAAGGAATCGTCGCCGGCGGCGGATCGGCCTTGCTCTTTGCGATCCGCGCCCTGGACGGTGTCGAAACGGATAACGACGACCAGAAGGTCGGCGTCGATATCGTTCGCCGCGCTCTTCAGGCCCCGACCCGTCAGATTGTCGAGAATGCGGGCCACGATGGCGCCGTCATTGCCGGCAAGCTGATCGAGGTATCGGACCCCAATCAAGGGTTCGACGCGCAAGAAGGCGAATACGTCGACATGATCACAAAAGGTATCGTCGATCCCACCAAAGTGGTGCGGGCCGCCTTACAGGATGGCGCGTCGATCGCCGGTCTGTTGATCACGACGGAAGCCATGATTGCCGAAAAACCGGAGAAGAAGGCATCGACGCCTGCGACGCCCGGCATGGGCGACATGGACTTCTAGATCGTTGGGTATGGAGAGGCCGCCGCCGATCAATGCGGCGGTCTCTTTCGCCTTCAATAGCCCGTTTTTGGCCGCAGGCGGAAGTGCCCGAATGCGCGGATATGCGCCCGCTGTTGGCTGTAAAGGCGACATCGGCGCCCCGCCGCTGGCCCGAGTCCCGTTTACGAGGCCACGCCCTAGGCCCCGAACCCCCGGCCCGGTTTCCGGTATTCCTCGCGCGGCGGGCTGAAAACGTCGAGCACGGTAGCGCCCGCGTCGCCGGTCCGTATGCCGTGGGACACGCCGGCAGGCGTGTGCCAGAAGTCGCCCGCCCTCATCGCCACCTCTTCATCGCCCTGGATGCGCACGCATTCGCCTTCCAGCAACAGGCCCCATTGCTCCTCCGGGTGGCTGTGAACCTTGCCCCGCGTGTGGGGCTCGATGCGCACCACGGACAGCATGGCCTGCTCGCCGAAAAAAATCCGCGTCGTGATGCCCTCGGCCAGCTCGCGCGCGATGCCCTGGCGTTCATCGTCGATATTGAAGACCCAGGCCTGTTTCCCTTCCGCCATGTAATCCTTCCCCGCCTGGCGGCCACATTCCCGCCCGCCTTTCCTTGCGCCGTTTCGCGTTCCCGGCGCCACGAACCTCCCGCGCAGCATCCCCCGCCGCCGCGCCGGCGTCAACGCACTCCGTGGAACGCCGCGATGGGCGGAACGGCCCGCGGGACCTATCCTTTGTTTGAAGACACCAGGACCAGACGATCCTGCGGTTGCGCTTCCCCCGTGCCCCGAAAGAACCGGGCCGCCGGGCCATCCCCCTCCAGCACGCCTCCGCCCGGGCCCTGATCGAGAAGCCCGCCCTGATCCAGGTACCAGACGGCATCGGCGGCGGCGACGCGGGCCGTATCATGGGTCACGATAAGCGTCGTCGCCCGCCTTTCGGCGAGAATGCGCCCAAGGACGCGCCGGCCTTTCGGGTCCAGGGTGGCGTCGGGGTCATCCAGCAGCAGCAGCCGTGGCTCGCCCAGCAACGCGCGGGCGATGGCGATGCGCTGGCGTAACCCGTTCGGCAGGTCCATGCCGCCCTCGACGATGCGGGTCTTCTCGCCGTCGGACAGGTTGGCGATGTCGGCGGTCAGTTCGCACAGATCGAGAACCCGGGCGACGTCGCCGTCCGATGCCTTCGGGCACCGGTAGCGGATGTTCCAGCCGACGGAGCCCCTGAGCAGGGGAATATCGGGCGACACGATGCCGACCTCCCGGCGCAGGGATTCCAGGGTCACGCTGGCGATGTCCTGGTCGTCGAGGAGGACGCGCCCCGCCACCGGGTCGAGCAGGCGGGCGGCGAGGGCCAGGATGGTCGACTTGCCGGCGCCGCTGGGACCGGTCAGCGCGACCAGCGATCCCGGTTCCGCGGTGACGCTGACGGCCTCGGGGCCGCCGGCCACGGAGACGCGATCGAAGACCAGGCGCCCCGGGCCCGGGGACAGGGGACGGGCGTCCCTGGCCTCGCGGACGATGGCCGCGTTCTTCATGAACGCGTTCAGCTTTTGCCGCGAGACCTGGAAATTATGCCAGTAGACGAAGATGCGGCTGAGGTCCCTTAAGGGGCGTGCCAGGACGCCAAGGATGATGATGCCGGCGACCAGGGTGCCCGGGGTGGCGTCCCCCGACCCCACCTGCCAGGCGCCGACGACGAGTATGGCGACGGTGGCCAGGGCGACCGCCATGTCGGGCAGGCTGCGCACGAAGCCGGTCACCTGCGCCCGCGCCACCATGGCATCGCCCAGGCGCCGGCTTTGCCGCCTGATCCGTTTCCTTTCGCGGCGCACCTGGCCGCAGGCCTGAACGACGGCCAGGGCCGACAGCTTGTCGCCGATATTGGTGGCGATATGGGCGCGGCGGCGGCGGCTTTCCATCACCCGGGCGCGCAGGACCCCGCCGGCGGAATAGGCCGCCAGTCCGCAGCACGTCAGGGCGGCGGCGGTCGCCGCCGCCAGCGCCGGGTTCAGGTAGATCAGGGCGCCCAGCCCTCCCGACGCCGCGATCCCGGCGACGATGAAACGGGCAAGGCCGCGGCTCACCCATTGCCGCACCCCGTTCAGGTCGGTGACGAAGCGGAGCATCAGGGCGCCGCGGCCCCGTTGGCGCTGGGCGCGCAGCGAAAGCCTGGACAGGTGGTCGAACACGCGCAGGCGGACACGGGCGACGTAGTCCTGCCCCAGCCGCTCGGCGTCGGTCCGCTCCAGGACCCGCAACCACGCCATGGCCACCGCCGTCAGGGCGACGAACGCCGCCGCGACGCCGAGGGAGCGGCCGCCGACCTGTCCCCCCTGGGACAGGAGTTCGTCGAACAGGTGTCGCACCACCAGGGCGGTGGCGACCGTGGCCGCCGCCTGCACCGCGCCGTTGGCGACGAGGCGCACCAACAGGGCCCGCCGGGGTCCGTGAAAGATTGCAGGAAGGCTCATGGGGCGACCGGCCGGCCCTAAACGGCGGCAGCCAGGGACGACTCCGCAGGCGCAGGCGCCGGCTGGCATTCCTCGCCGAGGACGGCCATCGCGCAGTCCGGCCGTTCCA
>JBHHXI010000128.1:0-8228 GCA_046756945.1 Rhodospirillales bacterium
GGCGGCCGGCCTATCCGTTCTCCGCCAGCACCGTACCGACCAGATAGAGCGAGCCGCAGATGAGCACGCGGGCAGGGCGGGTCTCCCGGGCGACGATGGCGGCGAGCGCCTCGGCGACGCTGTCCGCGGCGTCCGCGTCCATGCCGAGCGAGCGGCCCGCCGCCGCCGCCTCGCCGGCGTCGAGACTCCCGACCGTGCCGGGAATGGCCACGGTTTTCAAGCTTCCCGCCGCCGCCGCCAGGGGCTCGAGGAACGCCACCGGATCCTTGCTGCCCAGGATGCCGAAGATCAGGTGCAGGGGCCGCGACCGCCAGTGCCGGGCGTAGGCCGCCAGCGCCGCCGCCGCGGCGCCGTTGTGGCCGCCGTCCACCCACACCTCCCAGCCCGCCGGCAATGTTTCCGCCAACGGCCCGCGCATCAGGCGCTGCAGCCGTCCCGGCCATTCGACGGCGGCCATGCCGTGGGCGAGGGCGGCGTCGGGCACCGTGAATCCCGGAAGGTGATCGACGCAGGCCACGGCCAGCCCGGCATTTTCGGTCTGGTGGGCGCCGACGAGCGCCGGCGGCGGCAGGTTTCGCGTGCGGCCATCGCCCTCGAACACCAGGCCGCCGCCGTGCCGGCGGACAGACCAGTCCCGGCCCCCGGATACGAGCGGCGCCCCCAGCGCCGCCGCGCGCCCGGCGATCACGTCCGCCACCACGTCGTCCTGGGCGGCCGAGACGCAGACCACACCGGGTTTGACGATCCCCGCCTTCTCGCCGGCGATCTCGGCCAGGGTCTCGCCGAGGAAGTGCTGGTGGTCGACGGAAACCGGCGTCAGCACGGTCAGCGCCGGCCGCGGCACCACGTTGGTGGCGTCGAGGCGTCCGCCGAGGCCGGTCTCCAGCAGCAGCACGTCGGCGGTGGCGCGGGCGAAGGCGAGCAGGGCGGCGGCCGTGGTGATCTCGAAGAAGGTGATGGCCTCGCCGGCGTTGGCCTTCTCACATTCCTCGAGCAGGGCGGTCAGGGCCTCATCCGATATGGCGCCGCCGGCGAGCCGGACGCGCTCGTTGAAACGCACCAGATGCGGCGAGGTATAGACGTGTGCGGAATACCCGGCGGCCTCCAGGATGGCCCGGAGAAAGGCCACCACGGAGCCCTTGCCGTTGGTGCCGGCCACGTGCACCACCGGCGGCAGGCGCCTCTCCGGATTGCCGAGGCGGGCGAGCAGCCTCTCGATGCGGCCGAGCGAAAGGTCGATGAGCTTGGGGTGCAACCGGGTGAGGCGCTCGAGGACGGCGGCGCTTCCCGGCCGGACGACCGGCGCCGCGGGCCGGCCGGCCGGGCGCTGTTCGGTTACGGCAACGTCATTGGGCAGGACTACTCTCCCGTGGCTAGCCTGGGCCGGAGACGGCGGCACCGCCGGCGCCGTCCGTTTCCGCCGGTACGGTTTCCTCGCCCGCGGGCCCGGGCGTCGCGCCGGCGGCGGGGACCCGGTTCCCGAGCAGGCCGAGGATGCGGATCAGGGTATCGCGCAATTCATGGCGGCGGACCACCATGTCCACCATCCCGTGCTGCAAAAGGTATTCGGCCGTCTGGAAGCCTTCGGGCAGGGTCTCGCGGATGGTCTGTTCGATGACGCGGGCCCCGGCGAAGCCGATGACCGCGCCCGATTCGGCGATGGCGATGTCGCCGAGCATGGCGAACGAGGCCGACACGCCGCCCGTGGTGGGATCGGTCAGCACCACGATGTAGGGCAGGCCGGCCTCCCTGACCTCGTCGACGGCGATGGTGGTGCGCGCCATCTGCATGAGCGAGAGGATCCCTTCCTGCATGCGCGCGCCGCCCGATGACGTGACGACGATCAGCGGCGCGCTCCGGGCCACCGCCAGGCGGGCGGCGGCGAGCATTCCCTCGCCGACGGCGACGCCCATGGAGCCGCCCATGAAGGCGAAGTCCAGGGCGGCGATGACGACGCCGATTTCGCCCATCCTTCCATGGGCGACGGTGAGGGCGTCGTCGGCGCCGGTCCGGGTCTGCGCCTCCTTGAGCCGTTCGGCGTACTTCCGGCGGTCCCGGAAGCGGAGCGGATCGGTGACCATGTTGTCCAGCTCCACGGTCTCGTAGGCGCCGTCGTCGAACAGCATCTCCAGGCGCTGCTTGGCGCCCAGGCGCATGTGGTGGCCGCAGTGCTGGCACACGCCCAGGTTCTTTTCCTGGTCGCGGTGGAAGATCATCTGCGCGCATTTGGGGCACTTGTCCCAGAGGTCCTCGGGGATGTCCTTCTGGCCGCCGACCAGCTCGCGCAGCTTCGGGCGCACGAAATCCTTGAGCCAGTTCACTGGGCGGCTCCGTTCATGCGCGCCCCGCGCACCCCGCGCGCCAGATCGCCGACCAGGCCGAGGACCGCGGCGGCCAGGCCGGGACGGGGTTTCCCGGCCTCGTCCAGGTTGTCGGCGACGGTGTCGACCAGGGCCGAGCCGACCACCGCCGCATCGGCGACGGCGGCGACGGCGGCCGCCTGCCCGGGCGTCTTGATGCCGAAGCCGACGGCGACGGGAAGCGCGGTGTGGCGGCGCAGGCGCTCGACGGCGGCGCGCACGTCGCCGATGGTGGCCGACCTGGTGCCGGTGATGCCGGTGATGGACACGTAGTAGACGAACCCGCTGGTGTGCTTAAGCACCCGCGGCAGGCGGGCGTCGTCGGTGGTCGGCGCGGTAAGAAATATGAAGCTTATCCCGGCCTCGAGCGCCGGCAGGCACAGTTCGTCCTCTTCCTCCGGCGGCATGTCGACGACGATCAGTCCGTCCACCCCCGCCGCCCTGGCGTCGCCGAGGAAGGCGTCGACGCCATAGACGTAGATGGGGTTGAAATAGCCCATGAGGATGACGGGGGTGTCATCGTCGGCGGCGCGGAAGTCCTTCACCATGGCCAGGGTCGCCGCAAGCGACGCGCCGGCCTTCAAGGCCCGCTGGGAACTGGCCTGGATGGCGGGTCCGTCGGCCATGGGGTCGCTGAATGGCACGCCGAGCTCGATGAGGTCGGCGCCGGCGCCGGGCAATCCGCCGAGGATTTCGCGCGCCGTCGCGGCATCGGGATCACCCGCCGTGACGAAGGCGACGAGGCCGGCGCGCCCTTCCCGCTTAAGCGCGGCAAAGCGCCGGTCGATGCGGGTTTGCGCGCTCACGGCGTGCCCCCGGCCAACCCGGCCACCGTGTCCAGGTCCTTGTCGCCGCGTCCGCTCATGTTGAGGACGAGCAGGTTCTCCGGCCCGAGACCGGCGGCGATCCTGCACACATGGGCCACGGCGTGGGCCGCTTCCAGGGCCGGGATGATGCCTTCCAGGCGGGTGCACAGGTGAAACGCCTCGACCGCTTCGTCGTCGGTGGCGGAGACGCATTCTATCCGCTCCGCGTCGCGCAGCCAGGCGTGCTCGGGACCGATGCCGGGATAATCGAGACCGGCGGAAATGGAATGGGCCTCGTCGATCTGTCCGTCGGCGTCCTGGAGAAGGTAGGTGCGGTTGCCGTGCAGCACGCCGGGCGCCCCGGCGCTGAGCGATGCCGCGTGTTTGCCCGTCTCGATGCCCTCGCCCGCCGCCTCGACGGCGATCATGCGCACGCCGGCATCGTCGAGGAACGGGTAGAACAGCCCAAGCGCGTTGGAGCCGCCGCCGATGCAGGCGACCAGGGTGTCGGGAAGCCGTCCCTCGGCGTCGAGGATCTGTTCGCGCACCTCGTCGCCGATGACCGATTGGAAGTCGCGCACCAGGGTCGGATAGGGATGGGGCCCGGCCACCGTGCCGATCAGGTAATAGGTGTCTTCCACGTTCGCCACCCAGTCGCGCAGGGCCTCGTTCATGGCGTCCTTGAGGGTCGCCGAGCCGGCGGTCACCGGCTTCACCTCGGCGCCCAGCATCTTCATGCGGTAGACGTTGGGGGCCTGACGCTCGATGTCGGTGGTGCCCATGTAGACGGTGCAGGGGATGTCGAACAGGGCGCACACCGTGGCCGTGGCGACGCCGTGCTGGCCGGCGCCGGTCTCGGCGATGATCCGGGTCTTGCCCATGCGCCGGGCGAGCAGGATCTGGCCGATGCAGTTGTTGATCTTGTGGGCGCCCGTGTGGTTCAGGTCCTCGCGCTTGAAATAGATGGTCGCCCCGCCCAGGTGGTCGGTCAGCCGCCGGGCGAGATAGAGGGGGCTGGGCCGCCCGACGTAGTGGGTGAAGTAATAGCCCATTTCCCGGGCGAACGCGGGGTCGCCCCGGGCCTCGGCGTAGGCGCGTTCGACGTCGAGGACGAGCGGCATCAGGGTCTCGGCCACGTACCGCCCGCCATAGATGCCGAAGTGCCCGTTCTCGTCCGGCCCGGCGCGATAGGTATTCAGGGTTTCCATGTACGGCCTAGTGGCCTGTATCAGCTAAATTGTACCCATACGACGGCGTTGCGAGGTTTCCGGCTAGGAGCGCGTCGCGCCGTGGTGTGCATGCACCACAAGCGGCGCGCGACGACGTCCGGAAGCCTCGCAACGCCGCCCTTCGGGTCGCTTTTCCCGTCCCCTCGGGGCGTCGGGAAGGCTTGCCGATGGGCCGCCATCGCCTGCGCCTCCCCTCCTGCCGAGGAAACGGGAAAAGCGATCGTATGGATGCACTTTAGCTGATACAGACCACTTGTCCCGTTGCCCGGTTTCCTCTCTTGTGCGCGGCTCCGCCGCTCAGGCCCCGGTTGGCCATGGGCCGGGTAATAAACCACAAAGCCACCGAAAACCGGAGAAATTTGTTTCGCCAGGCGCACGCCGGGGGGCCGCGGGGTCACAGTCCCGCCGCGGCCTCCAGGAAGGCGCGGATTTTTTCTTCGCTTTTCACGCCCGGCGCGTCCTCGACGCCGGACGAGACGTCGACGGCGCCGGCGCCGCTGATGCGCACCGCTTCCGCCAGGTTGCCGGCCGTCAGCCCGCCGGCCAACATCCACGGCCGGCGCCAGCGCTGCCCTTCGAGCAGGTCCCAGTCGAAGGCCAGCGCGTTGCCCCCGGGGCGGGTGGCGTCCTCAGGCGGCCTGGCGTCGAACAGGAGCCTGTCGGCCACGTCCTCGAAGGCGCGCGCCGCCGCCACGTCCCCGGACCCGGCCATGCGCACCACCTTCATCACGGCGACTCCGAAACGGGCCTTGATCTCCCTGACCCGGTCGACGCTTTCCATGCCATGGAGCTGCAGCATGCCGGGCCGGGCGACGGAGACGATGGCGTCCAGGGTGTCGTCGTCCGCGTCCACGACGAGCCCCACCCGGGTGACCGACTCCGGCACCTCCGCCCCCAGCTCCGCCGCCCGTTCCGGGCGGAGCGCGCGCGGCGCCGGCGGATCGAACACGAAGCCGACGACGCGCGCGCCGCCGTCGACGGCGGCGGCCACGGCTTCCGGCGTGCTCAGGCCGCAGATCTTGACGTCGACGGGCATCAGGCCGCCTCGATTTCGTCGATTATGGCGCGCGCCGCCGGCGCCGCATCGCCGGCCCCGGTGATCGGCCGGCCGATGACCAGGTAATCGGCGCCCGCCGCGATGGCCTCCGCCGGGGTCGCGGTGCGTTTCTGATCGCCGGCCGCGGCCCCGGCGGGACGGATGCCCGGAACCACCAGTTTGAACCCGGCGCCGCATGCTGCGCGCAGGGCCGCCGCCTCGCCGGCCGAGCACACCACGCCGTCCAGCCCGCTGGCCTGGGCCAGCCGGGCCAGGCGCATCACCTGGTCCGATACCGGCCCGGCCAGCCCGCTGGCCGCCAGATCGTCGGCGCCGAGGGACGTGAGCACCGTCACCCCCAGCACCAGGGGGCGGTTCGCGCCGGCCTTCCCGGCGGCCCCGGCCGCGGCGGCCATCATCGCCGCGCCGCCCGAGGCGTGCACGGTGAGCATGACGGGGGCCAGGGCAAGCGCGGCGCCCACGGCGTCCGCCACCGTGTTGGGGATGTCGTGGAACTTGAGGTCGAGGAACACGGGCAGGCCGGCGGCGGCGGCGCGTCTCACGCCCTGGGGCCCGTTGGCCGTGAAGAACGCCTTGCCCAGCTTGATGCCGCCGACCACGCCGGCAAGGGACCCGGCCAGGGACAGCGCCCCGTCCATATCGGGCGTGTCGAGGGCGACGAATAGGCGGTCGGCGGGGTTTAAGGCGCACATGGCGAAAGCTCCGGGCCGGAAATATAATACGGGAAGTCGGAAATACCGAATCCCTGGGCGGACGGATCCGATGGCGGGCCAATGCCTCCAATATCGCCGGGTGGCGGCCTTACGGCCCTGGGGGCTGCCCATTCAGGGGGTTCCAAGGGCCGCCGGCCCTTGGTGGGGATCAAAAGGGGCAACGCCCCTTAGCCCCCGGGTACTTCGCGCCCCTCCAGGCTCACGCCGCGTCGGGGGGAGCGGGCAGGGCGATGTCCCGCTTTTCGGCGGCCTCTTCCAGGTCCGCCACCTTGCCCCGCAGGCGCGCCGCCTCCGCCTCGGCGGCCTTCGCCCGGCGCGCCATGGCGCGGGCCCGCCGGCGCCGCTTGCCTCCGGAAATCCAGGCCACCAGGCCGCCGAGGACGAACCCGGCGAAGATGCTCGCCAGCACGACCGCGAACACCCGGAATTCGGAGGTGAAGGGCAGCGGCCAGAAATTCACGGCCACTTCGGCGCGGTTGGACACCGAGAAGGCGATGACGGCAAGCGCCGTGGGCACAACGACGAACCAGGAGAGCAGTCTCACGATGCGGGTCTGTCCTTGTGTTCCGGGCCCGGCGACCCGGGCGCCCCCCGCCGGGGGCCGTAGCGCGGGCGGGGGTTCTAGCTGTTCAGCTTTTCCCGGAGCTGCTTTCCGGTCTTGAAGTAGGGAATATACTTCGCCGAGACGTGGACGGTTTCGCCGGTGCGCGGATTACGCCCGATGCGGGCGGCGCGCTCCTTCACCGAAAACGCGCCGAATCCCCGGAGTTCCACCCGGTCGCCGCGGGCAAGCGCGGCCGCGGTTTCATCAAAAATCGTGGTGACGATGCGCTCCACATCCCTGTGATAGAGGTGCGGATTGGCCTCCGCAAGGCGCGCGATCAGCTCCGACTTGGTCATGTCCACCTCCCCTTCCCTGAAGCCCGCCGTCGCCGCCGCCCCTTGCGGCGAATGGCCGACGGTCGCGCGCCCCCCTTCAGAATGCGCTACCACAGGCTAGGGTGCCAAAGCGAGATCGGGCCGTCAAGTCTAAGCCTTTCAGAAAACAGCACTTTTCCAGCGAGCCCCCCGATAAGATCGCGCCAAAGCGCGCCCTCATGCTCGATTTCCACGTCCTTGACGGGAAGCGACGTGGCGATCGCGTGGGTCTCGGCCAGCCAGCGGCGCGCATCCGCCTCGCCGCCGAGCGCGTCGATCAGCCCGTTGGCCAGGGCCTGGCGGCCGGTGAAGACCCGGCCGTCGGCGAGCGCCAGCACCGTGTCGCGCGGCAGGCTGCGCCGTTCCTCGACCATGTCCACGAACAACTCGAAAAGGTCGAGCACGACGACTCTGGCGGCCTCGCGGCCCTTCGGCGTGAGCGGTTCCAGGGGACTGGGCTGCGCCTTCAGCGGCCGGCTCTTGATCGCCTCCGGCTTGACGCCCAGCTTCTCGAGCAGCCCCGTGATGTCCGCCGTCTGCACGATGACGCCGATGGAGCCCGTCACCGAACCGGCGCGGGCGAGGATGCGGTCGGCCCCCAGCGCCGTCATGTACGCGGCCGAGGTCGCCGTCCCGCCCATGACCGCGACCACCGGCTTCCTGCCGGCCACGGCGCGCAGGCCGGTGTACAGCGCCTCACCCCCGACCATGGTGCCGCCGGGGCTGTCGATGCGTACGATCAAGGCCTTGGCGTTGTCGTCCTCGGCGATCCCGGCCAGGGCGTCGTCGCGCCAGGGATCGTCGATGATGATGCCGCCGACGACCAGGCGGGCGACGTGGTTTGCGCCGACGCCGAAGCGCCCCACCGCGGCCACCACGGCGACGACCACCGCGACGATGGCGGCAATCCGCCATACGGTCAGGCGCCGCTTGAGGCGGCGTCTGTCTATGGCTTGATCGGCATCCAGGGACATCAGGGGACCGCCCGTCTCACCCAATGATTCCACCAAAACCCGAGGCGCCCGGCATCCTCATGCACTCCACGCCGACGGGCCGCGTCCGGGGCGGACGTGCCCCGGTCAGGCCTTTGCCTTGTCCTTGGTTTCCGCCTTGTCCTTGGATTTGGGCTTGGCTTTGGGCTTGGC
>JBHHXI010000129.1:0-8218 GCA_046756945.1 Rhodospirillales bacterium
TTAGGGCGAAGAAATCTAGCCGGACGTGCTGCTCAACAGCCGGGTCGGGAAGCCGGCGTCGGAGAGCCGCCGGAGGAGTTCGCGCACGTGGTCCGGGTCCACGGTTTCGAGGACCACGTCGACCTCGGCCAGCCTGACGGGCACGTCGTAGAACAGGCGCTGGTGATAGATCTCGACGATGTTGCCGCCGCAATCGCCGATCAATCCGGCGACCTTGGCAAGCACCCCCGGGGCGTCCGAGATCTCGACCCGCATGCTCACCAGGCGCCCGGCGCGCACCAGACCCCGCATGAGGACGGAAGACAGCAACCGGGAATCGATGTTGCCGCCGGATACCACGAGGCCCACATTCTTGCCCTGGAAACGCTCGGGATACCCGACGAGCGCGGCCAGGGCGGCCGCCCCCGCCCCCTCGACAACCAGGCGCTGGACCTCCAGGTAGGTCTGCACGGCCCGCTCCAGGGACTCCTCGTCGACCAGCAGGATTTCCGAGACCAGTTCTTCGATGATGGGCCGGGTCAGGGTTCCGGGAACCTTGACGGCGATGCCATCGGCCATGCTCTGGCCGCTCCCGCCCGACGCCTCGCCGCGCAAGGCGTTGTACATGGACGGGTAAAGGGCCGCCTCGACACCGACGATCTCGATCCCCGGTTTGAGCGCCTTGGCGGCGGTGGCGATGCCGGCGATCAATCCGCCGCCGCCGATGGGAACCACGATGACCTCCAGGTCGGGATGGTCGGCCAGCATCTCGAGCGCGACGGTGCCCTGGCCGGCGATGATCTTCTCGTCGTCGTAGGGATGGATGAACTGGCGGCCCTCGGTGTCGGCCAGGTGCAGGGCGTGGTCCCCGGCCGCGCCCAGGTCCCGGCCGTGCAGCACGACGCGGGCGCCGAGGGCCTCGGTGCGCGCCACCTTGGTGAACGAGGTGCCCTTGGGCATGACGATAGTCGCCGGGATGTCAAGCCGCCGGGCGTGGAACGCCACCCCCTGGGCGTGATTGCCGGCCGACGCCGCGACGACTCCGGCCTTGGCCGCGGCGGCGTCCATGCCGGCCAGCCTGACCAGCGCCCCGCGCGGCTTGAAGGCGCCGGTGTACTGCAGGTTCTCCAGCTTGAGAACCACCTGCGCCCCGCTCAGGGCCGAGATCGGTTGCGAGGGAATCGAGGGCGTGCGCAGGACCTCGCCGTCCAACACCTCGGCGGCGGCGTGGATGTCATCAAGGGAAACGGTCATGGTCGGCTTTCATTGTGTGGCCCGCGGGGCAGGCGGGACAAGCCTGAGCACCCCCTCGGCGCCGGATTCCAGGTCGCCGCGTTTCAGTCCCAGGCGCATATAACGGCCGTCGCGCCAGTCGCGCAAGAGGTCCCCGTAATGGGATGACAGGGGATTGCCCGACTGGCCCGTGGCGATCATGAAGCGCGATCGCGCCAGGTCCGAGAGATCGTAGACGGCGCGGTAACCAGGCCCGTGGATGTGGGCGAACGGGTGTTCGGGACCGGCGACGCGGCTGGCGCCCCGGTTGACCGTATAGGCGCCGCCGTCGGTGGCGATCGCCAGATCGGCAAAGCGGCCGAGCAGCGGCAGCCCGGTGAAGATCCGGTGGCGGAACCGGGCCCGGTGCATGTCCCCCCAGCGCCAGTCCTCGAAACCCTCGCCGAAGCGCCCGGCAAGCCGGTCGAGGGCCGCTTTGAGGGCCGCCGCGACGCGGCTCTCGCAGTCCTCGACCGGCGGGGTACGGATGTCGTCGCACCATTCCCGGCGCCGGGTCAGGACGAAGGCGGTGAAGCCGGGCCGGAAGCCCCAGAAGCCTGGGAACAGCGTGCCCAGCTCGTCGGCGTAGACGGCGCGGTTGAGCTCGCGCAGCCAGGTGGCGAAGATCAGCGGCTCGGGCCGCTGGCGCGACATGACGCCGTCCCATGCGCGCAACAGGCCGAGCACTTGGCGTTCCCTCTGGCCGGCCGGGTCGATGTCGAGCATCATCGGCAGCAGGTGGCGGGCCATGAGGGACAGGGTGTCGCGCTGGATATCCGCCGTGGTATCCAGCGACTGGGACCCTCCGTCCAGGAGATCGAGGATGCGCCGCGCCCGGTAGGGCGGCGCCCAGTGGTCGGAGATAAAGTGGGGATAGCCGGCGGGAGCGACCTTGTTGTTGGCGTTGACGATGCGCCCCCTGCCGGGGTTGAAGGCCCTGGGCAGCTCGGCAAAGGGGACATAGCCGACCCAGTCGCCTTCCCCGGTCCAGCCGCGCGACGGAACGCGGCCCTGGCCGCTTTTGCGCATGGGGACCCGGCCGGCGGCGTAGAACCCGATGTTGCCCCCGGAATCGGCGTACAGCACGTTCATCTGGGGCGCGTGGAAATCCTTCATGGCGGCGACGAAGGCCTCCCAGCCGCCGGCCCGGTTGAGCCGGTACAGGGCCTCCACCGTACGGTCGTCCTCGCCGAGGGCGGTGGCGGCGGGGGCCCGCACCCGGCCCTCGGCGGCGCCGGCGCGCGCCCCGCCCGGCGCGTCGGAAATCACCGGGCCATGCCGGGTTTCGCGCACCTTCAGCACCACGTCGTCGGCGTCGCGCACGGCGATGACCTCGTCG
This sequence comes from Rhodospirillales bacterium, assembly GCA_046756945.1. Lineage (GTDB taxonomy): Bacteria > Pseudomonadota > Alphaproteobacteria > Rhodospirillales > 2-02-FULL-58-16 > JACZQZ01. The sequence continues at coordinate 2,591 of JBHHXI010000129.1, forward strand.
CGCACGGCCAGGGGCCGATACCCCCCGGGCGTCATGTAGCGGCCGCCGTCCCCGGGATCGAGCCGCTCGACGAACAGATCCTCCACGTCGCCATGGGTGCTGGTCATGCCCCAGGCGATGCGGCGGTTGTGGCCGAGCAGCATAAAGGGGACACCGGGGGCGGTGGCGCCGGCGACCTCCAGGCCGGGCGCCACGACGCGGGCCAGGTACCACATAACCGGGGCGGCGAAGCCGAGATGGGGATCGTTGGCGAGGATAGGCTTGCCGCTTGCGGTGCCCGTTCCCGCCACCGCCCAGGCGTTGGACGCGCCGCGCGGCGTTCCCGCCGGCTCGAGCGCCGCCAGAGCGTCGAGGGGGAGTCCCTTGAACAGTCCCGCCAGATCCTCCGCCGTCACCGGTCCCGCGGCGGGGTAGGGCGGCCACATCTCGGCGATCCTCTCCGGCGCCAGGCGGCCGGCGAGGCGGGCGCGCAGGATTTCGTCCCGGCGATTGCTGCTGAGCCGGAGCGCCATGAGCCTTGCCCACAGAAGCGAATCGGTGGGGCGCCACGGCTCCGGCCCATGGCGCAGCAAAAGAAACTCGGGCGGCAGCGCCCCTGTGTGTCCGTCGATCCAGGCGTTGACGCCGGCGGCATAGGACACCAGCGCCCGGCGCACCTGCGGATCCATGCGGGCGTATTGCCGCTCCGTCAGGCGGTTGAGCCCCAGCACCCGCATGAAACGGTCCATGGGAAGGGCGCGCGGTCCCAGCACTTCGGCCAGACGGCCGGCCCCAAGGCGGCGCATCATCTCCATCTGCCACAGGCGGTCCTGGGCGTGCACGAAACCGAGCGCCACGGTGGCGTCCGCCGCGGAGGCGGCGTAGATGTGGGGAACGCCGCGGGCGTCGCGCACGATATCGACGGCTTCTCCGAGGCCGGCGGCCTCCATGGTCCCGTCCGCGTCGGGCACGGAGGTGAACACCCAGTAGGCACCGGCGGCGCCCGCCACGAGCAACAGGACCGCACCCCAAAGGGCGGCCAATCCCAACACCCGCATTATTCGTTTCGGCCCTTTCATGGCGTAGGTTCTTTTTATACGCCTTTTCAGAATATTACGGCAGATTCTTCATATACAACTATAAGTTGACAGCGAGCCCGGTCTAGGATACGGAGTGGTTCACAAGAACGCGGTCCCGCGCCTGGAACGGGACGCGGATGTGGGAGGTGAAAGACGCCATCGGGCACAGGTTTGTCAACGAACAAGGCAGCCGCGGACGCCGTGGTTGACACCGGAGGACCCCGGCGGGCCGGCGGTTGCCGCCGCCGGCCCGGTTGTTTATGGTTGTACCGGCGCCGTGCGCTTTCCACCAAAACGACAGAGGCGGTATGACGCGAAACAGCGGTCCCCTCGATGGCCTGCGGGTATTCGACCTGAGCCGTATCCTGGCCGGGCCGACGTGCACGCAGATTCTCGGCGATCTGGGCGCCGACGTGATCAAGGTCGAACGGCCGGGCAGCGGCGACGACACGCGCCAGTTCGCGCCCCCCTTCATCAAGGACGATCAGGGAAAGGACACCGGCGAGAGCGCCTACTTTTGCAGCTCGAACCGCAACAAACGCTCCATCACCCTTGACCTGAGCAAGCCCGACGGCCAGGCCCTGGCGCGTCGGCTGATCGCCACCTGCGACATCGTCGTGGAGAATTTCAGGGTCGGCAGCCTGGCCAAATACGGCCTGTCCTACGAGCAGCTCAAGGCCGACTGCCCGAAGCTGATCTATTGTTCGATCACCGGCTTCGGCCAGACCGGCCCCTATGCCACCCGGCCCGGGTACGACGTCCTGATCCAGGCCATGGGCGGGTTCATGAGCGTTACCGGCGCCGCCGATGGAGGGCCGCAAAAGGGCGGGGTCCCCATCGGCGACATCATCGCCGGATTGTATGCCGCGATCGCCATCAACGCCGCGCTCCGCCACCGCGAGGTGACCGGCGAGGGACAGTATATCGACATAAGCATGCTCGACACCCAGGTGGCGACACTGACCATCATGGGGCTCAATTACCTTTCCACGGGCGAGGCGCCGAAGCGCCTGGGGAACGCCCATCCCAACATCGTGCCTTACGAATCCTTCGCCACCGCCGACGGGGACATCATCCTGGCCGTCGGCAACGATGCCCAGTTCCAGCGTTTCTGCGCGTTCGCCGGGGTGCCGGAACTGACGTCCGACGACAGATTCCGCACCAACGGCGCGCGCGTGCGCAACCGCGATGCGCTTATCGACATCCTGCGTCCGATTGTCGCCGGGCATCCGTCGCGCCACTGGCTCGACGGGCTCGAGGCCCTGAACGTCAGTTGCGGGCCGATCAACACCATCGACCAGGTGTTCGCCGACCCCCAGGTCAAAGCCCGCGGCATGGAAATCGGGATGGACCATCCGGAAACCGGCACCGCGCCGGTCCGCCTGATCGCCAGCCCGATCAGGATGTCGGCGACCCCGGCCTCGCACCGCTATCCTCCGCCCACCCTCGGCCAGTACACCGACGAGGTCATGGGTGAGATTCTCGGTCTGGACGAAAAGGCCCTGGCGGATTTGCGCCGGCGGGGCGTGATCTAGCCGGATCATGGCGCTGGCGATAGGGGGGACAGACCGGGTTCCATGGCTCTCACCGTCAACCCCGTCGATGGCGGCTTCGCCGGCGAAGTGGCCGGCCTGGACCTGAAGTCCGCTCTCGACCGGGCGGCCGTCGAGGCGATCGGTGAGGCGTGGAGCACGTGCGGCGTCCTCGTCTTCCGCCGGCAGGTCCTGTCCGAGGACGAGCTGGTGGCGTTCGGCGCCCGGTTCGGCGAACCGGTCGCCATCGTGCGCGCCGACTGGGCGTCCCGGGCGACACCCGAAGTCACCTACATCTCCAACCTGAAAGACGCCGACGGCCGGCCCATCGGGCGTCCGGGCAGCGGCGAGGTCGCCTGGCACACGGACCAGTCCTACCGGGCCCGCCCGGCGACGGGCACGTTTCTTCATGCCATGGAGGTTCCGGGCGACGGCGGCAACACCTATTTCGCCAACCTCCTTCTCGCCTACGAAGCCCTGCCCCGTCGGCTCAAGGACGCGATTGCCGGGCGCCGGGGCATTTTCAGCTACGCCCGGCGGGTGACCGGCTACGAGGACGAAAAGCCGCTTCCCGAGGAGATCCGGAAGGAAACCCCCGACGTTATGCATGGGCTGACCCAGGTCCATCCGCTCACCGGCCGCACGTCGCTGTACATCGATCCCAGCACCGTCATCGGCATCGAAGGCCTGCCGGCGGACGAGGGCAGGGCGCTGCTCGACGAGATCAACGCCCACGCCGCGCAGCCGGAATTCGTCTATGAACACAGATGGCGGGCAGGGGACCTGGTGATGTGGGACAACGGGTTCCTCATGCACCGGCGCGACGCTTTCGATCCGGCCCACAGGCGCTTTCTCAAACGCACGTCGGTGGCGTTGCCGCCCGAACGCCACATCGTGCCGGGCTGAGAGCCCGTCCAGACCATAACCATCCGAGGGAGGTTTCGATGCTGAAAGTGCTGGGACGCGCCAACTCGATCAACGTGCAGAAGGTCATGTGGTGCTGCGCCGAACTGGAGCTCGCGGTCGAGCGCGTCGACATCGGCGGGCCGTTCGGCGGCAACAGGGAGCCGGCGTACCTGAGGAAGAACCCCAACGGCCTCGTCCCGACCCTGGAGGACGGCGACTTCGTCCTGTGGGAGTCCCACAGCATCGTGCGCTACCTCGCCGGGACCTACGGCGACGAACCATGGTTTCCCGCCGACGGACAAAAGCGCGCCCTGGCCAGCCAGTGGATGGACTGGGTTCTGTCGGCCCTGCACGCGCCGATGACCGCCGTCTATCGCGCCTTGGTGCGCACGCCGCCCGGGGAGCGGGACATGGACGCGGTGGGGGTGGCGTGGGACAAGGTGGGCGCGTTGATGGCAATCTTGGATTCGCGCCTCGCCGAGACCGCCTACGTCACCGGGGACCAGCCGTCCATGGCCGACATCGCGCTGGGCGGCTATCCCTACCGCTGGTTCACCCTGCCCCTGGAACGGCCGGCCCTGGACAACCTGGAGGCGTGGTACGGGCGCCTGCGCGACCGCGCCGCCTATCGCGACACCGTCATGCTGCCGCTGACGTGATCAGGGTGACCGGCGCGGCGGACCGCGCCACCGGTCAACCCCGGCGTTTGAGCAGCGTCGCCGCCTCCAGCGCCGCATAGGTGAGGATGCCGCTGGCGCCGGCGCGCTTGAACGCCAGAAGGCACTCCATCATCGCCTGGTCGTACTCCAGCCAGCCCTGGGCCGCGGCCGCCTTGAGCATGGCGTATTCGCCGCTGACGCTGTAGACGAAGGTGGGCACGCCGAAGGCGTCCTTGACCCGGCGCACGATGTCCAGGTACGGCAGCCCCGGCTTCACCATCACCATGTCGGCGCCCTCGTCGATGTCGAGGCCGACCTCGCGCAGGGCCTCGTCCGTGTTCGCCGGGTCCATCTGGTAGGTCTTCTTGTCGCCCTTGAGCAGCGCCTTGGAGCCGACGGCGTCGCGGAACGGCCCGTAGAAGGCCGACGCGTACTTGGCCGCGTAGGCCATGATGGTGACCCGTTCGAACCCGGCCTCGTCGAGGGCCTGGCGCACGGCGCCGATGCGTCCGTCCATCATGTCCGACGGCGCGATCACGTCGCAGCCCGCCTCGGCCTGGACCACGGCCTGCTTGGCGAGCACGGCGACGGTCTCGTCGTTGACCACGTAGCCGTCCCGCACCAGTCCGTCGTGGCCGTCGCTGTTGAAGGGATCGAGCGCCACGTCGCACAGCACGCCGATGTCGGGATGGTTCTCCTTCACCGCGCGCACGGCGCGGCAGATCAGGTTGTCGGGATTGGTCGCCTCCCGCGCGTCCGCGGTCTTCAGGGCCGGGTCGATGGCGGCGAACAGGGCGACGGCGGGGATGCCCAGGTCCCCGGCCCCGGCCACGGCGTCGACCAACAGGTCGATGGAAAGCCTGTCCACGCCGGGCATGGAGGGCACGGCCTCGCGCCTGGCCTCGCCCTCGACTACGAAAACGGGCCAGATCAGGTCGTCCGTGCTCAAGGCGTTCTCCGCCACCAGGCGCCGCGACCAGTCGTACCGGCGGGTGCGGCGCAGGCGGGTGCGGGGAAAGGCCCCGAGGGTATTCCGGGTGGAGCGTTGCAAGGCGTCCAGGCCCCTTTCAATCCAGGCCGGCAAGCATATCGCCTGCTCGGCCCATGCCAACAGCAATCTTGGCCGCACAGGTGGCGGCGAAGCGGTTGGGGAGGGGAGATGAGGCCCATGGACGGGAATGGCCGATCCGCGGACAAAAAAAGGGCGGCGCAAGACCGCCGCCCTCCTTTGCCGCGGCGCGCGGTTTATCCGCGCCGCCCGTTCGCCCTGTGCCGGCGGATGTGCCGCCGGACCTTGTGGCGCTTTTTCACGGCATGTAAGCGTTTGTGGCGATGGACCCGGCGGAATTTCCGCCGTTTGTCGTGGCGCTTCTTCAGGACGTCCCGGTATTTCCCGTGGCGCTCGTTGATACCGTCCCGTCGTCTTTCGCGGCGATCCTTGAGAACGTCCCGCCGGTTTTCGCGACGATCCTT
>JBHHXI010000130.1:0-7994 GCA_046756945.1 Rhodospirillales bacterium
CGGGGACTCGAACCCCGGACCCGCTGATTAAGAGTCAGCTGCTCTACCAACTGAGCTATGCGCCCTTAAGGGGTGCCGGCCGGCGTTAAGGGCCGGCGCGGTTGTCGTGACGTTCATAGGCGACCCTGGCGCCGCTGGCAAGGCCCCGCCGCCTTCGCTGCCGCTGCGGCGTGCCGCTCCCTCAGATCTCCTCCTCGGCGCCGCGCCGCCCGATGACCATGTCCCGGTGCACGTAGACGCCCAAGAGCAGGCCGAAGCCGAACAAGAGCGTCAGCATGGCGGTGCCGCCGTACGAGATCAGCGGCAGGGGCACGCCGACCACCGGGATGAGGCCCATGACCATGGCGATGTTGATGAAGACGTAGAGGAAGAACGTCGTCGTCACGCCGGCGCCGACCAGGCGCCCGAAGTGGTTGCGCGAGCGCAGGCTGATGGCGAAGCAGTAAACCAGCAGCACGACGTAGAGCCCTAGCAGCGTGAGGCCGCCGACCAGTCCCCACTCCTCGGCGAGCAGGGTGAAGACGAAGTCGGTGTGCTTCTCGGGCAGGAAGTTCAAATGCCCCTGGCTGCCCTGCAAATACCCTTTCCCGAACATGCCGCCCGAGCCCAGCGCGATCTTCGACTGGATGATGTGGTAGCCGGCGCCAAGCGGGTCGCTTTCCGGGTCGAGGAAGGTGAGCACGCGGGTCCTCTGGTAGGCGTGCAGGAACTGCCAGGCCACCGGCACCGAGCCGATGGCGGCGACGCCGACGAGGGCGAACTTCCACATCCTCACCCCGGCGGCGAAGAAGATGGCGCCGCCGGCGATGATCAGCATCAGCGCCGTGCCGAGATCCGGCTGGCGCAGCACCAGGGCCGACGGCGCCGCCACCATGAGCAGCGGCGGCACGACGAACAGCGGCCGGCCCACGTCCTCGGCGCTGCCGGCGTGGAAGTAGCGCGCCAGCGCCAGCACCAGGGCGATCTTCATGGGCTCGGACGGCTGCAGGTTGGCGAAGCCCAGGTGGATCCAGCGCTGCGCCCCCATGCCCGCCGTGCCGCCGAACTCGACCGCCGCCAGCAGAACCAGCGTCACCAGATAGATGGCATAGGAATAGCGCAGCCACAGGCGGATGTTGGTCATCGCCACGGCCACCATGATCACCACGCCGACGGCGAAGCGCACCATCTGGCGCGACGCCCAGGGATCGAGGCTGCCGTTGCCCGCCGAGCGGCCGGCGGCGGAATAGAGCATGGCGAAGCCGATGCCGGCGACGGCGACGAGCAGGAGCACGAACAGCCAGTGGATCTGCCACAGCTTCTGCCTGAGGGTGTACTCCGGCCGGTTCAGCGCGTTCGCGGTCATCGGCGTATCACCCGCGGCCGGCCGGCGCGCCGGGGCCGGAAATCCGGGTGAACAGCGGGCCCGTGTCCGGGCGCGCCGCGTTCCGGTGCTGGGCCTCGAGCAGGATGTCGCGGGCGATGGGCGCCGCCGTCGTCGAGCCGCCGCCGCCGTGTTCGACCAGCACGGCCACCGCGTAGCGCGGCGCGTGGGCCGGCGCATAGCCGACGAAGACCGCGTGGTCCCGGTCCTTCCACGGCCGGTCCTTGTTCTTGCGCACGCCGGCGTCGCGCTCGGCCTTGGTGATGCGCTTCACCTGGACGGTGCCGGTCTTGCCGCCCATCTCGAGGCCGGCTTCGGTGATGCGGGCCTTGTAGGCCGTGCCCTTCGGGGCGTTGACGACCGCCGCCGTCGCCTCGCGCACCACCTTCAGGTAGGCGGCCGCCACGCCCAGGCTCCCCGGGCGGGGGCCGGGCGCGGTGCCGTCCGCCGGCGCCATGTTCCGGGTCATATGGGGCGTCACCGCGAAGCCGCCGTTGACCAGGCGCGCCGTCATCACCGCCAACTGCAGCGGCGTGACCAGGAGATACCCCTGGCCGATCCCGGTAATCAGGGTCTCGCCCTTCTGCCACGGCATGTCCATGGTGGCGAGCTTCCAGTCGCTGGTCGGCACCAGGCCCGGCTGTTCGCCGGGCAGGTCGAGGCCCAGCCTCTTGCCAAGCCCCAGGCGCCGGGCCATGGCGGCGATGCGGTCGATCCCGGTGCGCCGCGCCGTTTCGTAGAAATAGACGTCGCAGGATTCGGTGATGCCCTTGGCCAGGTCGACGATCCCGTGGCCGCCCCTTTTCCAGCAATGGAACCTGGCATTACCCAGCTTCAGGAATCCGGGACAGACGAACGTGGTCTCCGGCGTGATGACGCCCTTTGCCAGGGCCGCCAGCGCGACCACGATCTTGAAGGTGGAGCCGGGCGGGTACTGGCCGCGGATGGCCTTGTTGGTCAGCGGCGCCCTGGGGTTGGAGACCAGTCCCCGCCACTCCTCGGCGCTCAGGCCCTTGTTGAAGGAGTTGGGATCGAAGCTGGGCGTCGAGGCCATGGCCAGGACGTCGCCCGTGTGCACGTCCATGACGACGACGGCGGCGCTCTCGCCCCCTAAGCGGCGGACCACCATCTGCTGCAGTTCCAGGTCGATGGTCAGGGTCACCTCGGCCCCGGGCTGGCCTTCCTGGCGGCGCATTTCGCGGATCACCCGGCCGAGCGCGTTGACCTCGACCTGGGAGCTGCCGCCGGTGCCCCTGAGCGCCAGATCGTAGACCTTCTCGATGCCCGCCTTGCCGATGCGGAAACCGGGAAGCTCCAACAGGGGGTCGCGGCCTATCTCGGCCTCGGAGACGGCGGCCACGTAGCCCAGCACATGGGCGGTGTCTTCGCCGTGGGGGTAGTCGCGGCTCTGGCCGACGTCGATCATGACGCCGGGCAGGTCCGGCGTGTTGACCTCGATCCGCGCCACCTCCTCCCAATTGAGGTTCTCGCGCACGGTCACCGGCACGAAACCGCGCCGCCGGCGGACGTCGCGCAGGATGCGGCGCTTCTCGCCGTCGCCGATGGGGATGATGGCGCCGAGAAGCTGCAACGTCTCCTCGACGTCGTGGGCGTCTTCCGAGATCAGCACCACCCGGTAGTTCTGCTGGTTGACCGCCATCGGCACGCCGAAACGGTCGACGATGCGACCGCGCGGCGGCGCCAGTAGCCTCAGGTTGATGCGGTTCTCTTCGGCCAGGGTGGCATAGCGCGCGGACTCGATGACCTGCAGGTAGTACATGCGCCCGACCAGGGCGGAAAGAAGCGCGAACTTGCCCCCCGCCAGCATCGCCGCCCGCCGGCTGAAAAGCTTTTGCCGGTCGCTGTCGCTGTGCATGTCATTCGGACTCCAGGAAAGCCCGTTGCCAGCGCAGGAATACCCACGCCAGCAGCGGGAACACGCCGAGTGTCATCAGGTATTGAAACAGCACCGCGCGGGGCGCGACAAGGGTCAAGTTGTAGACCGAGACCAGGATCCAGCTCGACAGCGCCGCTCCCGCCGCGACCACGGTGAACCCCAGCCACACGACGGCGAAGGACTTGCCGACGAAGAAGCGGCGCTGGGAAAGCACGACCCCGTAAACGCCGAGGAAAACCACCGCGTTCACCCCGAGGGGAGTCCCGGTCAGCGTGTCCTGCAACAGGCCGATGACGAAAACGGCGAAGGCGGGCAACAGCCGCGGCCGGTAGATGGCCCAATGATAGACCGCGATCAGGGGCAGCAACGGGGAGACGCGCGCGAAACCGGGGATGTGCAGGGGCACCACGCTGAGCACCACCAGGACCAGCGTCAGGGCGAAGGGCGTCAGCCGGCGCGCCAGCGCATCCAGCCGATGCCACAGCGACGGCTTCATGGCCTACGTCCCGTCGGCCGGGATACCCGGGAAGAGCGGTTGCAGGATACCCCTGAGACCGAAATCGACGACGCGGACATATTCGAGCCGGCTGCGCTCGACAAAAGGCTGGACCCCGATGCCGGCGTCGCTGACCGAGCCGACGACGCCGACCGGCAGACCGGGCGGGAAGGCGCCGCCATGGCCCGAGGTCACGACGCGGTCGCCCGGGGTCACTTCCGCTCCCGGGGGCAGGCGGATCAGGCGCAACACCTCCGAGTTGTCCCCGGCCAGGATGGCGCGCGTGCGAGTCCGTTCGACCAGCACCGGAATGTGGGAGTTCAGGTCGGTGATCAGGATGACCCGCGTCGAGCGGGTGCCGACGCCGGCGACGCGCCCGACCAGGCCGTCACCGGTGACCACCGCCTGTCCCTTGCGCACGCCGGCGCGCAAACCGGTATTGAGCACCAGAGCATGGGCGAAGGCGCCGCCGGTGTCGCCGATGACGCGGGCGGTCACGTAGCTGGCCTCGGGCCCGGGCACGAATTTGAGCAGGGCGCGCAGCGCCTTGTTCTCGGCCTCCAGCCGGCGCGCCACCGTCTGCCATTGCAGGAGCCGCACTTTGTCCTCGCGCAGCCCGGCGTTCTCCTCGCGGAGCGACGCCAACTCGCGGACCTGGTCGACCACCTCGGACACGGTGGCGACGGGGCGGGACAGAACGTCGAGGATGGGGGCCAGGGCGTCGGTCACCTGGGTGCGGATGCGTTCCACCAGGAGCACGTCCGCCTTGCCCAGCAACATCAGGCCGAACGCCGCCACGACCAGGCCGACGAACGCGAAGCGCTGGATCAGGCTTTTGATGGGCACCGCAATGCGATGTACCGGCCGCAACGGTCCTTTCACGCCCCTCCTCCCAATAGGTTGAATCCCCGATACTCGGAATTCCACGTATGCCTGCCCAGGGGACAGTACCGTTAGGGTATTAATTTTAATTTAAGGCGCCGGAGCGCTAATACATGGTCGTCAAAACGTTTTTCAGCCTTTTCATCTCCTCCAGCGCGCGCCCGGTTCCCAGCACCACGCACGACAGCGGGTCGTCGGCCAGGGATGCCGGCAGGCCCGTGGCGTGCCTGAGTACGTAGTCCATGTTGCCGAGAAGGGCGCCGCCGCCGGTCAGCACTATGCCCTTGTCCACGATATCGGCGGCCAGCTCCGGCGCCGTGTGTTCGAGCGCCACCTTGACCGTCTCGATGATGGCGCCGACCGGCTCGGCCAGGCTTTCCGCGACCTGGCGTTCGCTGATGGTCAGTTCCCGGGGCACGCCCTGCATCAGGTCCCGGCCCTTGATTTCCATGGTCGGCCCGTCGCCGTCCTCGGGCGGGCAGGCGGAGCCGATTTCCTCCTTGACGCGCTCGGCGCTGCTTTCGCCGACCAGCAGGTTATGGTTGCGCCGGATATAGGCGATGATGGCCTCGTCCATCTTGTCGCCGCCGACCCGTACCGAGCGTGAATAGACGATGCCGCCAAGGGCGAGGACCGCCACCTCCGTCGTGCCGCCGCCGATGTCCACGACCATGGAGCCCGTCGGTTCGGTCACCGGCAGCCCCGAGCCGATGGCCGCCGCCATGGGTTCCTCGATCAGGTACACCCGGCGGGCGCCGGCGCTTTCGGCGGATTCCTGGATGGCCCGGCGCTCCACCGCGGTCGAGCCCGACGGCACGCAGACGACGATCATCGGGCTGGCGAAGCTGCGCCGGTTGTGGACCTTGCGGATGAAGTGCTTGATCATCTCCTCGGCGACCTCGAAATCGGCGATGACGCCTTCGCGCAGGGGACGAATGGCCTGGATGTTGCCCGGCGTGCGGCCGAGCATCTGTTTGGCTTCGTCGCCGACGGCGAGAACCTGTTTCTTGCCCTTGACCTCGACCGTGGCGACCACGGACGGCTCGTTGAGAACGATCCCCCGGCCCTTGACGTAGACGAGGGTGTTGGCCGTCCCCAGGTCGATGGCCATGTCGGCCGACAGAAAGCCGAACAGTCTGGAAAACATGGGGCCTCACAATTCGTTGGGAGTACGACTCGGGCGGGCGCCGGAGAGCACTGTCCGGCGCCCGCCCCCTTTATAAAAAGGTGTTCGCCCGCGGGCTAGGCCGAAAGCGCCGCCGGCGCCGATTTCTTTCTCTTCACCAGCAGCTTGTTGAGAGCGTTCACGTACGCCTTGACGGACGCGACCATGGTGTCGGTGTCGGCGCCCTGGCCGATGACGGTCTTGCCTTTCTCCTCCAGGCGCACGGTGACCTCGGCCTGGGCGTCCGTGCCGTGGGTCACCGCGTGCACCTGATAGAGCTGGAGGTGCGCCTCGTGGGGGAACAACGCCTTGATTCCATTGAAGGCGGCGTCCACCGGGCCGTCGCCGGTGGCCCGGCAGTGTTTGATCTCGCCGTCGATCTCCAGTTCCAGCTCGGCCTTCGGCGGCCGGTGTTTGGTGCCGCAGAGGATCTCCAGGGACGTCAGCCGCACCCGGTCGTTGGCGCGCACCACCTCGTCGTCGACCAGGGCGACGATGTCCTCGTCGAAGACCTCCTGCTTCTTGTCCGCCAGCTCCTTGAAGCGCTTGAACGCATCGCGGGCCGCGTTGTCGCCCAGGTCGTAGCCCAGCTCCTTCAGCTTCTCCCGGAACGCATGGCTGCCCGAGTGCTTGCCCAGAACCAGCTTCGACGCGGTCAGGCCCACCGACTCCGGGGTCATGATCTCGTAGGTGCCGGCGTGCTTCAACATGCCGTCCTGATGGATGCCGGCTTCGTGGGCGAAGGCGTTGGCGCCGACGATGGCCTTGTTGGGCTGCACGGTGAACCCGGTGACGGTGGAGACCAGCCGTGATGCCCTCATGATGTTCTCGGTCCTGATCGCGGTCGTATAGGGCATGTGGTCATGGCGCGTGCGCAGTGCCATGGCGATCTCCTCCATGGCCGCGTTGCCGGCCCTTTCGCCGAGGCCGTTGACCGTGCACTCGACCTGGCGCGCGCCGGCGTGCACCGCGGCCAGCGAGTTGGCCACGGCCAGTCCCAGGTCGTTGTGGCAATGCACGGAGAGGACCGCCTTGTCGATATTGGGCACGCGCTCGAACAGCATTTTGATCAGGGCCGTGAACTCGTCGGGCACGGCGTAGCCCACGGTGTCGGGAACGTTGATGGTGGTGGCGCCGGCGTCGATGGCGCTTTCCACGCAGCGGCACAGGAAATCGTGGTCCGAGCGCGAGCCGTCCTCGCACGACCACTCCACGTCGTCGGTGAACCTGCGGGCATAGGATACGCTTTCGATGACCTGCTCGTGCACCGCCTCGGGCTCCATCTGGAGCTTGTACTTCATGTGCACCGGGCTGGTGGCGATGAACGTGTGGATGCGCGCCCGCCGGGCCGGCGTGACGGCCTCGGCGCAGCGCTCGATGTCCATCCTGGTCGACCGGGCAAGGCCGCAGACGACCGAGGCGCTGACGATCTTGGCGATCTCGTGCACCGCCTCGAAATCGCCGTCCGAGGCGATGGGGAACCCGGCCTCGATGACATCGACGCCCATTTCCTCGAGGACCTGGGCGATGCGCAGCTTCTCGTCCAGGTTCATGGAGGCGCCCGGCGACTGCTCGCCGTCGCGCAGGGTGGTATCGAAGATGATGACCCGGTTGGCATCCTTGCTGTTGCTCATGGGACAAGCCCTTCCTTCATTCAGGTGTAGCACGGTCGCGATTTTGCTTCCCCTGAAAGCCGGTGACGCCGGTCACGGTGCGTCGGCAGGCGTTCAGGGGCACCTAAGTCGAAGGTCCCCGCGGAGGCACAGCAAGAGGGTCGGCAGCGAAAAGGCGCGCCGGCGCGCAGAAGCGCCCTTCCGGCGCGTTCCTAAGTAAACGGCGATGTGTCCGCACTCGTTCAACTTCGCTGCCCGCTGTCCATTCGGAGCATTTTGAATGCTTCGATCTACAACCCCGAATAAAGACAGCGGTCAAACACAATTGTCAACAGGATTGTCCAGGGATCTGCTTTTGGAAAGGCCCCCTTGGGCGGTGGCCGGGGGGGCCTGGGGCGCGCCGGCGCCTTGGCAAGAGGACGGGCGCGGCTTATGGTAAGCCATGCCCAAGCTTATCGCCGGCCTTTTCACCGCGGTCCTGCTGTTGTCGCCCGTCGGCGCGGCGGCGGGCCAGGATGATGCCCGCCTGGATCAGTTGTTCGCCCGCCTCAAGGCCGCGCCCAGCGCCCGCGAGGCGC
>JBHHXI010000131.1:0-7861 GCA_046756945.1 Rhodospirillales bacterium
CACGTAGGTGATGGTATAATCGCTCGGGTTTAACAGCATGACGTTCATCGGCATGGTCTCGATCATCTGCAGCAGGCGGGCCGCCTCGGCGTCCACCTTGAGCTGCTCGACCTTTTTCCCGGTAATGTCGACGGCGGTCTTGACCACCTTGCAGGGCTTGCCGTCGGCACCGAGGACGGGGTTGTAGGCCGCCTGGAGCCAGACCTCCCCGCCGTCCTTGCGGACCCGCATGAACTCTCCGGTCTGGAACTTGCCGCTCCGCAGGTTGTCCCAGAACTCGCCGTAGGCGGGGCTTTTCTTGAATTCGGACTCGACGAACAGGCTGTGATGCTCGCCCTCGATTTCGGACAGCTGATAGCCCATGGCCGTCAGGAAGTTTTCGTTGGCCGTGATGATGGTCCCGTCCATTTCGAACTCGATCATCGCCTGCGACGCACCGATGCCCTGCAATGTCGCGACCAGACGCTCGTTCTCGGCCTCTTTCTCGAGGCTCTCGACCTTTTTCCCGGTAATGTCGACGGCGGTCTTGACCACCTTGTAGGGCTTGCCGTCGGGACCGAGGACGGGGTTGTAGGCCGCCTGGAGCCAGACCTCCCCGCCGTCCTTGCGGACCCGCATGAACTCTCCGGTCTGGAACTTGCCGCTCCGCAGGTTGTCCCAGAACTCGCCGTAGGCGGGGCTTTTCTTGAATTCGGACTCGACGAACAGGCTGTGATGCTCGCCCTCGATTTCGGACAGCTGATAGCCCATGGCCGTCAGGAAGTTTTCGTTGGCCGTGATGATGGTCCCGTCCATTTCGAACTCGATCATCGCCTGCGACGCACCGATGCCCCGCAGTGTCGCGACCAGACGCTCGTTCTCGGCATCCTGCTTGACATCCTGCTTGACCTTTGCCGTCACCACGGCGGGACTATCGGCTTTGGCATGGGCGGTATCCGTATTTGTCGCTGACACATCTTCCTCCACGGTTCACGGCTTCACTGCCCGAAAAATTCTCCGGGCATTCAGAATCGAACGCAAAAGACAGAATTACCGGCCTCCTCGCCGACCCGCTGACATCGCATACCGTTCCACGGGCGCCCGGAATTCACTGGATTTGCCGTCGCAACGGTCACTGAAAAGATATCGCCGCTGGCGGGGGCCATGACAACGGCGCATCGGGATAGAGGGCCCTGTCCGGAAGGGTAGGGGCGGTTGTTACCTTTGGATCACACCGCCGATACCCCGAAAACACCGTGCCCGCGGTCTCCGGGCGATGCGGGCGCGCCGGCAGGGGGTGGGGGATAGCGATGAATTCCGGCCCAGGCCCCGCCGGCCGGAATACCGGTTTCCGCGCCCGGTGGTTGTGGGCGCGCGGCGGCGCCAAGCGGCGCAACGGATACGAAGAGGATGTGGTGCCCGCTGAGGGATTCGAACCCCCACTCCCCGAAGGGAAACGGATTTTAAGTCCGTTGCGTCTACCAGTTCCGCCAAGCGGGCCGGCGCCGGCAGACCCTATCGCGCCCCTTCCCTGGTGCGCAAGACCCGGCGAACAATCCCAGGCACGGCCCGGCGGCACCCACCGGGGCCGCCGGGCCCGTGGGTGCGCCCGCTCAGGTTTTCCGGTCCTCCACCGGTTCGCCGCCAAGCGAGCGGATGAGCGCCCTGAGATCGTCCGCCGCGGCGTCCAGGCGGCCGGCCTCGGCGCCGCGCAGCACCACGCTGACCCCCAGTCTGCCGTCGCGCACGAAGGGGTAGCTGCCGATCTCGATGTCCGTGTAGGTGCCCTGCAATCGGCGCAGCTTTTCCGCCATGACGCCTTCCTGGATATAGGCGGCGACGGCCACCGAAAGCACCGCCTGGCCGCCGGTGAGCCGGTGTTTGATGCCTTCGAACATGGCCTGCATGATCCTCGGCACGCCGGGCAGGACGAAGACGTTGCCCAACTGGAACCCGGGCGCCTTGCTGACCGGGTTCTCGATCAGCGTCGCGCCCGCCGGCACATCGGCCATCCTGAGCCGCGCCGCGTTCAGGTCTTCGGGCCGGTAATGCTGGCGCAGCATGGCCTCGGCCCGCGGATCGCGCGCCAGCTCGACGCCGAACGCCCTGGCCACGCAGGCGGCCGTGATGTCGTCGTGGGTGGGGCCGATGCCGCCGGTGGTGAAGACGTAGTCGAAGGCGGCGCGGCTTTCGTTCACGGTGGCGACGATCGTCTCCTCGTCGTCGGCGATGATCCGCGCCTGCCTGAGGCGGATGCCCAGGGCGTTCAGCGCCCGGCCCAGGTACTGCAGGTTGGCGTCCCGCGTGCGGCCCGAGAGGATCTCGTTGCCGATGATGATCAGACAAGCGGTGACGACGGGTTTCCCGGCCACGGCGCTCCCCCGGCTCCCTACAACAGGTCGCGTAGCATGGCCACCAGCGGCGTATCCGCGGACGGCATGGGGAGGTCCGCCATGCGGCTGGGTCGGACCCATTTCAGCTCCTGGCCTTCCGTGGCCGTCACCGCGCCCTTCCATACCCGGCATACGAAAAGGGGCATGACGAGGTGGAAGTCCTCGTAGGCATGGGACGCAAACGTGAACGGCGCCAGGCAGCTCTCGGTGGTGTCGATGGCGAGCTCTTCCTTGAGCTCGCGCACCAGCGCCGCCTCGGGGCGCTCGCCGGGCCCGACCTTGCCGCCGGGGAACTCCCACAGGCCGGCCATGGGCTTGCCCTCGGGCCGGCGGGCGAGCAACACCCGGCCGTCCGCGTCGACCAGCGCCACGGCGACCACCAGCACCACGGGCAGCGGCGTTCCGGGGCGCCGGGTTTCGGCCCCCATGCAACCGGGGTCAGGACCTGTAATCGGCATTGATGTCGATGTAGCCATGGGTCAGATCGCAGGTCCACACGGTGGCGCGGCCCCGCCCGACGCCCACGTCCACCGCGATGTCCACCTCGCGGCCCCGCATGTGGCGGGCCACCGGTCCCTCGTCGTAGCCGGGGACCGGGGCGCCGTTTTCGGCCACCGGACAGCCGCCGATGCGGATGGAAAGCCTGTCCCGGTCGGCCTTTTCGCCGGCCTTGCCGACGGCCATGACGATGCGGCCCCAGTTGGCGTCGCCGCCGGCGATGGCCGTTTTCACCAGTGGCGAGTTGCCGATGGCGAGCCCGATGCGCCGCGCCGCCCTGGTGCTGGCGGCGCCGGTCAGGGTGATGGTGACGAATTTGGTGGCGCCTTCGCCGTCGCGCACGATCTGCTGGGCGAGATCGACCATCACCTCTTCGAGGCGCCGGCGGAAATGGCGCAGGTGCGCGTCCCCGGCCGAGCCCACGGGCCGGTGGCCGGCCCCCGCCGCGGTAGCGAACACCAGCACCGTGTCGCTGGTCGAGGTATCCCCGTCCACCGTGATGCAGTTGAAGGAGCGGTCCACGGCGCGGCGCGCCAGGGCCTGCAGCACGTCCGCCGGAATCGCCGCGTCGGTGAAGACAAACGCCAGCATGGTCGCCAAGTCGGGCCCGATCATGCCGGAGCCCTTGGCGATGCCGTTGATGGTGACCTCGACGCCGCCGATCAGGGCGGTGCGGGTGGCCCCCTTGGGGTAGGTGTCGGTGGTCATGATGGCCGCCGCCGCCTCTTCCCAGGCGCCTTCCCTGAGGGCGCCCTTCAGGGCGGGCAGGGCGGCGACGATCTGTTCGCCGGAAATCGGCTCGCCGATGACTCCGGTGGAGGCGAGGAAAACCGTGCTCGGCCGGCAGGGGAACAGGTCGGCGGCGGCCTCGACCGTGCGCTCCACGGCCCGGGCGCCGGCCCGGCCGGTAAAGGCGTTGGCGTTGCCCGCGTTGACGACAAGGGCCCGCGCCAATCCGCCGCGCAACGCCTTGCGCACCCATTCCACGGGCGCCGAAGCGGTCAGCGACCGGGTCAGCACGCCGGCCACCGTGGTGCCGGGAGCCAGTTCAGCCAGCACCAGATCGTTGCGCCCCTTACGCGCCAGGCCGCAGGCGCCGGCGGCCAGCCGCACGCCCTGCACGCTGGGCAGATCGGGAAAGCGCTCGGGCGCGAGAGGGGATACCTTGGTCATCGCTTGCTCACCCGCCGGCGCGGTCCCGTCCGGGAACGTGGCGGGCCGAACGGGGGGCCTTTACGGCATCACTTTGGGGCTTGCGCCTTCCCGCCGTCCTCCCGGGGTGAACCGTCGGGGTTGAAACGCTGGACGTCCGCCGTGGCGCGCAGGCCCTGGATATACGCGGCGCCGATCTCGCGGGCGAGACCGGCACGCAGGGTTTCGGAGGCTTCCTCCACGCTCGGCGGCTTGGCGGCGCGGCGGTCCTCGACCTTGATCACATGCCAGCCGAACTGGGATTTGACGGGCGTTTCCGTGAACTCGCCCTTGGCCAGGGCAAATGCGGCCTTGGCGAACTCCGGCACCATCTGGTCGGCGCTGAAGAAGCCCAGGTCGCCACCGGCCGGAGCCGACGGCCCGGTGGACCGTTTTTTGGCCAATTCCGCGAAATCCGCCCCTTTCTTCAGATCGGCGATGATCTCCCGGGCCTTGCCCTCCGATTCCACGAGGATATGGCGGGCCGAAATTTCCTCCTTGCCCTTCGTGTCCTCGACCAGCTTCTTGTAGCGCTTCTGCAGTAGGCCTTCGGTAATCCGCTCATCGATGTAACGGATCAGAAAGGCCCGCTCCAGGATCTGATCCTCGATGCGCGCCATATGGCGCTTGATCTTCTCCTCCTCGTGCAAGCCCTGATCGCGGGCCTGTCCCGCCACCAGCTTGGTGTTGATGAGGCTGTCGAGGAGCAGCTCGAAGACGACCTGCAAGGGGACCTGGCGCATTTGCGCCGGCAGCCGGCCGCGGGCCTCCTCCACGTCCGAGCGCTGAATCGGCGCCCCGTTGACGATGGCGACGACCGGGTCGTTGCGCTTTTCGTCCTTATCCTCGGCCGCCGGCGCCGGGGACGGGAGCAAAACGGCGAAGACCACGGCCAGCGCCGGGGCGCGACAGATGGAGCCGAACATGGGCGGAGTTCCTTTCAAAAGCGGACCGGCGCCGTGATGGTCCGCGGCAACAGGGACAGGGTAACAATTTTAGGGATAAAGCATATCGCTTGGCCGAGGACAAGGGCCGAGACCGCCTCGGCGGCGGCGACACACCGAAGCCATTCAAACTCAATCCAACCCGTCACCCTCCAGAATTAACATCATAGTGACTCGCAACCGCAGACTTTCCCGCTATACTCGGGGGAATTGGGAGAAACTTTCCCATCCTGGGGGCACACGGGGGCTACGACGATGATGCGGATTCTGCTCGCCGACGATCACACGCTGGTGCGCGAAAACCTGCGTGATTTCTTGCATGGCCTGGCACCTGACGTGGTCGTTTTGGAAGCGGAAACGTTCCCCGAGGCCGAAACCATCGCCTCCCGGCATGCACGGCTCGATCTGGTCATCCTCGACCTCTTGATGCCGGGGATGGACGGCTTGGCGGGCCTCCGCCACATGTTGAAGTTAAAACCGAACGTTCCCGTCGTCATCCTGTCCGGATCGACGCGTCAGAGCGACGTCGTCGGCGCCATTGAACTGGGCGCCAAGGGATTTGTCCCCAAGACCATCAGTAGCAAGGCCTTGCTCAACGCCCTGCGCATGATCCTCGCCGGAGAGACCTACGTGCCGTCGGCGGTGCTGCGGGCCGCGGCGGCGGAAAACGGCGATGACAGCCTGGCCGGCGGTCCGGGTGGCGGCGCCAAGGAAGACCCGGCTCAGAAACTCACGCGGCGCCAGCAACAGGTGCTCGACCTCCTGGTCAGGGGTCACACCAACAAGAGGATCGCCAAGGAACTGGATCTCAAGGAAATCACGGTCAAGATTCATTTGCAAAGCGTGTTCCGCAAGTTCGGGGTTTCGAACCGCACCCAGGCGGTGGCCCTGGCCTTTCAACGCGGAATGGCCTCCGCCGGCGATGCGGCAAAGGGAATTCCGAACTAACAGGCTGCTGAAAAACCACCCATGTGCCGTCCTATCCTTCGAGACGCCGCCCTTTGGGCGGCTCCTCAGGATGAGGATTCTCATATAATCAAACACTTACCCCTCATGCTGAGGAGGCGCGGAGCGCCGTCTCGAAGCATAAGGCACCAGCAACGCCCTTTTTCAGCAGCCTGCTAGGGCTCACCTGACTGGGGCTCACCTGCGGCCGGATCACGCCGAGCTTTCCGACCGGCATGGGTTCACCGAACGTCGACCCGACCCGGTCGTATTGGCTTGAGAAGCCCGCGCCCGCGGGCCGCCGCCCGGCGGGACGCAGGGAAGCCACACCGGTCGTGACGTCCCGTGTTACCGGATCACCATCCCTTGCAGGCGCTCCGAAAGTTCCCTGAGGCTGATCGGTTTCTGCAACACGGCCGAAGCCCCCTCGGCGACGATATCCTGCTCGTCGCCGAAGTTGGTGTGGCCCGTCACCACGACAATGGGAAGCTCCGGTTCGGCTTGCCGTAAACGCCGAATAAACTCGTCGCCCCCCATCCCCGGCATGAGCAGATCGGTGATCACCATGTCGGCGGGGCGGGACGCGTGCAGTTCGAGCGCCTCCACGGCGTTGCCCGCGGTGACGACCTCGAAGCCCTTGCGCCGGAGATAATCGGCCACTTCCTCGACGATGGCCTCCTCGTCCTCGACGAACAGAACCCTCGGCAGATGGGAGCGCGGCTTGCACGTCGGGGGTTTTCGATCCCTTGCCTGTGGCCGCCTTTCCGCGGCGCCGGGCCGGTCGGCGCAAACCGGCAGCGTGATCCGGAAGACGGCTCCGCCGTCCGCGTTTTGGGCTTCCAGACGTCCGCCCATGGCATCGATGATGCTGTAACTGATGGACAGGCCGAGGCCCGTTCCCTGTCCCTCTGTCTTGGTCGTGAAAAAGGGATCGAATATCCGCCCCAGGGCCTGTTCGGGAATGCCGCCCCCGGTGTCGGCAACCGAAATGATGACCGCCTTGCGCCGCTTGTCGTCGACCAGGGAAACCCGCACCCGGGGCGCCGGCCGGCCGTTCCCGGACGGCGCCGGTTCCATGGCGTCGGCAACCGCGTCGCGGGCATTGTTGAGCAGATTGAGCACCACCTGCTCCAACTGCAGGGAATGGCCGGAGACGTTCCTGCTGGCGGCGGGTATGGTGGCTTCCAGCTCGATGCCGGAGGCCTCCAGCTGTTTGGCGGTCAAACCCACCGCGCCACGCACGGATTCGGCCGGATCGAAGGGTTCCAGTCGCGTTTTGTCCTTTCGGCTGAACAGGCGCATGTGATCGATGATCCCGGCCATGCGTTCCTTTTGCCCGGCGATGTTCTTCAGTTTCCGGCGCACGAATTCGGTGTCGAACGCGCCCGCGTCCATGCTCATCAGGGACAACTCCGCCGCCATGCCGACGACGCTGAGGGGCTGATTGAGTTCGTGGGCGATCCCGGAAGCCATTTCGCCCAGGGTCGCCAGCTTGGAGGCCTGGATGAGCTGGGCCTGGGCCTCGATCTGCTCGGTGACGTCGGTCGCCGCCCCGCGATACCCCTTGAAGACTCCGTTCGCGTCGAAGACCGGCGTGCCGCTGACCTTGTTATGGACGATCCTGCCGTCCTTCGTCGGGAATGCGTACTCGAAGTCGCGGAAGGCTTCGTGGGCTTCGAGCGTGGCCCGGTGATTGCGCCATTTTTCGTCCGTATCGGGGTTTGCCTCGGCCGCCTCCCAGCGCGTCTTGCCGATATTTTCTTTGGGTGAAAGATTGACAAGCTCCTGCCGGCGGCCGGAAAAGAAGGTGAAGCGCAGGTTTTCGTCCATCTCCCAGAACCAGTCCGAGGCGGCCTCGGCGACGTCCCTGAAACGCTGCTCGCTGGCCCGCAGTTTCTCCTCCGCCCGCTT
>JBHHXI010000132.1:0-7769 GCA_046756945.1 Rhodospirillales bacterium
CGTGGTCATGACCCGGGTCACGTGGTCGATGTTGCCGCCGACGATCATCACCGCGCCCACTTCCGCGCTGGCCCGGCCGAATCCGGCCAGCACCGCCGTCAGCAGGGTGAACCGGCCATCCCAGAGCAGCGCCGTCAGCGCCCGCCCCGGCCCGGCGCCGAGCGAGCGCAGCTGCTCCTCGTACTCGGTCCACAGGTCTTCGATCACCTGGCGGGTCAGGGCGGCAATGATGGGCGTCACCAGGACCACCTGGGCGATGATCATGGCGGCGGGGGTAAACAAAAGCCCGAACACGCCCAGGGGTCCGGCCCTGGAGAGAAGCAAATAGACGATCAGGCCGACGACCACGGGCGGCAGGCCCATCAGCGCATTCAGCATGACCACGATCGCCTTGTGCCCGGGGATGCGGAACAGGGCCACCGCCGCCCCCAGGGGCATGCCGATGAGCGTTGCCAGCAACACGGCGCTTACACTGACTCTCAGGGAAAGAAGGACGATCTCGGCCAGATCAGGGTCCAGCCGGACCACCAGCGAAAGGGCCGCCCCCAGGGCGGAGCCGAAATCGGACATGCCCGTTGCCTCCCCACAAATTACACCTGTTTTTGCGTTTGTTTATCATACGACGCCGAAATTTGGTATTTAAAACATATTTATGCATAAAAGCGCGGAACCGAGCGTAACGTGCCCGGTGGGAGATGTTTCGCAAGCGCTTGTACTGGCGTCAACGGCTACCCATAGTGTTGAGTCTTCCCAGGGAGGAAAATGCATGGTGCCGCCTAAGGATTTTCTTGTCCAGCCCGACCCCGCCGACCCCCGCCTGACGCGGCGCGTCGACGGCGTCGACCAGGACGGCGCGCGCCTGAGCACCTCGGTGACCGTGGAGCGGCCCCTGACCCTGTTCCTGAACGGCCAGGAAATCGTCACCATGATGAGCATCTGCGATTACCCCGAATACCTGGCGGTGGGGTATCTGCTCAACCAGAACATGATCCACGACGACGACACGATCACCGGCGTCGAATACGACTCCGACATCGAGACGGTGGTGGTGCGTACCGACCGCGAGACCGACTACGAGGAGAAGCTGAAAAAGAAGACCCTGACCTCGGGCTGCGCCCAGGGGACCGTGTTCGGCGACGTCATGGAAAAGTTCGAAAGCGTGCGCCTGCCCGACGACGCGGTTCTGCGTACCTCGTGGCTGTACACCCTGCTCAAGAAGATCAACACGGCGCCCAGTCTCTATCTGGAGGCGGGCGCCATCCACGGGTGCGTGCTGTGCGAGGAGGACCGGCCGCTTCTCTATATGGAGGACGTCGGCCGCCACAACGCCGTCGACAAGATCGCCGGCTACATGTTCCTCAAGGGCATGGAGGGCGGCGACAAGATTTTTTACACCACCGGGCGCCTGACCAGCGAGATGGTCATCAAGACGGTGCAGATGGGCATTCCCATCCTGGTCTCGCGCTCGGGCTTCACCGCCTGGGGGGTGGAGCTGGCGCGCCAGGTGGACATGGCCCTGCTCGGCCGCGCCCGGGGCAAACGGTTCATTGCGTTGTCGGGCGAACGCCGTATCGTCTACGATGCCGACACCGCCCGCGGCGGCGAAGAGGCGCGCCACCTGCAGCGCAAGGGAGCCCGTGAGCACGATGCCGCCTGATCCCGCTTCACCGGGCGCCGCCGAAGACGTCGCCGGCGTGCTGCTCGCCGGCGGGCGGGCGACACGCATGGGGGGCGGCGACAAAAGCCTGCAAAGCCTTGCCGGCCGGCCGATCCTGGCCCATGTCATCGAGCGGGTGCGCCCGCAGGTGTCGGTTCTGCTGCTCAACGCCAACGGCGACCGCGCACGGTTCCAAGGCTTCGGCCTGCCCGTGGAGGGAGACGTGATCGAGGATTTCGCCGGGCCCCTGGCCGGCATCCTGACCGGGCTCGAGTGGGCCGGGGCGCACGTCCCCGGTTGCCGGTGGGTGGCAAGCTTCCCCACCGACGCGCCGTTTCTGCCCGGGGACCTGGTGTGGCGCATGGTGGCATCCGTCGACGCCGAGGACGCCCAAATCGGCTGCGCCGTCTCGGGCGGGCGCACCCATCCGGTGGTCGGGTTGTGGCCCGTCGGCCTGGCCGGGGACCTGCGCCGGGCGATGACGGAGGACGGCATGCGCAAAATCGACCGGTGGACGGCGCGCTACCCGGTCGCCTACGTGGAGTATGCGGCCGAGCCCGTCGATCCGTTCTTCAACGTCAACCGGCCGGGCGACCTGGAGCATGCCGAACGGCTGCTGGGCGCCGAAACACCCGCCGCCGGCGGGCAGGGCCCGGACGGGCGCCGGCCGGACGTAACGGGCGCCCCATCATGAAGCCCATCGAAAGCATGTCGGCCGGCGTCGTGCTGGAGCGCCGCGAGATCGACAACCCGTGGCAGGACTACGCCTGGGAGCCGGTGGCGGTGATCCCGGGGGCGCCGCCGGTCACGGAGTGGCAGGTCCTGCGCCAGGGCGAAGGCTGGGTGCATTACCACGCCGGGACGCTGGAAATCGAACTCCACCGCAAGGAAACAGAGGGCTACCGGGCCAACCTGGCGCAGGCGCAGCCCCGGGTCTTCGTCGTCCTCAGACCCGACGAAGAGGACGAGACCGGGCACGACGTCATCCCCTTTCTCCTCACCGTCTGTCCGTTCGAGGCGCAGGACTACGACGACACCGAGGACGAGATGGTCGGGGGCGTGCCCATGCCGGACGAGGTGCTCGCCTGGGTGCGGGACTTCATCGACGAACACCACGTCGACGTGCCGTTCAAGAAACGCAAACGCAAACCCTACGATCCCCGCAAGGGCGGCTTCGCGCGGGACCGTGACCGCGGAGGCAGCCATGGGTGAAGAGCGCGAAGGCCGGCTCGCCCGCTGGTCGCGCCTGAAACGCCGCAGCGGGAGCACCGGGTCCGGGCGGCGCGGCGGCGCGGCGCCGGTGACCGTCGCCAACGTGGACCCCGGATTGCCGGTGGCGCCCGGAGAGGATACGCCGGCCGGCGGGGACGCCGCCAGGGACCTGCCGCCGGTCGACGGCCTGGACAAGGATTCGGACTACACGCCATTCCTCGAAGAAGGGGTGCCGGAGAAACTGGCCCGGGCCGCCATGCGCAAACTGTGGCGCAGCGACCCCATATTCGCCTTCCGGGACGGCCTCGACGATTACGACGAGGACTTCACCATCGTAGAAACCATTGCCAAGGCGGTGACCTCGAAGGCCGGCAAGGCGAAGGCCAAGGCGAAGAAAGCCAAGGCCAAAGCCAAGGCGAAGCAAACCGGGGCCACGGCCGAGGCCAGGACCGCCGGGACCAAGGAGGGCAAGGCCAAACAGAAAAAGAAAACCGCCGCGAAGAAAGGCCCGCCCGCCGGGGAGGAAGAAAAGGCCTGAGCGGCCGCGGCGCCGTTGCTTCGTATCTTTGCCGATACACCACACTGCGGGACCAAACACCTTGCCATGGCGCAAAGTCATTGCGGTCGAATGGTTCCATCTGGCTGGATAGTGCTCTAGCTTTAGCTTTCAGGGACCAGCGGCAACCGGGGAGACATCGCCATGGGGGCGCCTACGGCCGGCGGGCAGGACGGGATCATCGGTCTTTGGCCCACCGCTTTCGTGCAGCGCCGGTTCCCCGATCCGGAAGGGCCGAACCGGGAGCTGCTGGCGCTTGTCCGCGAAATGGAAAAGGCGAACAGGGACCTGACCACCGACTACCTTGCGCCCGACCTGTTCAACACGGACCACACCGGCGTCAACTGGCTGAGGGCCCACGTCAACCAGACGGTGATCGACTACTTTCGCTATCTCGGCATCGACTACCCGATCAACTGGACCATCCAGGGCTGGGCCAACATCAACCGCTTCGGCGACTACCACGATGCCCACAACCACCCGCGGGCCTATTTGAGCGGCACCTATTACGTCAAGGTCCCGACCACCATGGAGAAGCTGAAGACCCGCAAGGACGTGCGTCCGGGGTGCATCACGTTCTACGATCCCCGGGGCGCGGTGAACATGAACGCGATCCGCAACGACCCGTACGTGGACCCGGAACACACGGTCCGGCCCGAGCCCGGCATGCTGTTGATGTGGCCCGCCTTCATCAACCACTTCGTCCACCCCAACCTGTCGAAGGCGACACGGGTCAGCATCAGCTTCAACATCATGCTCAAATGGTCCGACCACTACCTGCCGGACCAGACGTGAGGCGGAGTGCCGCGGCGGGCCGCCGTCAGTCTTCGGCCAGGACGTCGAACGCGATGCTGATGCGGGGCTCGGCCGCCTCGAAGGGCACGGTCCCGTGGTAGAAATACGACGGGAACAGGAGCAACAGCCCTTCCTCGGGGCGGAACGCTTTTACCTCGGGCGCGACCGTGCAGTGGAAGTGTTCCGGCGGTCGGCCGAACTCGATCCAGCCGGCGCGGCCTTGGCCTGACGCGCGCACCGCGTCGGGCACTTTCGCGTAGTAGACGCCGCTCAGCCACGCCGAGGGGTGGATATGGGGGATCTGGTGCCCGTGGCCCTCGAGAACGACGGCCCAGATGGACAGGCCCAGGCGTTCGGGCGGATCGGCGAGGAACGGATGGGCGGGGTTGGCCGGCAGCGCCCGCCGGTAGTCTTCCACCGCATCCTGTATCAGGCGTTCGAGAGCGGCGATGGGTCCTTTCGGCTCCACCAGCAGCTCGCCCGAGTGCTTGCCCAAACGGGTGGCGTGGCTGGTCGGCGCGTGCACCAGCGTCGGGTGCGTGCACACATGGCGCGCCAGCGCCGTGTTGAAGTCGGCCATGGTGTCGAAGCCGGCCGGGGCGCGGAGGGGCGTCGCCCGGATGAAGCGGTCGAAATCGACCAGGGTGCGCGCCGCCTCCCGCTCGCCCGCTTCGTCCAGCGCCAGGGCCTTGAAGGCGAGCACGCCCGTGTCGCCGGGGTGGCCGCGGAGGTACGCGTCACACGCCGCCACCGCGGCGCGCGCATCGCCCATTTGCAACTGCGTGTCGGCCAGGTTTACATGCGCCTGCACGTAATCGGGGGTGATGGCGATGGCGCGCCGGTAGGCGGCTTTCGCCTCATCCAGCCTGTCCAGTTCCTGCAAGGCGTACCCCATGTTGACGTAAACCGGCCCGTACTCCGGTTCGACGCGCAGGGCGCGGCGGTAGGCGGCGATGGCATCGTCGTGCCTGCCCGCTTCCTGGAGCACGATGCCGAGGTTGTAATGGGCGTCGGCGTGGTCGGGTTTGAAGACCAGGGCACACCGGTAGGCGGCCTCGGCCTCGTCCAACCGGCCGAGCTCGTAAAGGGTGTTGCCCAGGTTGTTGTGGGCGTCGGCGTGGTCGGGCGTGATATCGAGGGCCCGCCCGTAGGCGTCCACGGCTTCGTCGAGCCGGCCCAGCACCTTGAGCACGTTGGCCAGGTTGAAATGGGCCCCGGCGAAGGCCGGACTGATGTCGAGGGCGCGCCGGTATGCGGCCTCGGCCGCGTCGGGCCTGGCCTTCGCCTCGAGCACGACGCCGAGGTTGTAGTGGGCATCGGCGTAGTCCGGCCTGATCGTCAGCGCGCGCCGGTAGGCGGCTTCCGCCTCGTCGAGCTTTTCCGACGCCCGGAGGACGTTGCCAAGGTTATTCAGGGCGTCCACGTGGTCGGGCTGCAGGCCGACCACCGCCCGCAGCATTTTGACCGCGCTGTCCGCGTCGCCCGCCTGGAACGTGGCCACCCCGCATAGATTGAGGGCGTCGGCGTGGCTCGGCTGCATCTCCAGGACCCGATGGTACAGACGGACCGCTTTTTGCAGATTGCCGGCCTGGTGGGCGGCAAAGGCCTGCTGGAGCACGGCGGCGACGGACGAATCGGCGGACCCGTCACCCTGGGCCACGTACTCGGCCGCGGCCCGGTCCCCCGCCGCCCGCGGGCGGCGGGGCGTGGTCCGACGGGTCGTTTTTCGCCCCCTGGCGCGGCGGCGCTTGTCCCGCTTCATTCCCTACCCCTACACCCTCGTTGTGAAGTCTAAGCAGATTGTCCAGCCGCCGGCGGCGCCCGGTTCAGGCTTCCGGCAGCACGTCGAAGGCGATACTGATGCGTTGTTCCGCCGCTTCGAACGGGATGGTCCGGTGGTAGAAATAGGACGGGAACACCATCATCAGGCCTTCTTCGGGGCGGAACGCCTTCACCTCCGGTTCCCGGGTACAGTGGTAATGCGCCCTGGGCCGCCCGAACTCGATCCAGCCGGCCTCGCCTTGTCCGGGGGTGCCGATGGCGGCCGGTATCTTGACGTAATAGACGCCGCTCAACCACCCGTCCGGATGAATATGGGCGGTTTGATAGCCTTGTATTTCCAGGACAACCGCCCACGCGGTCAGCCCCCAGCGCTTCGGCCGGGTGGCGATAAAGGGATGGGACGACTGCGCCGGCAACGACTCCAAATGGTCTTCATAGTCTTCGACGGCGCCGCGGATCATCCCTTCCAGGGCCGTGGCCGGGCCCCGCGGCCGGCCCAGAAGTTCGGCCGTATGCTTGCCCGAGCGGGTGGCCCTGCTGGCCGGCGCGTAGACCAGCGTCGGGTGCCGGCGGACGTGGTCGGCAAGGGCGGCGTTGAAATCGGCCATGCCGCGGAACCCGGCCGGCGCCGCCGGGCGCGTCGACCGGATGAAGCGGTCGAAGTCGACCAGGGTGCGCGCCGCCTCGCGCTCCCCCATTTCGTCCAGCGCCACGGCCTTGAAGGCGAGCACGCGGATGTGCCCGGGATGGGCCTCGAGAAAGGCGTCGCACACCTCCACCGCGGCAGCCGGATCGCCCTGTTCCAGCAGGAGTTTCCCGAGGTTGTAATGGGCCCGCGCATAATCGGGCTTGATGGCGGCGGCGCGCCGGTGCGCCTCGATGGCCGCGCCGGGCCGGTCCAGGGCCGAGAGCGCGAGGCCGAGGAAGGAATGGGCCTTGGCGAATCGCGGCCGGATCGCGATGGCGCGCCGGTGGGCGGCGACCGCCGCGTCGAACCGGCCGAGTTTCTGCAGCACGTGACCGAGATTGTTGTGGGCGCCGGCATGGGCGGGCTCGATCTCGAGGGCCCGCCGGTAGGCGGCCACGGCCTCGTCGAGCTTCCCCAGTTCCTTGAGCGCGGTGCCCAGGGCGTCGTGGTCGTCGGCGGTCTCGGGCCGCATCCTGGCGGACCGGCGGCAGACCCCGATGGCGTCATCGACCTTGCTCATTTTCCTCGGTGGACTCCTTTGTGCGCTGCGCCCCCGGCCAATCCCTTCTACCATCCGCGGGGGGGAGCGCCCAAATGGATTCGCGGCCGGCGCCGGGCGGTGGCGGCGAACGGGGACCCATGGTATCTTCCGTGCCGATCACGGGGCCGCCGGCAAAGGGAGCGTGGCATCATGAATCGAACCACCGGGGAACAGCGCCGTCCCGGCGTCTACGGTGTCGACGGCGACGGCCGGGAACAACAGGTGCATCTGTACCAGGGCGGCCCCTACACGCTTTCCGACGTGGTCCACCAGTTCGATCTGGGCCGCGTCGAGGAGAGCGGGGGCGGGGACGAGACCGTGCTTGTGTTGACCGCCGGGGAGGTGAGCACGCTCAGGACCATGGCCGATTCCTACAGCTTCGACTATGAGGAGGGGTTCATCGAGATGTGCCTGGAAATGGCCCTCTTCGCCAACCAGCTCGTCGGCGGCAAAGGGGACGGCGAGGTGCGCTTCACGGCCAATTTCTGAAGCCCCCGGGGGTCGCGGGGGTGTCCCCCGCATATCCAATACCCGGGGG
>JBHHXI010000133.1:0-7757 GCA_046756945.1 Rhodospirillales bacterium
GGAATAAAGGGGACACCTTACTTAATTCTGAGAGTTAAGTAAGGTCCCCGGAACTCGAATCACTTCATCTTTTATAGAGGCAGGAATAACGGCTAGTGCGGCGCTCCCGGCGGGGTCGCCGATGCGAGATCATCGACGGCGCGGGCGACGGCCCCGTAGAAAAGCTGAAGTTTGGCGTCATCGGCGCAGAATTCTACGCATTCGGCAACGTATCGGCAGGCTCGGGGTCCGTGCCGGTCCACGATGTAACGGGCAACGTCGTAAACGTCCCTCGACGCGATCATGCCCCGACCCTGGTCGGTAATTGTGGCGACGGTTTGACGATGCCGGCTCAGTCTCGCTTGCGTCGCACCTCGGGCACGGACCCGCCCCGGCGCCATATGGCTCGGGCCCGACTGCGGGCGAACGCGGCGCTGTGCGGCACCTGAAACAGCGTTACGCCGCGCCGTTTCAGCAACGGCGTCAGGGCAAGCCCGGCAGCGAAGCCGCCCAGATGGGCAACGATGGCGATGCCACCCTGGGCTTGCATCGCCGCCGGCAGAGCAAACAACTGCTCGGCGATCCAAAGGCCGAGCACCAGGAAAGCGGGCACATTGATCGTGCCGATGAAGATGAACAACCAATAGAAGACGCGGATGTTGGCGCGGGGCCAGATCAGGAGATAGGCGGCGATCACGCCGCTGATCGCACCGGAGGCGCCGACCAGGGGCACCCGGCTGGCGGGATCCACCGCCGCGTGGGCGAGCGTGCCGACAATGCCGCATATCAAGTAGAAGAGCAGATAGCGGAACCGCCCCATGGCCTCCTCGACGTTGTCGCCGTAAAGCCAGAGGAACCACATGTTGCCCACCAGATGCATCAACCCGCCGTGCGAGAACATACTGGTGACCAGGGTGGCCGCAGAGGGGATTCGCGCCAGTTCGCTGACCAACTCGCTCTGTCCGAAAAACACGGCTGGAATGAAGCCGAAGCTCAGCGCATAGGCTTGACCTGCATGCGGTCCCAGCGGGAGTTGCACCAGCAGATAAACCGCCGTGCAGATGCCGATGATGGCGAGCGTTGCCAGCGGCGGCCCGTGGTGGCGTGGGTTGTCGTCTCGATAGGGAAAGAACACGTGGGATACGCTCCCTGGAAAATTCCCTTGAACCCGTAGGTACTACAGGTGTCATGGTGAAGGCAATCCGGCCCCCCTCAATCGTAATTGGCAACCTCGATCAGGTTGCCGTCGGGGTCGCGGAAGTAGACCGAGGTGATGGGGCCGGTGGCGCCGGTCCTGGGCACCGGGCCTTCCTCGACGGCGACGCCGCAGGCCGCGAGGTGGGCGATCACGTGGTCGATCGGCGTCTCCGTGATCAGGCACAGGTCGCCCGAGCCGGGCGCCGGGTGGGCGGCATGGGGGACGTATTCGTTGCCCGCCGGGTGCAGGTTGATCTTGTGTCGGCCGAAGGCGAGCGCCGTGCGCCCGCCGGCGAAGACGACCTTCTCCATCCCCAGCACGCGGCCATAGAAGGCGCAGGTGGCGTCGATGTCGGCGACCGTCA
Organism: Rhodospirillales bacterium; assembly: GCA_046756945.1. Taxonomy (GTDB): domain Bacteria; phylum Pseudomonadota; class Alphaproteobacteria; order Rhodospirillales; family 2-02-FULL-58-16; genus JACZQZ01. Next base: position 1,542 of record JBHHXI010000133.1, read on the forward strand.
GGACCATGTGGTCGAGGCGGTCGATGGTCACGGGCGTGGACATGGTTCCTTCCTCCACCGGACGCCCGCGGCTCACCAGTAGCGCATGGCGGCGCGGAACAGGCCGGCGAGCTGGTTGTGGCTGACCGGACAGGGCGCGTTGTCGAGCAGGCGTTTTTGCGCGAACGCCCCGTCGGTCAGCGCGTTGACGTCGTCTTCGCCGTAGCCGACGCCCTTGAGTCCGTTGGGCATGCCGGTCTGGCGCATCATCTCGATGACCCTGTCCGCCAGCAGGTCGCCGCCGTTCGCAGAATCGGCGTCCCCGGTGTCGGCGCCCATGGCCTCGGCCGCGATCAGATGGCGTTCCGCGCACGCCGGGCCGGTGAAGCGGAACACCGCCGGCGAATTGACGATCACCGAGATGCCGTGGGGCACCATCGGGTGGTTCGACGGCCAGCCCTCGGCCACGTAGCCGCGGACCAGGCCGGCGACCGCATAGGACATGCCGTGGGGCAGATGGCAGCCGGCGTTGCCGAAACCGATGCCGGCGAGCATGCCGGCGAACATCAGGGGCTCCCGCGCCCCGGCGTCGGCGGGCTCGTTGACCGCATGGACCAGGTGGGCGCCGATCAGTTTGATCGCCTCCAGACACGCGATGTCGCTGTACGGGTTGGCGCCCTGGCCGAGGGGGCGCCTGGTGGAATCGGCCGGCGCCGGCCGCCGGGTGTAGGGCCGCGCGGTAAGGGATTCGACGGCGTGGCTGAAGACGTCGAAGCCGTTGGCGGCGACGATCGACGGCGGCAGGGTGGCGAGCGAATCCGGATCGAGGATGCCCAGCCTGGGGCGCAGGTGGGGGCTCACCATGCCGGTCTTGGCCTCCATCTCCAGCAGGTCGAAGATGGCGATGCCGGTGCATTCGCTTGCCGTCCCGAAGGTGGTCGGACAGGCGATGTGGGGTTTCAGCGGCCCCGGCACCGGGCGCGCCTCGCCGATGGGGGCGTTGACGTAGGCGAGGAACTCCGCCGGATGGGTGGACAAGAGGTTGGACGCCTTGCAGGTGTCCATGACCGAGCCGCCGCCGACCGAGACGAAGCCGTCGAAACCGCCGTCGGCGGCGAACGCGGCCCCCGCCTTGAACGAGCGGTCCGTCGGCTCGACCTCCACGGCGTCGTAGACGACGCAGTCGATGCCGGCGCGGCTTAAGGACTTGCGCGCGATGGACAGCGGTTCCAGGCCGCGCACCACCGGGTCGGTGTAAAGGGCGACGCGGGTCATGCCCAGCGCCCGGGCATCGTCGCCGACTTCCCTGAGGGAGCCGCGGCCGAACTTGATCTTCGGCGCCTCCACGGTGAACGCGGTGTCGCCGTCGGGCGTCGGGGTGAAATAAGGCGATAGGGCCATGGTGTCTCCTTTCCGATATCGAAAGCCGCCGCCCGGGACTTGGGGGCGGCCTGCGCCGTCGCCTCCTTCCGCCCGGCCGCAATTTGGGCCGCGCGGCGCACCTATGTCAAACCCCTGCCCCGAGGCGGCGCAGGAATCGGGTTGTCCATCGCCGGAGGGGTAGCGTAGGATTACCGGGACGCCAAGGGAGGGGCGTCGTCCATGTCCCCGGAAAAATACCAAGCACGCCGTGGCCGCCGGGTGACCAGGGAACGTTTCTGTTTTTGGGCGGCGGGCGTGGTCTTCGCCATATTCGTCGCCGACATCCTGATCGCCAAGGTCCAGGTCATGTCGGGCGCCGTCATGCCCATTCACCTCGGCGACTGGCCGCAGTTCCTGGTCCTGCTGGTCGCGGTCGCGCTGTTCGTGATCGGGTCCATCGCCCGGGAGGAAGCGGAAAAGCAACGGGACGATCCGCGCGCGTGAGAACATCAACGTGACGAAGGGAGGAGCAATCATGAAACTCAAAATTTTCAACGCGACCATGGACCGGCGGCGTTTCATGCAGCTGACCAGGACGTACGGATACACCGCGGTGGCGGTCACCGCGCTCGGCGGGGCGGTTTTCACCGAAGAAGCGGTCGCCCAGACCGCCAAGGAAGAGAAGATGCGCCAGAAGGCCGCCAAATCGACCATGAACCTGGCCACCGAATACGTGATCGGGGCGACCCGCTATTACCCGATCATGCAGCTCAACTTCAAGGAGAACGTCCAGAACCTGACCAACGGCGAGGTTTACGTGAAGCTGTCGCCGGGCGGCGTGCTCGGCAAGGGCGGCGCGCTGGCCTCCAAGGTCCAGTCCAACACCATCCAGGCGGCGCAGCATTCGGTGTCAAATTTCGCGCCGTACGCGCCGGCCATCGACCTGATCAACGTGCCCTACTGGGCCAACACCAATCAGAAGTTCGTCAACCTGGTGACCAGCGACGTATGGAAGAAAGAGGTCCACGCCCGGGTCAACAAGCGCGGCTTCGAGGTGCTGCTGTATCTGGTCCTCGATCCGCGCACTGCGGCCACCCGCAAGGGCTTCGGCAAGGTGCTGAAGACGCCGGCGGACATGAAGGGGATGAAGTTCCGGGTGCCGGGGTCGAAGATCCTGCAGCAGTTCTACCGCATGGCCGGCGCCAACCCGACGCCGGTGGCCTGGGGCGAAACACCGACGGCGATCAAGGAGGGCGTCGCCGACGGGCTCGATCCGGCGCTGGTGGCCCTTTTCGCCGCCGGCTTCAGCGGCCTGCTGGAGACGGTGTCGTTCATCAAGTCGGTGGAGGACGCCCAGGTCTATTCGTGCAACCTGAAATGGCTCAACGGCCTTTCGGCCCAGGGCCAGGCCGGGGTGCGCGCCGCCGCCGACATTACCTTCCAGCAGAACCTGGCGCAGGTCCCGGCGTCCCGCGCCTTCGCCATGGCCGAGATGGCCAAGGCCGGAACCGCGTACTACGCGCCGAACGACGACGAGTTGAGCCAGTGGAAGGCGGTCGCCGGCGCCCAACGGCCGGAATGGAACGACCTCAAGAAGAAGCTGGCGGGAAGCCTTTCCAAGTTCGACCAGTTCCGCGAGGCCGCGGATACCCAGGCCCAGTACTACGTCAACGACGTCAAGGGCTGAGCGTCGCATCGATCGGGGGACCGCGCGGGCCAACGGCGGTCCCCCGTTTTTTTGTCCCGGTTTGGAACAGGAACCATGACACGGGCGCTGATCCGGGCCATCGACAGGGACGGAGAACGCTACCTCCTTCTGGTTTTCTACACCCTGGTCGTGGTCGTCATCGGCGTCGAGGTGATCCGGCGCTTCGTGCTCTCGTTCTCCAGCATCTGGGGCGAGGAGATCGCGCGCTTCGCCTTCATATACCTGACCTGGATCGGCGCCAGCGCCGGGGTCAAGAACCGAAGCCATATCCGCATCGACGTCATCTACAGCTGGGTGCCCGAGCGCCACCACGTGTGGCTTTATGTCCTGGCCGACGTGGCGACAATGGCGTTCGCGGTCGTCGCCCTTTATTACTCGCTCATTCCCATCATCACGTCGATCAGCTTCGACAACGTCACCGACGGACTGCGCATCAACCGCTCGTTCTTCCTGGTGGCGGTGCCGCTCGGGTTCACCATGACCATGGTCCGCGTGGCGCAGAACATCAGGCGCGATCTCGGCGACCACAAGGCCGGCCGGCCGATCTTCCGCGGCAAGAAGCTGTTCGAGTGATGCCCTACCAGGTCTACGCCACCGCCGCGACCCTGGACTGGACCTTTTACGGTCCGGCCATCGGCATGGGCGTCCTCATCCTGCTCGGCGTGCCGATCTGGGTGGTGCTCGGGCTGGGCACGACGATGCTGCTTTCCCTGACCGAGGTTTTGCCGCTGACCCTCATCGGCGAGACCCTGTTTTCCGGCATCGACAGCTTTTCGCTGATCGCCGTTCCCCTGTTCATCCTTACCGGCGACGTGATCGTGACGACGCGCCTGTCGGAAAAGCTGCTCACCCTGGCCGAGGCGACCCTGGGCTGGCTCAGGTCCGGACTGGGAACGTCGACGGTGTTGGGGTGCGGCTTTTTCGCCTGTATCTCGGGCTCCGACGCGGCCGACGCCGCGGCGCTGGGGCGCATCACCATGCCGCATCTGGTCAAGAAGGGATATCCGCTGCCCTACGGCGCCGCGCTGGTCGCCAGCGGCGCGACGACCGGCATCCTGATCCCGCCGTCGATTTCGTACATCATCATCGGCCTGACCCTGGGCATTTCGGCCTCCACCCTGTTCCTCGCCGCCGCCGTGCCGGGGGCCATGGTGCTGGCCGCCATCATCCTGACCAACATCGTCGTCAACCGGGTCCGCGGATACGAAAAAAGCACCGGCCGATTCTCGCCCGTCGGGTTCGGGCGCGCCCTGTGGTCGGCGCGCTACGCGGTGCTGGTGCCGTTCATCATCCTGGGCGGCATCTATTCGGGGATCTTCACGCCGACAGAGGCGGCGTCGGTGGCGGTGCTCACCGCCATCGCCATCGGCTTCGGCACGCGCCAACTGAAGGTGTCGGACTTCCCGCGCATGATGGAGCGCAGCGCCGAGGTCAACGGCGTCATCGCCCCCATCATCGGCATCGCTCTGTTGCTGGCGCAGGCGCTGGCCACCCTCGAGGTGCCGCAAACCTTCGTCCACGCCATTACCAGCGTGACCGAGAATCCGGTGGCCGTGATCCTGCTCATGCTGGCCGTCTTCGTTATCGCGGGCTGCATCATGGAGACGACGCCGAACATCGTGATCCTGGCGCCGCTGATGCTGCCCGTGGCGCAGGAAATCGGCATGGAGCCGATCCATTTTTCCATCTTCATGGTGACCGCGCTGGGCGTCGGGTTCATTACGCCGCCGTTGGGGCTCAATCTGTTTGTTCTTTCGGGTCTGACGGGAGCCTCCGTGCTGTCCATCGCACGGCATGCCGTGCCGTACGTCCTTACCATGTTGATCGTCGTGCTGCTGCTTGCCTTTATCCCCGGGTTGTCCCTTTGGGCGCTCTGACCGCAATCCCGGCGCCCGCCCCTTCGCCGTGATCGCGGTCTTGGTCGGCGGCGTATCGTCGGCTAACATCTGGCGGACATGTTGCGGGTGGCCCCGGGCCACCCGATATTCCACAATGGGAGTTGCCGCGGACGACCCTTGTCGCTCCCGTGCACGATGAACCCTTCCGGGACCTGTCCGGTGAACACCGTTTCCTATTCCGGCTTTTTGTGGAGGAATGTCCTGCCGCCGGCGGTCCTGGTGCTTGCGGCGGGCCTTGTTCTCCACCCCCCCGACGCGGCCGCCGCCGCCGGGGCGGGCTGCGACGCCCTGTTGGAGAAGGCTGCGAAAGCGGACGAGATTCCCGAGATCGTCATCGATTCATCGACCAACTCCGTCCGCATGCGGACGTCGGAAGGGGAATGCGTCGAACAGTTGCCCGCGCCGACGAAGCCTTCGGCGGCCCCGGGACCTCCGCAAATGGGGGTGCAGGCCCCGCTAACGGCGCCGCTAACGCCTCCCGCCGCCCCACCGGTGGCGGAGGCTCCGGAACCGAAACCGTCTCCCGCCGCCCCCAAGCCCGCCGAGCCCGGCAAGCCCTTTAAAACCCATCCCTATTTCCGCGCCCAACCGATGCCGCCGCCCCGGTCTTTGGGCGGCTCCCAGGGCGAGACGGCCAAGGCCCCTGCCCCGTCGCCGGCCGCGGAGTGCACCGCCGATCTGAAATCCCTGTGGAAAAAGGGGGAACACGACATCAGGGGGACCACCTACTGGCTGTCGCAGGTCTTCACCATCGACCTGGACGGTGACCGCAGGACCGACAATGTGGGCTTCCGGCTCAAGGCGGCGAACACGCCCGAGTTGGTGATCCGCTACTATGCCGGTCCCGAACAACTGGCGGCACGGTCCGTCCCCACCCTGAAGCTCGACGACGAGGACGTGATTCCCAGGATTTGCTTTGGCCAGGTGTCCTTTTCCGCGCCTCCAACGCGGCGACGGCAGGCCGGCGAAACGCCGCCCCCGTTCGAGACCCCGGACCTGAAAAAGGAAATGATGGCCAAGGGGAAACCCGCGCCTGCCGTGACCCGGGCCGAAAGGGGCGGTGTCGTCCCCGACGGGTTGTGGGTGGCAATTGCCGCGGTTTCCGGCGTCGTCCTGGCGGCGGCGGGCGTCGGGGCCTATCTCACCCGGCGCAAATGGCTGCCGCCGCTGAAACGGCCCGGAAAGGCACGGCGGAAAGACGGAGGGGAAGAAGAGGACGAAGAGGAAGAGAAGGAAGAGGCGGCGGCGGAAAAGGAGGAAAAGGAGGAA
>JBHHXI010000134.1:0-7745 GCA_046756945.1 Rhodospirillales bacterium
ACGGATAAACACGGATAAACACGGATAAACACCGGTCAGGCGTCGAATGGTCACAACAGCACGCGGCGATATTCAAGCTTCGGACTCCCTTCAAAACCTCGAACGCCGATCCGATGATCCTTTCGGTAAGCTGTTCCGTGCCCGTCTCGAAATGAATTTTCATCCGTGTTCATCCGCGTTTATCCGTGTTCGATTTCCGTTTGTCCGACACGGATGGGCATGGATTAACAACGATCCGGCGTCGCATGATCACAACAGCACGCGGCGATATTCGAGCTTCGGTTTGGCGAAATTGAGCAGTAATCCGACGTGAAGGTTGCTGGCCCTGAGATAGTTCAGAACCTGACCGACATGGGCAGGGACCAGTTTTTCGACGGTTTTTAATTCGATGATGACGCGTTGTTCGGCAACGATGTCCGCATAATAATTGCCGACCAACACACCCTTGTAACGAACCTCAAAAGGAACCTGTTGTTCCACGGATATTCCACTTTGGGCAAGCTCGCGTGCGAGCGCCTTCTGATAAATTGCCTCCGGGAATCCATGGCCGAGTTCATTCAAAACCTCGAACGCCGATCCGATAGTCCGTTCGGTAAGCTTTTCCATGCGTTCGTCGAGTTGAATTTTCATCCGTGTTTATCCGTGTCCATCCGTGTTTGATTTCCACCGTTCAGGTTTTCACCCCAATGATCTTTGAACGCTTGAGAATACCCTTACGGTGGCGCCGGTGGAACGAAACCGCTGTCCGGGTTACTGTTATGCGATCCTTTGCCGAAGCAAACATTCGTAGAGAGAACGGGTACAGCCGTAAAGCCCATGCCAACGCGTGAGATCGTGTCCCGCCACGTCTTTTTGATCGACGGCTCGGGCTTCATCTTTCGCGCCTTTCACGCCCTGCCGCCGATGACGCGGCCCGACGGGACGCCGGTGAACGCCGTCTACGGCTTCACCACCATGCTCATGAAGCTTGTCGAAGAGACCGACGCCGATCACATCGCGGTGCTCTTCGACACCGCGCGCCGCACGTTCCGCAACGACATCTACCCCGACTACAAGGCCAACCGGCCGCCGCCGCCCGATGAGCTCATCCCCCAGTTCGCGCTGGTGCGCGAGGCCACCCGCGCCCTCAACGTCGCGGCGGTGGAGATGGAGGGATACGAGGCCGACGACCTGATCGCCACCTATGCCCGCCGGGCCCGGGAGGCGGGCGCCGAGGTCACCATCGTCTCGTCGGACAAGGACCTGATGCAGTTGGTGGGGGACGGCGTGATCATGCTCGACGCCATGAAGAACCGGGAAATCGGCCCCGAGCAGGTGCGCGACAAGTTCGGCGTCGGCCCGGAGAGCGTGATCGACGTGCAGGCGCTGGCCGGGGATTCGTCCGACAACGTGCCCGGCGTGGCGGGGATCGGCGTCAAGACGGCGGCCCAGCTCATCAACGAGTACGGGGACCTGGACGCGGTACTCGGACGCGCCGGCGAGATCAAGCAGCCCAAGCGCCGCCAAGCTCTTATTGAGCAGGCCGAAAGCGCCCGCATCTCGCGCGACCTGGTCACGCTCAGGGACGATGTACCTGTAGACGAGCCGCTCGATTTGTTTTCCAAAAATCCACGGAAGGATGAAGACTTCATTCCATGGCTCGTGGAACAAGGTTTCGACACAATAATCGTTAGAGAACGGAACAAATTATCTGACGACCAACAGGAAATTTTCGACCAAACCATAATAAAGTCATTAATCAAACTTCCGTCACATTTGCTAAAAAAATATTTCGCGAAAACAATTTCTGCACTGTCAAACATTGAAAATTCCAACCGTGACAGCGAATTTAAGGCTGCGTTGGCGAAAATAAATAAAGCCGTTAATGATGAAGCCATAGACGCATCCCCCGAATCCAATGGCAGCCCCGCCGGAACCGCGTACGAGCTGGTGCAGGGCACCGGGCCGCTCAAGCGCTGGATCGCCGAGGCGCACGAGGCCGGCGTCGTCGCCGTCGACACCGAAACCACGTCGCTGGACGCCATGCGCGCCGGCCTGGTCGGCCTGTCGCTGTCCATCGGCGCCGGGCGCGCCTGTTACGTGCCGCTCGCCCACACGACGCCGGCTGTCCAGGGATCGCTGGACCTGGGCGACGGCGGCGGCAAGGGCGCCGCCGGCGAGGCGGCGCCGCCTCAGATCCCCGTCGACGAGGCGCTGGCGCTGCTCAAGCCCCTGCTCGAGGACGCCTCGGTGCTGAAGGTCGGGCACAACATCAAGTACGACATGCACGTCCTCCGCCGCCACGGGATTCCGGTAGCGCCCGTGGACGACACCATGATGCTGTCCTACGTGCTCGAGGGCGGCCTGCACGGCCACGGCATGGACGAACTGGCGGCGCTCCATCTGGGTCACCAGACGATCAAGTTCAAGGAGGTGACCGGCACCGGCAAGACCCAGATCACCTTCGACCAGGTGCCCCTGGACAAGGCCCTGGACTATGCCGCCGAGGACGCCGACGTGACGGGGCGCCTGCACCGGCTGTTGAAGCCGCGGCTGGTGGCCGAGCACATGGTCAGTGTCTACGAGACCATCGAACGCCCCCTGATCCCGGTGCTCGAGCGGATGGAGCGCACGGGCATTCGCGTCGAAGCCGGCCAGTTGAAGCGCCTGAGCGACGATTTCGCCGTTCGCCTGGGGGAGTTGCAGGAAGAAATCCACGGCCTTGCCGGCCACCCGTTCAACGTCGGCTCGCCCAAACAACTGGGCGAGGTGCTTTTCGACGAGATGGGGCTGCCGGGCGGCAAAAAGAGCGGCAAGACCGGCGCCTACGTGACCAGCGCCGACGTGCTCGAGGACCTGGCCGCCCAGGGCCACGACCTGCCGGCCCGGGTGCTCGACTGGCGGCAGCTGGCGAAGCTCAAGAACACCTATACCGACACCCTGGTCGGCGAGATCAACCCGGCGACGGGGCGGGTCCATACCTCCTATGGCCAGACCGGGGCGTCCACCGGGCGGCTCAGCTCCAGCGACCCCAATCTCCAGAACATTCCCGTGCGCACCGAGGAGGGACGCAAGATCCGCCGCGCCTTCGTCGCCGAGAAGGGCTGGACCCTGCTGTCCGCCGATTATTCCCAGATCGAGTTGAGGCTGCTCGCCCACGTGGCCGGGATCGAGGCGCTCAAGGATGCCTTCCGCGACGGCCTCGACATCCACGCCCTGACCGCGTCCCAGGTCTTCGGCGTGCCCGTGGAAGGCATGGATCCCATGGTCCGGCGCCAGGCCAAGGCCATCAACTTCGGCATCATTTACGGCATCTCCGCCTTCGGCCTGGGGCGCCAGCTGGGGATCCCCCGATCCCAGGCCGGCGCCTACATCGAGGCCTATTTCGAGCGCTATCCCGGCATCCGCGACTACATGGAGCGCACCAAGGCGGAGGCGCGGGCGCAGGGGTACGTGACCACCCTTTTCGGACGCAAGTGCCACCTGCGCGGGATCAACGACAAGAACCCGGCGCGGAAAAACTTCTCCGAGCGCGCCGCCATCAACGCTCCCATCCAGGGCGGCGCGGCGGACATCATCAAGCGCGCCATGGTGCGGCTGCCCGGCGCCCTTGACGCCGCGGGCCTCGGCGCGCGCATGCTGCTGCAGGTCCACGACGAGCTGGTCTTCGAGGTCCCCGAAGCGGAAGTGGACGACACGGCGGCGCTGGTCAAGAAAGTGATGGAGTCGGCGGCCTCGCTGGAGGTGCCGCTGGTGTTGGATACGGGTGTCGGGTACAACTGGGATGAGGCACACTAGGAAGGGGAGCAGGGAGGGGAGTTACAAGTGCCGGAAGAACTCAGAAAAATTCTTTTTTCCCAGGAAGAGGTACAGGCGGCGGTCGTCGACTACTGTCTGCGCTCGAAGATCCGACTGCCCGACAAGAACATCGAGGGCCTGGAGGTGAGCGCCGACCCCGAGGCAATGGTCGTCCTCAAGTACGCCGAAGCCGGGCCGGAGGAGGACAACGCGGTCGAACTGAGCCGCGACCACGTGGCCGCCGCCCTCATCCGCTACTGCAGCAACATCAAGGTTCCGCTGCCGCGCAGCGCGCAAAAGGTCCTGCAGCCGGGCAACGGGGGCATTTCCCTGTTGATCAACATCGACTGGGGCAAGAATACGCCGAAAGAATAACGGCGCCGATGACGGCGCCGCCGGGCCGGTCCTACACCGGCTGGACCCGGGGCGCCCGGCGGCGGCCCCGTGCGGTCCGGCGCCGCATGGCGGCCACCACCCTGTACCCCAGAAGCAGCGCCAGAACCGCGGCGTAGATCAACGGCTCGCGCACGTCGGCCTTGACCATCATGAAGAAATGAAAGACGCCGCCGCAGCCGATCAGGTAGACCAGCCGGTGCAGCTTTTTCCAGCGTTCGGCGCCCAGGCGCTTGACCATGCCCTTGGTGGAAGTGACGGCGAGGGGCACGAGCAGCGAGAACGAGATCATGCCCACCGTGATGTACCGGCGCTTGACGATGTCGGCCCAAATCTCCCGCCAGTCGAAGAACTGATCCAGGACCACGTAGCTCGACAGGTGCAGGACGACGTAGGTGAAGGCGAACAGCCCCAGCATGCGGCGGAAGCGTATCAGCACCACCCAGCCGGTGAGCCCGCGCACCGGCGTCAGCGCCAGCGTGATCAAAAGAAAGCGCAAGGCCCAGTCGCCGAGGAAACGGTTCGTGGCCTCGATGGGGTTGGCGCCAAGCCCTGCCGTCGACGCCGTCCACGCCAGCCAGGCCAGGGGCGTCAGTGAGAGGGCGAAGACCAGGGGCTTGGCGATCCGGCGAATACGCTGCTCGGGCGTCATGACGGGCATCGGCGGGTCGTTGTCAAAGGGGTGCTCCACCACACTAAGCCGCTCAAAAATTCTTGGCCAGGTCCATGCCCGTATAGAGGCCCGCCACCTCTTCGGCGTAGCCGTTGAACTTCAGGGTTTTGCGCTTGAAGAAAGTGCCGATGCGCCGCTCCCGGCTCTGGCTCCAACGCGGGTGCGGCACCTCGGGATTGACGTTGGAATAGAAGCCGTACTCACGGGGCGACGCCTTGTTCCACGCGGTCGGGGGCTGCTTCTCGACAAGGCGCATGCGGACAATGGACTTGATGCTCTTGAAGCCGTACTTCCACGGCACGACCAGGCGGATGGGGGCGCCGTTCTGGTTGGGCATCTCTTCGCCGTACAGGCCTACCGCGAGCAGGGCCAGGGGGTGCATCGCCTCGTCCATGCGCAGACCCTCCACATACGGCCAGTCCAGGACCGAGCGCCGCTGTCCCGGCATCCGTTTGGGGTCATGGAGGGTTTCAAAGGCCACGTACTTGGCCTTCGACGTGGGCTCTAAGCGCTTGATCACGTCGCCCAGGGGAATGCCGATCCAGGGGATGACCATGGACCAGGCCTCGACGCAGCGCAGCCGGTAGACCCGTTCCTCCAGCTTGTGGGGCCGGATGAGGTCCTCGAAATCGTAGACGGCGGGTTTGGCCACCGCGCCCTCGACCGCCACGCTCCACGGTCTGGTCTTGAAATCGCGGGAATTCCGCGCCGGGTCGCCCTTGTCGGTGCCGAATTCGTAGAAATTGTTGTAGCTGGTCACCGACTCGTACTTCGTCTGCTCCTCGTCGGTGCTGAAAGGACCCTTGACCACGCCCGTCAGCTTGGCCCCGGCCCGCGCGCTCCCGGCGAGCGCCAGCGGCGCCATTACCGCCCCGGCGCCGGCCACGGCGGCGGCGCGCAAAAAGCGGCGCCGGTCCAGGTACACCGATTTCGGCGTAATTTCGGACGCCCGCACGTCCGAGGCCTTCCGTATCCTGATCAGCATCGTCTTGACTTTCCTGCTATCTCGGTCCCGGGGCGGCAATTATGGCACAAACACGAATATCGGGGCGAATTACAATGATACAAAGAGTTTCTCCATCACATTGAATAACAAGGACGTGATGGCCGCCTGCCCCCGGCGGCGGGACCGGGAGCCAAGGGGGGCGCCTGGCGCCGTTCCGGCAGGGGCCGCACGGGTCCGGGTTCCGGCACGATGGCGGTCCGGCGGCTTTCCTGTTTTGCCGCCCGGGATTGGGGTATAAGAAACGGCTCATGCGGACGCTCTACCATTTTCCCCTGTCCCCCTTTTGCCGCAAGGTCCGGGTCGTTCTTCTCGAGAAGCGGATCGAAACGGAGTTGCACGTGGAAACCGTCTGGGAACGGCGCCAGGCGTTCGTCGCCCTCAACCCGGCCGGCGATGTCCCGGTGCTGGTGGAGCCCGACGGCACGGTCCTTTCGGGAAGCGGCGTCATCTGCGAGTACCTCGAGGAGACCCACGCCGAGCCGCCGCTCATCGGCCGCCAACCCCTGGAGCGGGCCGAGGTGCGGCGCCTGGTTTCCTGGTTCGACCACAAGTTCAATGCCGAGGTCACGGAAAACCTGGTCGGCGAAAAGGTGATGAAACGCCTGCGCGGGGAGCATGCGCCCGATTCCCGGGCCATCCGCGCCGGATACGCCAACATCCACACCCACCTGGACTACGTGGCCTATCTGAGCGAGCGGCGCAACTGGCTGGCCGGCGACCATCTTTCCCTCGCCGATGTCGCCGCCGCCGCCCATATTTCCGCGGTCGATTATCTGGGCGACGTGCCGTGGGAGGAGCACGAGGGGGCAAAGGAATGGTATGCGCGCGTCAAGTCGCGGCCCAGTTTCCGCCCCATCCTCGCCGATCATGTCTCCGGCGCCGTGCCGGCCGAGCATTACGCGGACCTGGATTTCTGACAGGGGCGCGGCGGCGCGGCGAAGAGAACCCCCTTAATAGCCCGTCAGGGAGCCTTCACGTCCATTTTTTCCAGATTGGCCTGGGCGGCCCGGGCGGCGGACGTTCCGGGGGCGACGTCCAGCACCTCGAGCCAGTCCCGCCGGGCGCCATCTTTGTCGCCCTTGAGACGGCGCACGATGCCGCGTTCGAGCAGCCCTTCGGGATGTTCCGCCTCGAGCGCCAGCGCCCGTTCCAGGTCCGCCGCCGCCAGGTCCAGGCTGGCCAGGTAGCGGTACGCGCTGGCCCGGAACACGAAAGCGTCGGCGCGCCCGGGCTCCAGTTCGATGGCGCGGTCCAGATCCTCCACGGCTTCCCGGTACAGTTTCATGGCGGCCCGCGCCGCGGCCCGGTCTGTGAGCAGGTCCGCGGCGTCCGGGTTGAGCTTGAGGGCCGCCGTGAGCGCGCTGTCGGCGCGCTCGGGCTTTCCGTCCAACAGCCACGCCTGGGCCGCCTGGGCCAGCAACTCCGCCCTGAGATGAGGCTTGGCCTTGATCTTCCGGGCCAGGGTTTCGAAACGCCGGCCGGCCTCGGCGTACTGCTTGAGGCCCAACAGGGCCGCCGCGACGCAGTGGCTGGCGGCGTCGCCGCCGCCCATGTCGTGCCAGGCGAGGGCGGAATCGAAGGCTTCCTCGGCATCCCGCTGGACCAACGTCATGCAGGCGCGGTACTGGCGGGCATGGTCGATCTCCGCCGCCGGCGCGGCGGCGGGCGCCACGGCAAGATAGGCGCCGGCCAGGGCCGCCAGGGCAGGGGCCGCCAGGGCACGGGCCGGAAGGCGCAGGGACACGGCCGTGAACACCGGTACTCCCTTGTACAACAACGCGTGCGGCCGATAGACTCGGCGCAGCCCGCGCCGATTGCAAGCCCCGAGGACCAGTGGCCTGTATCAGCTAAATTGTACCCCTACGACGGCGTTGCGAGGTTTCCGGCTAGGAGCGC
>JBHHXI010000135.1:0-7734 GCA_046756945.1 Rhodospirillales bacterium
CTAAGAAAGGCACTAAGAAAGGCACTAAGAAAGGCACTAAGAAAGGCACTAAGAAAGGCACTAAGAAGGACCCCGGCATCGTCACCGCCGAGGACGTCCGGGAGATGGTCCGCAGGCAGGGGATCGCCCCCATCGTCGAAGGGGACTGCGTGTTCCTGTATACCGGCCACGGCGATATCTGGCACCCCAGCGCGTGGGATACCTACGACGCCGCCGAGAAGGCCAGACGAGTGGCTCGGTTCAACGCCGGTTCGCCGGGCTTCGGCCTGTCCGCCTGCGAGTATCTGGCCTCACGGAAAATCATTCTTTGGGGCTCGGATACCTGGCCCTCGGAAGCGGTGGACAAGGGTTTCGGAGGCGAAACCGACCAGCCGTTCGAATGCCATATCAAAATGATGACGAAGCGCGGGATCTGGAACCTGGAAAACCTGGATTTGTCCCAGTTGGTGGCCGACAAGGCCTATGAGTTCCTGTTCGTCTGGTCTCCGCTGAAGATCAAAGGCGGGACCGGGAAACCCGGTGGCCCTGTACTGACCCTTCGTTGTCGGCCCTACGGTTGACCGGGCGCCGCCCTGATTTTGCCCGGGTGCGGATAACGGTGGTACGCGTACTGGCGCAACCTGAAGGAAGGATTCGACTCCTTCGAGCGCACCAATCGCCCGCCGGATGCTACTGTTCGCGGCAAGCGCTATGTCTTTCGCGACAGCCGGAAGGCATTGGAAACGACGGCGCCTATCGGCCCCACGACCGCCTATGATGACTCCAGGAAACTCCCGTTCCACAGGGATCCGGGAAAAGGTTCGATTCGGTACGCTGTGTCACAGCTACTCAACGGCGGTGTTCAGTAACAGTTGGACATAGAACCGGATAATCTCGGCGTAGTTCTTGATGGCGATCCGCTCGTCTGTGCCGTGGATACGCTTGAGATCCTGATTTGTGAGCTGCATGGGTAGGAAACGGTAACTGTTTTCCGTGATCCGCACATAATGCCGGCTGTCGGTGCGCCCCATGAGCAAGCCGGGCGCCACCACGACATCAGGGAACACCTGCCGGACGGTCAGACGGAGAGCCGCAAAGCTGGCCGAGCCTACATTCGAAACCGGCGAAGGCGCCGACGGAACTTTACCGAATGATCGAACCTCGATGTTTGGATCGTCGATCACCGCTTGAACGTGTTCAGTCACGGAGTCACCGGAGTCCCCGGGAAGGATTCGGAAGTTGATCACCGCCCGAGCCTCCTGAGGCACCACGTTCGGCTTGACGCCGCCTGCGATCATGGTGAGCGCAGTGGTGGTCCGGATCAGCGCGTTGGTCGCGGCGTTTTCCTCAAGCCGCGATATTAGCAACGGCTCGAAAAGCCACCGATTGGCCAGAACCGCACGCATCGGAATGGGCATTTCCGGCGCCAGATGCTCGAACATATCAGCCGCCGGGCGCCGCAGTGCTGCCGGCATTTGGTTGGTTTCCAGCCGCTGAATTGCCCGGCCGAGCCTGCCCACCGCCGTGGTTGTCGGCGGCATCGAGGAATGGCCGCCTCGGCCCCGTGCGATCAGTTCCAGAGTGACAAATCCCTTTTCTGCCAGGCCGATGAGCGCGGCTGGCTTGGCCACCCCGGGGATGATGCCGTGGGTGATGACTAGGCCTTCATCGAGGGTGAAGTAAAGGTGCACGCCGCGTTTTTCCAGAAACTCGGCGATTTTGGTCGCGCCATTCGGGCCACCCAATTCCTCATCGTGCCCGAAGGCGAGGTAGATCGTGCGTTTTGGCACGAAGTCCTGGCCCAGAAGGTATTCGACCGCCTCTAGGATTCCGATGAGTGATACCTTCATATCCATGGTGCCCCGGCCCCAGATGAAACCGTCCGCGACAACGCCGGCGAAGGGTGGATGCGTCCAGTCTTTTTCCGTGCCCGGTTCCACCGGCACCACGTCCATGTGCGCCGCCAATAGGATCGGTCGAAGTTCGGGGTCGGTGCCGTCCCAGGTATAGAGCAGGCTGTAACCGTTGATGAGTTCCCGCTTCAGGGTCTTATGCACCAGGGGAAAGCTTTGGGTGATGAAACCGCGCAGGCCCCGGAGAGCCTCATCCGCTACCGGCGCCTCGCGGCCATGGGAGACGGTCGGGAAACGGACCGCCTGGGCCAAGCGCTGCGCCATCGCTGTCGTGTCAATGGCGATTTCCGTTGGCGGTAGGATTTCCGGCAGTGGCGGGGGGCCAATCCGCAGCGTATTAACCGCGATCACGGCTAACAAAGCGAGGACCAAACCGGCCATTCCCGTAAGGATTTTCACAACCATTGTCTCTCCCCAATCGACAATCGGCTAACACAGAAACGCGGTTGTCAACCGCCCGCCGCCGCGCGTATCTGTGCGTGATCGCGTCAGCCGAGGTCCAGAAATTCGTTCAACCCCTCGTCCCAATCCAACCCACCCTCTCTATCGCCCAGGGCCGAACGGTCCTCGCCGTCGTCCAGCGGCCTCTTCGACAGGTCGACCGGACTTTCCGGCATGTGACGGACCATCCGCCACACCCCCCACAGGATCAGGCCCACGACCAGGATCACCACAGCGCTTTCCATCTTTTCGACTCCGTCAACGACCACATTAATTAAACAGTGCTTAATTATCTTAGCTTGAAATTAAACGATGATCAATATATTTTTTAATCAGCGTTCAATTTTTTTGAAAAGAAGGGTTTCGCAAATGGCGCGACGGTCAGACCACAGCCGCGAGGAGCTTTACGATTTGGCCTTGGAGTCGGCGCGGGTGATCGCCGAAAAAGAGGGATTGCGCGGCCTGGCCGCACGCCGCATTGCCCGGGATATCGGGTATACCGTCGGCACCATCTATAACTTGTTCGAGGACCTGGACGATTTGATCGTTCATTTGAATGGTCGCACCCTCGATGCCCTCTACACGGCGTTGGCGGACCTACCGCAGAACGGCGAACCGGAAACCGCTGTTCGCGCCTTGGCCGAAGGTTACATCGAGTTCGTCGACGATCACCCTAAGGTGTGGAGCGTACTCTTCGAACATCGCCTGCCGGAGCCCAGACAACCCCCCGACTGGCATCACGAAAAGATTCTTCGGCTGCTCGGCCTAGTGGAACAGGCCCTGGGACCGCTGTTTCCTCCCGGCCGGGAAACCGAACGGCACCACGCCGCGCGGGTTCTGTGGTCAAGCCTGCATGGTATTTGTTCGCTGGAAAGCACCGGCAAGCTTGTTGCGAGTGAAACGGTGCCGGCGTTGGCGGACACGCTTGTCACCTGCTTTCTTGCGGGGTTACGCAGTGAACACAGTAAACCATCGTCGTAGCGGTACGTTGCTCGTTAGCAGAGGACATGCGCACCGACTAACTGCGCTCTCGCCGGCGGGCATTCCCGCCGGCCTCGGAGCCGGTCCGGTTCACTCCAGCCGTTTGCCCAGGCGTCCCGCCAGGTCCTGGATGAACTGCCAGGCGACCCGGCCCGAGCGCGCGCCCCGGGTCACCGACCATTCGCCGGCCTCGGCCAGCAGGTCGCCGGCCGGCACGTCCAGGCCGTAGCGGGCGGCGTAGCCCTCGACGATGGCGAAATAGGTCTCCTGGTCGCAGACGTGGAAGCCCAGCCACAGCCCGAAGCGGTCCGAAAGGGAGACCTTCTCCTCCACCGCCTCGGCCGGGTTGATGGCGGTCGAGCGCTCGTTTTCGATCATCTCCCGGGGCATCAGGTGGCGGCGGTTCGACGTGGCGTAAAACACCAGGTTGTCGGGCCGCCCCTCGATCCCCCCTTCCAGCACCGCTTTCAGGGACTTGAACGAGGTGTCGTCGCCGGCAAAGGACAGGTCGTCGCAGAACAGCACGAAGCGCCGGTCCCAGCCTTTAAGCAGGTCGAGGAGCCGGGGCAGGGACGGGGTATCTTCGCGGTGGATTTCCACCAGCGCCAGGGAGCCCGGCTTTTCCGCGTTCAGGGCCGCGTGCACCGCCTTGATCAGCGAGCTCTTGCCCATGCCCCGCGCCCCCCACAGGAGCGCGTTGTTGGCGGGCAGGCCGGCGGCGAACCGCCGGGTGTTTTCCAGCAAGGTGTCGCGCTGGCGGTCGATGCCCCTGAGCAGGGCGAGCTCGATGCAGTTGACCGCGTCCACCGCCTGCAGGCGCGCCTGCTCGGCGTACCAGACGAAGGCGTCGGCGGAATTGGGCCCGGCCGTCTCCGGCGGCGCCGGGGCGAGCCGGTCCAGCGCATCGGCGACGCGCCTGAGCAAGGGGCCAAGATCGGGATCGGACATCGGGCGAAACCCTACCATACGGCGCACCCAGGTCAACGGCGGGCCGGCGCCGCCCCTTAGCGTTTGCAAGTGGCGTGCGTGCCGTTATAGTCCGGCTGGCCTTGCCGATATTTTCGAGGAGTTTCCCCATGTTCGTCTCGCCAGCGTTCGCGCAAGCCGGGGGTGATGGTGCTAGCGGGATCCAGGCGTTGCTGCCGCTGGTGTTGATCTTCGTCGTCTTCTATTTCCTGCTCATCCGTCCCCAGCAGAAAAAGCAGAAGCAGCACAAGGAGATGCTGACCGCCATCCGCCGGGGCGACCGGGTGGTCACCGGGGGTGGCATCGTCGGCACCGTGACCAAGGTGATCGACGACAAGGAGCTCGCGGTGGAGATCACCGACGGCGTCAAGGTGCGTGTCCAGCGGGCCCTGATCGCCAGCGTGATCTCCAAGACCGAGCCGGTGCAGGGGGCGAAAAAGGGGCGCGCGGCCGAGGCGCCGGCCGCGCAACCGCAGGGCACGGGCTCCATTCTCAAGGGTCTGTTCGGCGGCAAGGACAAGTAACGGGCCGCGCGCTCCCCCATGGTCTATTTCTCCAGGTGGAAGGTTATTCTCGTCCTCGCCGTGTGCGGGTTCGGGTTCCTCTTCGCGGCGCCCAATTTCCTTGGCGCGCGGCAGGCCGAGGCCCTGCCCGACTGGCTGCCCCACAAGCAGGTCAGCCTGGGCCTGGACCTGCAGGGGGGATCGCATCTGCTGCTCGAGGTGGAGGTGGATGCGGTGCTGCGCGAACGCATGGAGTCGATGGTCGATTCCGTGCGCGTCGCCCTGCGCAAGGCGCGCATCCGCTATCAGCGCCTGGGGGTCGAGGGCCACACCGTCACCGTCACCGTCAGGGACCCGGCCCGGGCCGAGGAGGCGCGCCGGCTGGTGCGCCAGGTGGACCCGGCGACGACCCAGGCCGAGCTCGCCGAAGACGGGCGCATCACCCTCAGCCTCACCGAGCAGGCGGTGCGGGACTGGCGGTTGTCGGCGGTCAGTCAGTCGATCGAGATCGTGCGCCGGCGCATCGACGAAACGGGCGTGCGCGAACCCACCATCCAGCGCCAGGGCGACGACCGCATCCTGGTGCAGCTTCCCGGCATCGACGATCCGGAGCGGGTGAAGCGCCTGCTCGGCAAGACCGCCAAGATGACCTTCCATCTGGTGGACGAGAAGGCGTCCCTTTCCGAGGCCCTGGCCGGGCGGGTGCCGCCGGGTTCCAAACTCATGCCCTCGGCCGACGAGTTCCTGTCCGACGGCCGCCCCCGCATGTACCTGATCAAGAAGCGGGTCATGGTCAGCGGCGACACCCTGATCGACTCCCGGGCTTCCTTTGATTCGCGGGACAATCAGCCGGTGGTCACCTTCCGCTTCGATACGTCGGGCGGCAAGCGCTTCGCCGACGTCACCCGCAAGAACGTGGGCGTCCGCTTCGCCATCGTGCTCGACGGCAAGGTCATCAGCGCGCCGGTGATCCGCGAGCCCATCCTCGGCGGCTCAGGCCAGATCAGCGGCCGTTTCTCCGTGCAGGAGACGCAGGATCTGGCGCTTTTGCTGCGCGCCGGCGCCCTGCCGGCGCCGTTGACCATCTTGGAGGAACGCACCGTCGGCCCCGGCCTCGGCGCCGATTCCATCGCCGCGGGCAAGGTGGCCAGCATTATCGGGCTGTTGTTGGTGATCGTTTTCATGGTGGTGGCCTACGGCCTGTTCGGCCTCATGGCCGATGTGGCGCTGGCGGCCAACATGGTGCTGATCGTGGCGGCGCTGTCGGTCCTGCAGGCGACGCTGACGCTGCCGGGCATCGCCGGCATCGTGCTCACCATCGGTATGGCCGTGGATGCCAACGTGCTCGTCTTCGAACGCATCCGCGAGGAAGTCCGCGTCGGGCGGACGCCGATTTCGGCCATCGACGCGGGATACTCGCGGGCCATCACGACCATCATCGACGCGAATGTCACGACACTGATCGCCGCGGTGCTCCTCTATGTGTTCGGCTCGGGGCCGGTGCGCGGGTTCGCCGTGACGCTTTCCATCGGCATCGTGTCCTCCATGTTCACCGCGATCATGCTGACGCGGCTTCTGGTCATCGCCTGGCTCAGGCGCGTCCGGCCCCAGACTCTCCCGGTATAGATGTCTTCGTCATGCGCGGCCTGAAGCTCATACCCGCCGGCGTCAACCTCCAGTTCATCGCCAGGAGGATGATTTTCTTCGTCTTCTCGGGCTTTCTGGTGGTGATGTCGGTGGGCATGTTCACGGTCAAGGGGGTCAATTACGGCATCGACTTCAAGGGCGGCATCCTCATCGAGGTGCGCACGCCGGACGCCGCCGACCTGGGCGCCATGCGTCTGGCGCTGTCGGGTCTGGGCCTCGGCGAGGTCGCCCTGCAGGAGTTCGGCGCCCCGACCGAGGTTCTCATCCGCGTCCAGCGCCAGGAAGGCAGCGAAAAGGCCCAGCAGGCGGCGGTGGAAGCGGTCAAGGCGGCCCTGGGGCCGGCGGTGGAGTACCGGCGCACCGAAGTCGTCGGCCCCAAGGTCAGCGAGGAGCTGTTCTGGGACGGGGTCATGGCGGTGACCTTCGCCATACTCGCCATCCTGGTCTACATCTGGTTCCGCTTCGAGTGGCAGTTCGGCCTCGGCGCCGTGGCCGCGCTGGTCCACGACGTGCTGTCCACCATCGGGCTGTTTTCGCTTCTCGGGCTGGAATTCAACCTGTCGACGGTGGCGGCCGTCCTCACCATCGCCGGCTATTCCATCAACGACACCGTTGTCGTGTTCGACCGGGTGCGCGAAAACCTGCGTAAGTTCAAGACCATGCCCCTGACCGAGCTGTTCAACCGCAGCATCAATGAAACGCTTTCCCGCACGGTCATGACCAGTGTCACCACGCTGCTGGCGCTTCTGGCTTTGTACGTGCTCGGCGGCGAGGTGCTCCGGGGGTTCAGCTTCGCCATGATCTGGGGCGTGGTCATCGGCACCTATTCGTCGGCGTGCCTGGCGGTGCCTCTGCTGCTCTATCTGGACCTCGGGCGCCGCGCCGGCGGCGAAGGGAAGGAGGCGGCGGTCGAACAGACGCCGTAGACCCGTTGGACATCACGCCCCTGGTCGCTTCCGGGCGCCAGCTCATCCAGGGCTATGGCGACGGACAATTCCGCATTGCCGGCCAGGTTTTCCGGGGCTCGGTGCTGGTGTTTCCCGAACGTACCGTGGCCTGGCCCGTCCGCGAGCCGGCGGCGATCACCCTGGCGTCCCTCGACGCGGTGACGGGCGGGGACGTGTCCACCGAAATATTACTTGTCGGGTGCGGCGCCCGCTTCGACCCGGCGCCGGCGGGATTGGCCCGACGCTTGCGCGCCGCCGGCGTCGCCCTCGAGTGGATGGACACCGGCGCCGCCTGCCGCACCTTCAACGTGTTGCTCGGCGAAGACCGCCGCGTCGCCGCCGCCCTCATCGCGGTGG
>JBHHXI010000136.1:0-7704 GCA_046756945.1 Rhodospirillales bacterium
AGCCGGCCGACGAGGCCGCGGCCAGGGAGCCGGACGCCGGGGCCGACAAGGCCGCCGGCGAGGCCCCGCCCGCGGAGGCCCCGGCCGACGACAAGCCGGCCGACGAGGCCGCGAAGGCCGACGAGGACGCTCCCGCGGAAGCGCCGTCGGCGGAGAAGGTCGCAGAAGAGCCCCCGGCCGACGACAAACCGGCCGATGACAAGCCGGCCGACGATAAAGGGGGCGGCTGAGACCGGGGTGCCATGGCGGCACGAAGGCGCGAACGGGCGGCCGACCTTGTTTGCCTCGGCGTCGTCACCGGGCCCCGGGGACTGCGGGGCGAGGTGCGGATCAGGAGTTTCACCGCCGATCCGTCCGACCTTGCCCGGTACGGGACCCTCTGTGACGAAACCGGCGGTCGCTCGTTCCGGGTTCGGGTGACCGGCGGCGCCAAGGGACAGCTCGTCGCCCGGATCGACGGGGTGGAGGACCGGGACGCCGCCGAGGCGCTCAAGGGCGTGCGGCTCCACGTGCCGCGCGCGGCGCTGCCGGAGCCCGGCGTGGATGAGTACTACCACGCCGACCTTATCGGGCTCCGCGCCGAACTGGCGGCCGGCGCGGCGGGCGAGGTTCTGGGCACGGTGCGGGCCGTTTGCGATTTCGGCGCCGGTCCGGTTCTGGAAATCGCCGGGGACCGGTGCGGCGTGGTAATGGTGCCCTTTACCCGCGCCGTGGTGCCGGAAGTGGACGTGGCCGGGGGACGCCTGATGATCGACCCGCCCCCCGGTCTGCTCGATGCGCCGGAAGACGCGGCGGACGGCGCGGCCACCGGAGAGGACGAGGTATGAGTGTGCAAAAGCGCGGGTCCGTGTGGACCGTCAAGGTCCTCACCCTGTTTCCGCAAATGTTCCCGGGACCCCTCGGCCTGACCCTCGCCGGCCAGGCCCTGGAGAAAGGGGGCTGGGCCTTGGAAACGGTGGACATACGCGCCTTCGCGCGCGATAAACACCGGACCGTGGACGACGCCCCTTTCGGCGGCGGGCCGGGCATGGTGATGCTTGCCGACGTGATGGATCGGGCCATCGAGGCGGCGTTGGAGACGGCTCGCCGGCTGCCGCTGATTCACCTGACGCCACGCGGTCGCCCGCTGACCCAGACGCGGGTGCGCGGTCTCGCCCAGGGGCCGGGGATGGTTCTGTTGTGCGGGCGCTACGAGGGCGTGGACGAACGGGTGCTCGAGGCGCGCGGCGCCGAAGAGATCAGCCTCGGGGATTTCGTCCTGTCCGGCGGCGAGCCGGCGGCCATCGCGCTGATCGACGCCTGCGTGCGCCTGCTGCCCGGTGTCATCGGCAGCGCCCGGTCGCTGGCGGAGGAGAGTTTCGAACGGGGGCTGCTCGAATATCCCCAATACACCCGGCCCCGGGTGTGGCAGGAGCGCGAGGTGCCGGCGGTGCTGACCTCGGGCCACCACGACAACATCGACGCCTGGCGCCGGGCCCAGGCCGAAAAGGTTACCCAGGAACGCCGCCCGGACCTGTGGTCGCGCTACGTCGAGACCCGGGAAGCCGGGCGCGAAAATGCTTAAGACGAAGGATTGTGTGCCATGAACGTGATCAAGGAACTCGAACAGGAACAGCTCGAAAAGCTGACCGCGGACCGCCCCGTTCCCCGGTTCCGGCCCGGCGATTCGCTGAGGGTCAGCGTCAAGGTGGTCGAGGGTTCGCGCGAGCGCGTTCAGGCCTTCGAGGGCGTCTGCATCGCGCGCAAGAACGACGGCCTGAACTCGTCGTTCACGGTGCGCAAGATCTCGTACGGTGAGGGCGTCGAAAGGGTCTTCCCGCTCTATTCGCCCGCCATCGCCGCCATCGACGTGGTGCGCCGGGGCGACGTGCGGCGGGCCAAGCTTTATTACCTGCGCGGGCTCACCGGCAAGAGGGCGCGCATCACCGAAAAGGTGGAACGGCGATCCGCCATGCTTGACGACATGGGCGAAGGCGTGGCCGATGCCGCGGCGGACGCGGCCGCCCCGGGCGGGGACGGCGGTGACGCCGTGGAGGCGGCGGTCGCCGAGGCTCCCGCCGCCGAGGCGCCCGCCGGCGGGACGGACAAGCCCGCCAAGCGCAAGAAAAAGGCGAAAAAAAGCGAGGCGAAGGACGCAGGGTCCCCTGGCGCGAAAACCGAAAAGAAGGCGAAAAAAAGCGAGGCCAAGGACGCCGGCTCCCCTGGCGCGAAATCCGAAAAGAAGGCGAAAAAGAAGGGCGCGTCCGAAAAGGCCGAATGACGGCCCGCGTACCGGCACCCGGACGGTGGAATCGGCACACCGGCTGTCTTGATATCTCCCTACGGCTTGTCGCGGCGCGCGAAATCCCGCAGCTTGCGGAAGGCCAGCAAAACCGCGTAGCCCGCCACGGCGCCGGAAATCGCGATGAATGCGCCCTCGGCGAAGCCACCGCGCGGGAACCCGTAACCCAGGTCCACGATGCCTTCGCTGTCCAGGTAGGAGGCGGCCATCATGCCCCCGATGATGGACAAAATGACGGACCGTCTTGCCGGGCTCACCTCGGGACACCTCGCCCTGTTGCACGCGGGATTTCCGGATCGCCCGATAGTAATAGCCGGCGATCACGCGATCGGAAACCCGTCGGCCGCGACCCGGTCGTTTCGGCTTTCGGTGTCATCCCGTCTCCGCCGGCCTGACGACCTGGCGGTCGTCGATCGGCAGGTGCACCAGCGCCGCGAACAGGGCGAGCGCCACGGTCATCCACCAGACCATCATGTACGATCCCGTCGCCGCGAAGAGATATCCGCCCAGCCAGACGCCGGAGAAGGCGCCCAACTGGTGGCTGAAGAAGACGAAACCGAACAGGGTCGCCATGTAGCGGGGGCCGAAGATCTGGGCGACCACGCCGTAGGTCAGCGGCACGGTGGACAGCCACAGGAGCCCGATGGCAACGGAAAACATGAGCACCGAGGTAACACTGGCCGGGAACAGGACGAACAGGGCGATGACGACCGCGCGGGTAACGTAAAGGGAGCTGAGCAGGTATTTCTTGCTGTACTTGCCGCCGAGCACGCCGGAGGTATAGGCGCCGACGATGTTGAAGAGCCCGATGGTGGCGAGCGCCCAGGCGCCCAGCTCGGGCGTCAGTCCAAGGTCGGTGATGTAAGACGGCAGGTGCGTCTGAATGAACGCCACGTGGAAGCCGCAGACGAAGAATCCGGCAACCAGCAGCCGATAGCCGCGGTGACCGCCCGCCTCGCGCACCGCCGCGCCCAGCGACTGGTGGCGTTCCCCGGGCGCCGCCTCGGCGCGCCCCACCAGCACCGTGGCCAGCGGCACGATGGCGAGCGGGAAAAGGCTGAGGATGATCAGGGCCGCCTGCCAGCCATAGGCATCGAGGAACAGTTGGCCCGCCGGAACGAGAAGGAACTGGCCCAGGGAACCCGCCGCCGTACCCAGGCCGAGGGCCCTGGAGCGCCGGTCCGCCGGCACCGTGCGGCCGAAGGCCGCGAGCACGATGGCGAAGGACGAGCCGGCGACGCCGAGGCCGACGAGGAGTCCGAGGGACAGCGTGAGCGTCGTCGGCGTGCCGGAAAAGGCGATGAGAAAGACGCCCGCGGCGTAGAGCACGCCGCCCGCCGCCAGCACCCGGCCGGTGCCGTATCTGTCGGCCAGCGCGCCGGCGAAGGGCTGCGCCGCGCCCCACATCAGGTTCTGGATGGCGACGGCGAGCGCGAACACCTCGCGGCTCCATTCGAACGTTCGCGACATGGGATCGAGCCACAGCCCGAAGCCGGCACGCACCCCGAAATTGAGGAGGGAAATCAGGCAGCCGGCGAGAATGATCAGCGTCGGCGTTCGCCAGGTGGTGGAAGCGCGATTCACATAATACTCCCCACTTACGTGCCTCTCTTCCGGCGCGATCCGGCGGGCGTCCGCCCGCCCTCGCGGACCATCCAGCGGTCATCCAACGGCACCATCGACAAGGTACCTTAGAATCGACGTGCGTTCACGGTTTCCCAGTGGGCGATTGATTCCGCGGCCGATCGGCGCTACGAGTATCCGCGTCCGCCGCCGGCCCGCCGGCGGGCGGGATGCCGGCCGGAGGCGACGCCAAGAAGATGAGTGAACCGCGCACCCTGTTCGACAAGATCTGGCAAGGCCACCTGGTGGACGCGCAGGACGACGGCACCTGCCTGCTCTATATCGACCGCCACCTGGTGCACGAGGTGACCAGCCCGCAGGCCTTCGAGGGCCTGCGCGCCGCCGGGCGCGCCGTGCGCCGGGCCGACGCCACCCTCGCCGTGGCCGACCACAACGTGCCCACCACGGACCGCTCGGGCGGCATCGCCGACGCCGAATCGCGCATCCAGGTGGAGGCCCTGGACAGGAACTGCGCCGACTTCGATATCCCGTATTTCCCGATGGCCGACGAGCGCCAGGGCATCGTCCACATCATCGGGCCCGAGCAGGGCTTCACCCTGCCCGGCCTGACCATCGTCTGCGGCGATTCCCACACCGCCACCCACGGCGCCTTCGGGGCGCTGGCGTTCGGCATCGGCACCTCGGAAGTGGAGCACGTCCTGGCGACCCAGACCCTGGTCCAGAAGCCGGCCAGGAACATGCGCATCACGGTCGACGGCGATCTTCCCTTCGGCGTCGGCGCCAAGGACCTGATCCTCGCCATCATCGGCGCCATCGGTACCGCCGGGGGTACCGGCCACGTCATCGAGTACGCGGGCAAGGCGGTGCGGGACCTGTCCATGGAAGGCCGCATGACCGTGTGCAACATGACCATCGAGGCCGGCGCCCGCGCCGGTCTGATCGCCCCCGACGAGACCACCTTCGACTATCTCAGGGGCCGGCCCATGGCGCCCGCGGACGGCGCCTGGGAGCGGGCGGTGGCCCATTGGCGGAGCCTGCCGTCCGACGACGGCGCCGCCTACGACAGCGAAACGGTGATCGACGCGGCCGAAATCGCCCCCCAGGTCACCTGGGGCACCAGCCCCGAGGACGTGCTGCCGATCACCGGCGCGGTGCCGGACCCGGCCGGGGAGCCCGACGAGGGCCGGCGCAAGGCCATGGAGCGCTCGCTCTCCTACATCGGCCTCGCCCCCGGCACGCCGCTCGACGGCATCGCGGTGGACCGGGTCTTTATCGGGTCGTGCACCAACGGCCGCATGGAGGACCTGCGCGCCGCGGCGGCCGTGGCCAAGAACCGCAAGGTGGCCCAGGGGGTGGGCGCCCTGGTCGTTCCCGGCTCGGGCCTGATCAAGAGAGAAGCCGAGGCCGAGGGGCTGGACCGCATCTTCATCGAGGCCGGCTTCGAATGGCGCGAGCCGGGCTGCTCCATGTGCCTGGCCATGAACGCCGACAAGCTGAAACCGGGCGAGCGCTGCGCGTCGACGTCGAACCGCAACTTCGAGGGACGCCAGGGCGCCGGCGGGCGGACGCATCTGGTGAGCCCGGCCATGGCCGCGGCGGCGGCCGTGAGCGGGCATCTCACCGACGTGCGCAAGCTGGCCTGAGGGGGAGGGAAGAGGGCGATGGAAAAATTCACCACGCTGACCGGCGTCGCCGCGCCCCTGCCGATGATCAACGTCGATACCGACATGATGATCCCCAAGCAGTTCCTCAAGTCGATCAAGCGCACGGGCTTCGGCGGCAACCTGTTCTTCGAGATGCGCTACCGCGAGGACGGCAGCGAGAATCCCGATTTCGTGCTCAACAAGCCGCCCTACCGCA
Source organism: Rhodospirillales bacterium (assembly GCA_046756945.1). GTDB lineage: Bacteria > Pseudomonadota > Alphaproteobacteria > Rhodospirillales > 2-02-FULL-58-16 > JACZQZ01. The sequence goes on from JBHHXI010000136.1 coordinate 5,726, forward strand.
CCGCAAGCATCCTGGTGGCGGGGACGAACTTCGGCTGCGGTTCGTCGCGCGAGCACGCGCCGTGGGCGCTTCTCGGCTTCGGCATCCGCTGCGTCATCGCCCCCAGCTTCGCCGACATCTTCTATGCCAACTGCGTGAAAAACGGCATCCTGCCCGTCAGCCTGCCCGAGTCGGACGTCGACAGGCTGATGGACGACGCCGGGCGCGGCGCCAACGCCACCCTCACCGTGGACCTGGAAAACCAGGTGATCACCGGCCCCGACGGCGCCTCCGTCGCCTTCGACATCGACCCCTTCGACAAGCACTGTCTGTTGAACGGCATCGACGACATCGCGCAGACCCTGGAGAAGGCCGAAAAGATCGACGAATTCGAGGCCAGGCAAAAAGAGGCCCAGCCCTGGCTGTATTCCTGACGGGGCGTCCGCCCTGCAACTCCGGCCCACCCGACCGGCCGACAGGTAAAGGAGGGGCGACTCCATGCCCGCCAACAAAAGGCTTTTGATCCTGCCCGGCGACGGCATCGGCCCGGAAGTGATGGGCGAGGTGCGGCGCGTCATCGACTGGATGGCGAAAAAGCGCGCCGCCACGTTCGACGTCAAGGAAGAACTCGTCGGCGGCGCCGCCTACGACGTCCACGGCACGCCCATCACCGACGAAACCATGGCCCGGGCCATGGAGGCGGACGCCGTTCTGCTGGGCGCCGTCGGCGGGCCCAAGTGGGACGATCTGCCGTTCGCGGACAAGCCCGAGCGCGGCTTGCTGCGCCTGCGCAAGGACATGGACCTGTTCGCCAACCTGCGCCCGGCGGTGGTCTTCGACGCCCTGGCCGACGCCTCGACCCTGAAGAAGGAGGTGATCGCGGGCCTCGACATCATGATCGTGCGCGAGCTCACCGGCGGCCTCTATTTCGGCGAGCCGAGGGGCATCGAGGACCTGCCCGACGGCACGCGGCGGGGCGTCAACACCCAGGTCTACACGACGCCCGAGATCCAGCGCGTCGCCCGGGTCGCCTTCGAGCTGGCCGGGAAGCGCGGCAACAGGGTCTGTTCGGTCGAAAAGGCCAACGTCATGGAAAGCGGCATCCTGTGGCGCGAGGAGGTGCAGAAGATCCACGACACCGAGTTCCCCGGGGTCGAGCTGAGCCACATGTACGCCGACAACTGCGCCATGCAGTTGGTGCGCAACCCCAAGCAGTTCGACATCATCGTCACCGACAATATTTTCGGCGACATGCTTTCGGACACCGCGGCCATGCTGACCGGTTCCCTGGGCATGCTGCCCTCGGCCAGCCTGGGCGCCGTGGACGACAGCGGCCGGCGCCTGGCCCTCTACGAGCCGGTGCACGGAACCGCCCCCGACATCGCCGGCAAGGGCTTGGCCAATCCACTGGCCACCCTGCTCAGCTTCGCCATGTGCCTGCGCTACTCCTTCGACATGGGCGAAGACGCCGATCTCATAGAGACCGCGGCGCGCCGGGTGCTCGACGGCGGGCTGCGCACGGCCGATATCATGCAGCCCGGCAAGGCCAAGGTCTCCACCGCGGTGATGGGCGAGGCGATCACCCGCGAGCTGGACAAGCTGGCGGCCTGAGGCGGCGGACCCGGCAGGACAGGCGGCCACGAACCCGCGGCCCGGGGACGAAAATACGGCATTTCAGAAATCGTTGAGTCCTGGTCGCGGACCTTGTGTTTCGACACGCGCACCATGAGGTCCTCACCCTGAGATTGTCGAAGGGTGAGAGGCAACCCCTTCATTCGGAAATCCCGTATTCGGTATACGTTCCAGACTTCGAAAGCCTGTGCGGGTGGTTCCTTCGGTAGGCGATTTTGTGCGTTCGCCGAGACGAATTTTCATCCGTGTCCATCCGTGTTCTATGGCGACCGTTCACCGTTTCACGCCAATGAACTTCCGATTGAAATGCCCGTGATCATTTGACACATAGCGTAATCGCGGGTGGTCACTCTCCGGCCTATGATGCG
>JBHHXI010000137.1:0-7649 GCA_046756945.1 Rhodospirillales bacterium
AGCCGAACAGGGAATTTTCCCGCGATAACAGGGAAACGCATCTGCGGATCACGGAACGTTGCAACAGCCTTGCCGCAGGTTCAAATCACGGGCAGGATTCGAACCTGCGACCTTCAGGTTATGAGCCTGATGTCCTGGTGAGATGCCTGTTGCTGCGCCACCTTCGTGAGACCGACGTATCCACAACCGACCTCTAATCGGTCAGATAAACCATTTTTCATCGACGCTGCCATTTTCGCACCATCATTTGTGTTAAGTACCAGTGAGATCTCTGCACTTACATTGCACTTACATGGGATAGATAGCCACCGGGTTTTTTGATAAGTTATTGAAATATTGGTGGGCCCGGCAGGACTCGAACCTGCAACCAGACCGTTATGAGCGGCCGGCTCTAACCAGTTGAGCTACGGGCCCGGAGCCAGAGGTCAGGGATCAGATATCAGAAAACAGAGGACAGATACAAACAGTTCGCCCGCGAACCTCTGATCTCTGTCCTCTGTCCTCTGACCTCTAGTAATCGAGGAAGCTTCTCAGCTTGCGCGAGCGCGAGGGGTGCTTGAGCTTGCGCAACGCCTTGGCTTCGATCTGGCGTATGCGCTCGCGGGTGACGGAGAATTGCTGGCCCACCTCTTCCAGGGTGTGGTCGGTGTTCATGCCGATGCCGAAACGCATGCGCAGCACGCGCTCCTCGCGCGCCGTCAGCGAGGCCAGGACCCGGGTGGTGGTTTCGCGCAAATTGGCCTGTATGGCCGCGTCCAGGGGCTGGACGGCGTTCTTGTCCTCGATGAAATCGCCCAGATGGCTGTCCTCTTCGTCGCCGATGGGCGTCTCCAGGCTGATCGGCTCCTTGGCGATTTTGAGCACCTTGCGCACCTTTTCCAGGGGCATGCTCAGCTTCACCCCCAGTTCCTCGGGGGTCGGTTCGCGGCCGATCTCGTGCAGCATCTGGCGCGAGGTGCGGACCAGTTTGTTGATGGTCTCGATCATGTGCACCGGGATGCGGATGGTGCGCGCCTGGTCGGCAATGGACCGCGTGATCGCCTGGCGGATCCACCAGGTGGCGTAGGTGGAGAACTTGTAGCCGCGCCGGTATTCGAACTTGTCCACCGCCTTCATCAGGCCGATGTTGCCTTCCTGGATCAGGTCGAGGAACTGGAGCCCGCGGTTGGTGTACTTCTTGGCGATCGAAATCACCAATCTCAGGTTGGCCTCGATCATCTCCTTCTTCGCCTTGCCGGCTTCGCGCTCGCCCTTTTGCACGGTGGCGACGATGCGGCGGAACTCGGTGACCGGCAGGCCGGCTTCGTGGGAAATCTCGGCGATGGCTTCGCGAACGGTTTCGATGTCGTCGCGGTATTTCGTGGTGAACTTCTTCCACCCCTTGCCGACCAGCCGGCCGACGCGCCGCCGCCACCCCGGGTCCAGTTCGTCGCCCCGGTACTGACGCAGGAATTCCTCGCGTTTGACCTTGCAGTTGGTGGCCATGCGCAACAACCTGCCTTCGAAGCCGATCAGGGCCCGGTTGAGCTCGTAAAGCTGCGCCACCAACTGCTCGATGCGGGCGTTATTGAGATGCACGTCCTCCATCAGCACGACCAGCTCGTCGTGCAGCTTGGCGTACCGTCTCTCCTGGGCCGGCTTCACCTTTTCGCCCTTTTGCAGGGTCTCGAGGCGCTTCCCCTGGAGCCTGTGGAGCTTCTTGTAGGTGGCGGTGATTTTTTCGAAGGTCTCGATCACCTCGGGCGTCAGCTTGATCTCCAGGGCGGCCAGGGAGAGGGTGGTCTCTTCGCCGTCGTCTGTGTCGTCGCTGTCCCCGGACTGCCCGTCTCCCTGGCGGGCCTCCGCCCCATCCCCGCCATCGGCGGCGCCATTTTCCTTGCCGGCGGCTTTTTCCTCGGCGGGGCGCTGTCTCTCGGCGCCCTCGGCCTCTCCGTCTCCGGCCTGCCCGTCCTCGGCCTGCCCGCCTGCGGCCACTCCGTTCCCGCTGATCGCGCCGTCGGGGCCGCCGCCGTAGGTGGCCTCCAGGTCGATGATATCGCGCAGCAGCAGCTTGCCCTCGACCAGGGCGTCGTGCCATTCGACGATGGCGCGCATGGTGAGCGGGCTCTCGCAGATGCCGCCGATCATCATCTCGCGCCCGGCCTCGATGCGCTTGGCGATCGCAATCTCGCCCTCGCGCGACAGCAACTCCACGCTGCCCATTTCGCGCAGGTACATGCGCACGGGATCGTCGGTGCGGCCAAGATCGCCGTCACCCAGATTGCCCCCGGAGGGAGCTTCGGTCTCGGCGGCTTCGGCCGTGGGCGTCGAATCCTCGCCGTCTTCGTTCTCGACGACGTTGATGCCCAATTCCGAGAGCATGGTCATGGTGTCCTCGATCTGCTCGGAAGACACCTGGTCGGGCGGCAGGGCGGCGTTCAGGTCGTCATAGGTGACGTAGCCGCGCGCCTTGCCGGCCGCGACCATCTTCTTGACCGCCGCGCCAAGCGAATCCAACAGCGGGCTGTCGGAACTCTCGTCCTGTCTGTCTCTGGATTCTGCCGTGGTCGTCGCTTTGGTTGCCATGAAATCGTCGCTTCCGGTGAAAAAGTCCGCCGTGCCCGGTGTGCCTAGGCGCAGAGCCGGATCGTCGTCGCGGACACGGTCAATTCCCCTTGCCCGGGCCCGGGGGCGGCGTTGCGCCCCGCTGGCCCGCATCTGTTTCCCCTCGCCCGGCCTTCCCGTTTGCGGACCCACGCACGGGGCCCCGGATTTCCGTCCCTTGGGGCCGGGGTTGCGGTTGCCGGAGGTCCGCCGGCAATCCGTTCTCTTTCAGAATGTCTTCTTTCCAACCGTCCCCGGCCGTTTCCGGGGTGACGCCGGAGAACGCGAAACACGCGTGCCCCGGCCCCTCCGGACCGCCCAGCGAGTCCGGCATTACCGAAATACCGCAATGCCTGAAGTGGCGTTCCTGCGCCGCCGAATCAAGGCCCCGGTCCCCCGGTCAAGGTCTTTAAGTCCTCGCGGCCGCATTTGTCAAGGAAAGCCGCCGAAAACCCCGTGAATCCAAGGCGTTTCCGTCCCTCCACCCGCCACGGCACCCTCATCGCGTCCGTCGTCGCCCGGCATTGGCCCATATATAGTGTGCCATCGCCTGTTATTCCCCCATATCTTCCAATGCCGCCCGGATCAACGAATGGTCCGGGTCCCATTCGTCTTTTTTCATGTAGCCCCCGGCCGCGGCTTCCTTCCGCCGTTTCATTTCGGCGCCCAGGGCGGCACGCCGCAGGAGCGCGTAACTCTCGTCCCACGTGGCCTGTACGTCTTCGCGGGACGCCCCGGGCCGGATCAGCCTGTGGCGGCGCACCAGGACATGGCCGAACAGGGCATCGAGGCTTTCGGACAATCCGCGCCGGGTCAGCTCCTCCCTCAGCCCATCGGCGTCGACACCGGCACCGCCCGAAAGGATCGACAGCACGGCCTGGCGCAGGTGATCGAGGGATTCGTCGCCGAAACCGATGGATCCGAGCTGGTCTTCCACACGGTCGATAAAGCCGGGATGATTGATGATGATGGCGAGAAGGACCTGCTGCGCCTGGCGCAACGGGTCCACGCGCACGCCGAGGCCGGCCTTGGGATCAAGCCGGACCGTGGGCGCCGGGCCACGCCCTCCCTGGCGGCCCGCCGGGCGCAGGTCCCGCCACAGGCGGTCGTTGAACCCCTGCAGAAACTGCGACCGGACGGTCGGATCGTTGATGGTCCGCGCATGATCGCCCAGGCGCTTTTTGAGCGCCGCCCGCTGCTCCGGCGTGTTCCGCGGGCGGCTCCAGGTTTCCATCCGCCACAGCAGGTCCGACAGCGACAGGGCCTGATCGAGGGCACCGGTCATGAATTCCCGCCGGTAGCGCTTGATCTGGCTGTCCGGGTCCTCGCCCGACAGCAGGAACGCGAAACGCAGCGAGTAACCGGGCTTGAGCAGGGGCAGGGCGCGTTCGGCGGCGCGGAACGCCGCGCGCTCGCCGGCCGCGTCCCCGTCGAAGCAGAGCACCGGCTCGCGCGCCAGCCGCCACAGCTCGCGGATCTGGTCCTCGGTCAGGGCCGTGCCCAGGGGCGCGACGGCGTTCTCGAACCCGGCCTGGACGAGGGCGATGACGTCCATGTAGCCCTCGGCGACGATCAGGGTACCCTCCTTGCGCGCCGCCGGCGCCGCCTGGGCCAGGCCGTACAGCACCCGGCCCTTCTGGAAGAGCGGGGTTTCCGGGGAGTTGAGGTACTTGGGCTCGCAGGCGCCGAGAATGCGTCCGTCGAAGGCGATGATCCGCCCGCGCTTGTCGGCGATGGGGAACATGACGCGCCCGCGGAAGCGGTCATACGCCGGGCGGGCGGCGTCGTCGGGCCGGATCAGAAGGCCGGCGGCGACCAGCAGGTCCTCCGCAATGCCGTCGCGGGCCAGCGCCCCCTTGATGGCGCCCCGGGCGTCCACGGCAAAGCCCAGGCGGAAGCGCTGGATGGTCTGGTCATCCAGGCCGCGGCCGCGAAAATAGGCCAGCCCCTGGCGGCCTTCCGGCAGGCGCAGCGTCTTCTCGAAATAGGCGCCGGCCGCCTCCATCACATCGTAAAGGGTCTGGCGCTGGCGGGCCCGCCGGCGCTCTTCCGGGGTATCGGCCGGAATCTCCATGCCCGCTTCGCCGGCCAGGCGCTCGACGGCCTCGGGAAAGCTCATGCCTTCCGTGTTCATGACGAAGTCGATGACGCTGCCGTGGGCGCCGCACCCGAAGCAGTGGTAGAACCCCTTGTCCTCGTTGACCGTGAACGACGGGGTCTTCTCCTTGTGGAACGGGCACAGCCCGATGTGCTCGCGTCCCTTCCGGGTCAGGCGCACGCGGCGCCCGATCACCTGGGCGAGGCCCGAACGGGTGCGCAACTCGTCAAGAAACTGCGGCGAAAACGTCATGCCGGTTCGTCGATGCCTTCAAGGAAATTGGCGGACACAGGGGCGACGACGCCTGCCTATCCTACACGCCCGACCACAGAACGACAGTAAACCTTATCCCCGGAATCCCCGCGATTCACAGGGGCCGGGCGGCGTTCAGCCAAGCTGCTCCTTGACCTGGGCGCTGGCCTTGGCGAAGTCCATGCGTCCGGCGTAGCGTTCCTTCAGGGCGGCCATGGTCCGGCCCATGTCTTTCAGGCTTTTCGCCTCCACGTCCTGGATTACCGCCATGATGGCCTCCGCCATCTCGTCTTCCCCCAATTGCCGGGGCAGGAACTGCTCGATGACGGTGATTTCCTCGGCCTCCTGCCGGGCCAGCTCCACCCGCCCCCCGTTTTCGTACAAGGCGATGCTTTCGCGCCGCTGCTTGATCATCGACTGCAGCATGGCGAGAATGCCGTCGTCGTCGATTCCTTCCAGGTTGCCCTTGCCGCGGGCGGCGATATCGCGGTCCTTAAGCGCCGCCAGGATCAGCCGTATGGTGGCGATGGTCCGCGTCTCCTTGGCCTTCATGGCGGCCTTCAGGGCGTCGTTCAGACGGGTGCGGAGCATGGTGCGCCCCCCCAGGATTTTCGGGAAACGTGGACGTTACCGAATAACGGTCCAAAAGGCAACTTCTTGATTCAATTTAACCTATTGAAATAGCAGAATAATTTGCGCGACTTGGCCCTTGACGGCGGCACGGCTTTTGCTTAAGACAACGGCGGTTTGGCCGCACGCTCAAATCGGCCGCCACCCTTTCCCGGAAAGCCCGGCGACGGCGCCGGGGCGAAAGGCGGTCTCGAACCGGGCGCCGGGGCGCCCCAATCTGTAATCTGAGGATTCGCCGCCGATGTCCGATCCAGCCGCCGCCCCCGTGCCGGCACCGGGGGGCGCCCGTCCGCACGGAGCCAACGCCGCCCTGGTGTTGGACGACGGATCGGTGTTCTGGGGACTGGGCGCCGGGGCCGAGGGAGCGGCGGTGGGCGAGGTCTGCTTCAACACCGCCGTCACCGGGTACCAGGAAATCCTCACCGATCCGTCCTACGCCGGCCAGATCATCACCTTTACCTTCCCCCACATCGGCAACGTCGGCACCAACGCCGAGGACATCGAGACCGCCACCCCGGCGGTGCGCGGCTGCGTGCTGCGCACCGCCATCACGGACCCGGCCAGCTGGCGCTCGGGCGGACACCTGGACGCCTGGCTCAAATCGTTCGGACTGGTCGCCGTCACCGGGGTGGATACGCGCCGGCTGACGCGCCGGATTCGCGACGGCGGCGCCCCCAGGGGCGCCATCGTCCACGCCCGGGACGGCGACATCGACACCGAAACCCTCGGCGCCCGGGCCGCCGCCTGGCCGGGGCTCGAGGGCATGGACCTGGCCCGTGAAGTGACCTGCCGCCAGACGTTTTCCTGGGACGAGGCGGCGTGGTCGCTCGGCCGCGGGTACGCCCGCCAGACGGCGCCCGCCTACCACGTGGTCGCCGTCGATTTCGGCGCCAAGCGCAACATCCTGCGCTGCCTCGCCGCCGCCGGCTGCCGGGTCACCGTGGTCGCCGCGACGGCGTCGGCCGAAGACGTGCTGGGCCACCGGCCGGACGGCATATTCCTCTCCAACGGCCCCGGCGACCCGGCGGCGACCGGGGAATACGCGGTGCCCATGGTCCAGGGACTGCTGGCCAGCGGCCTGCCCGTGTTCGGCATCTGCCTGGGCCACCAGATTCTGGCCCTGGCATTGGGCGCGAAGACCTTCAAGATGCACCTCGGGCACCGGGGCGCCAACCATCCGGTCAAGGACCTGGAAACCGGCCGGGTGGCGATCACCAGCCAGAACCACGGATTCGTTGTCGATCGGGAGTCCCTGCCCGCGGGCGTGGTCGAGACCCACACGTCGCTCTTCGACGGCACCCTCGAGGGCCTGAAGGTCGAGGGCAGGCCGGTCTTTTCCGTGCAGTACCACCCCGAGGCCTCGCCCGGCCCCCAGGACAGCCATTACCTGTTCGGGCGCTTCATCGATATGATCACCCGCAAGGCGTGACAGCCAATGCCCAAGCGCACCGACATAACCTCTGTCCTCACCATCGGCGCCGCGCCCCTCGTTCCGGCCGCCCTAAGAGCGGGCGATGAGCCGGTCGTAGTCGGCGTGGCTGCCGATCCATATCCAATAGATGGTGCCGCCCTTGCGCCGCCCGATGGCGCGCCAGCCCCCGCCAATTCGGACGGAATGGACGTCCTTGAGCCCCTTCACCGGCTTGAAATGGAGCCCCGGGTGCCCGGGGTCGGCTTGCCAACGCCCGAACGCCTCGGCCGCGAGACGCTGAACATTGACCGGCAGGGCATCGAAGCATTTCCAGAACTGCTTCGTCGTCGCCGAGTTCATTTCCGTTTCGGGAACTCCAGCGGGAACACCTCGCCGGCGTCGATCTCGGCGTCGGCCCGGGCGACCATGGCTTCGAGCACGGGGCGGGTTTGGGCAAACTTCTTCGCCCAGCGCGCCTCGTCGGCGATCTCGTCGAGGATGATCGCGCCGATGGCGTCCTGGTCACCGGGCGGCAGCTTGCGCACCTTGGCGATGGCTTTGTCCAGGAGCTTTGACATAACGCGCAAGATACCCCATTGGCCGCTGAAACGCGAGCCCGCCCATGCCTAAGCGCACCGATATTGCCTCTGTCCTCATCATCGGCGCCGGGCCCAT
>JBHHXI010000138.1:0-7477 GCA_046756945.1 Rhodospirillales bacterium
CTGCTCTAAGCGGCCCTGCGGCCTGCGATGCGGCGTCAGCCGCAAAAGCCGCGCCCGTTATTCAAATGAAAGCGACTCCGGTGCACCCCTGGCCGGGCCGCAGGTCAAAGGGGCGTTGCCCCTTTGATCCCCACCAAGGGCCGTCGGCCCCTGGAACCCGATTTATGGGGTCCAGGGGTTTACCCCTGGCGGGGGTGGTGGGGGCGGAGCCCCCCCCCATGGCCGTCAGGCCACTACCGGGCGCCCGCCCCTACCAGTACAGGATCAGCTGGTTGTCCTGGACCTCGTAGCCGTCCAGGCGCTTGAGGAAGCTCATGCCGAGCAGGGAGACGAACAAGGGGGCTTCGTTGACCCAGGCCTCGACGTCGCGCAGGACGAGCTGGCCGATGCGCAGCCGCCTGAGGGTCACCGGCGCCGCCCGGATGACGCCGCCGGCGGTGTTGAAATGCCGGGTGAAGTTACGGTCGCGCAGGTCGAACCCGATGCGGGCGGCGTCCTCGGGCGTCAGCACCACCTCGGTGGCGCCGGTGTCGACCATGAAGCGGATGTCCGCCCCGTCCACGTCCGCCTCGATCATGAAATGCCCCCCGGCGGAGGCGCGGATGGTAAGGGCGCGGCTGGCCGGCGGCGCGGCTTTGCGGGAGGCTTTCCCGGCGCCTTTCGCCGTTTGCGCCGATTGCGCCGGTTGCGTCGCGGTCCGCTGTTCCTGGGATTCCCGGGGTGCCTGCGGGCCGAACAGGCCGAACAGGTCGTCCCGGTAGGTGAAGGCGGCGAAACCGATGCCGGCGACGACCGACCACACCAGTATCTGGCGCAGCGCCCAACCGAAGACGCTGACGACGAGCCCCGGCCGTCCCGGCGCCGTTTGCTCCCACCGATCACTCATGCCGCACACCCTTCGTCCGCCACGGACCCGGACCTTGGCGAGCGCGGATTCGGCTCCCGCGGCGGGATTTCGCGCAGCGGAATGTTGTCCCGGCGTCCGTGGTTGTTACGCCCATCGTGTCCATTAACCTTAATACCTGCCCCCCGGCCACGGGACCGAAAGGCGCTGCCTCCATGTCCGGCCACGGTGGCCGGATTGTCCTTAACCGGCGCCCTACGCGCCGTCCGACAACGGTTTTGCGCCTTTCGCGGCGCCCGCGGACGGTGCTCCGCCCGTCCCGTGCCAGGGGCTTCCCGCGGTTACCGACCGGAAATTTGAACAATAAAATAAGTATAAAATTTTAAATAAATCGTTTTTTATTAGTGTGTTGATAATCAACCGTATGCACACTATAATACAGATATCGTACAGAAAGTAAAATATCATAAAGGCCAATGTCATGAAACCGCTCGCACGGCAAAGAACCGGCGCGGAGGCCCCCAATGACAGCGCCCCTCGCATGTCCCTCTACGACTTCATGAAGTCGCGGATGGACGACGTTATCTATGCTCGGCCGATCCAGGACGAGAACGGTTCGGCGTATGCGGTCTACGCCGCGGACGGGACCTTTCTGGACCTGTTCGACACCCTGGGTGAAGTGTTCATCGCGGCCCACGACCAGAACCTGGCCGTCGCGACCGTGCACTGAGACACACCGGAACGTCCCCCCGACACAGTGCGGACGGGGTGAGCGTCCGGCGTTGGTACGCCCCGTGACCGGACCCCCGCGGATCGGAGCGCCAAAGGGATGACCATTTCCGGGGTGACGGCGTCGGCCGTTTCCGCCTTGACCGCCAGTGGCGCGCGCATCGCCGCGGTGGCCGACAACGTGGCCAACGTCGGCACCGTCGGCTTCAAGGCGACCGAGGTGCGCGCCACCACCCTGGTCACCAACCAGGGCGCCGGCGGGGGCTTCGCCGCCGGCGGCGTGCAGGCCGTGGCGCGCCCGTCCGTGGCCGTGCAGGGGGCGCTCGAGAGCACCAACTCCCCCACCGACCTGGCCGTCGCCGGCAACGGTCTCATCGCCGTCGAGGGGCCGGCGGGCGGCGGCCGCCTGTTCACCCGCGCCGGCGCCTTTTCCCCGGACGGCGACGGATTCCTGGCCAATACGGCGGGCTTCCGCCTGCTCGCCTTTCCCACCGACGGCGCGGGCCGGCCCACGGGCGCGGCGCCGGAGCCGGTGAACCCCGGCCGGGTCGCCGGCACCGCCGCCCCGACCACGCGTATCGGCCTCGGCGCCAACCTGCCCGCCAACGCCGCCGTCGGCGACAGCGTCACTGTCAGCGCCCGCATCCGGGATTCCCTGGGCAACGCCCTGGACGTGACACTGACCTTCCGCAAGGCGGGCCCCAACCGCCACACCCTGACCATCGGCGATCCCGTCGTCGCCGGCGCCGTCGCCGGCACGGCGCGCCAGGGCGGCGCCGGCGGGCCGCCCTTCGCCGTCGACGTGGTGTTCAACGGCGACGGCTCGCTGCAGGGGTTCGACACGGACCAGGACGGGACCGTCGACGGCGCCGCGCCGCCCATCCTCCGGGTCGACGGCTTATCCACCGGCGGCGCCGGCCTGGACATCGCCCTCGACCTGGGCAGCGCCGGGGGCCTCGACGGGCTGACCCAGTTCTCGGGCGCTTTCACTCTCGGCTTCATCGACACCGACGGGGCCCGGTTCGGCACCGTCTCCGGCGTCGCCATCGCCACCGACGGGTCGGTCACGGCCCTGTTCGACAACGGCGAACGGCGGGCCATCTACCAGATTCCCCTCGCCACGTTTGCCGATGCGGACGGGTTGCAGGCGCGAACGGGCAACGTCTTCGCCGAGACCGCCGCCTCCGGCCCGGCCCTGCTGGGGACGCCGGGAAGCGGCGGAAACGGCACCGTGCAGGCGGGGGCGCTCGAACACTCCAACGTCGACCTGGCCGGCGAACTCGCCAATCTGGTCCAGGCCCGCGTCGCCTACGGCTCCGCCGTCGCCGTCCTGCGCACCGCCGACGAGATGCTGCGCGCGCTGATCGACATCCGGGCCTAGTACCGACAAAAACGACTCCCGGACGAAGCGGCTTCGCCGGCGCGATCACCGGGCCACGGTCAGGGGCGCGTCCGCGCCATGACGCGAACGGTTCTGTCGTGCTAAACTTCGGCGGACACATCTGGAACCTGCCGGATGAAGAACCTCGGTGTTCTGCTGATCGTGCTGCTCGCCGGCTGCGCGTCGGCGCCCGGCTACGAGGACCCGGCGCCGCCGAGCCTGGACTGGCATACGGTGCTCGAGGACGGCGTGCTGGTCGTCGAGATCAAGGACCCGACGGGCATTTACCGTGTCGGGCGGGTCGAGCTGGTGGGGCCCGGCGGGCGGACCTATCGGGCCCGTGAGCTGACCCGGGAGACCGTTTCGGAAAGCGCCGGCCCCTACGGCCCCGGCGTCGGCGTCGGCGGATATGGCACCAGCGGCGGGGACGTGGGCGTGGAGTTCAGCTTCCCGCTGGGCGGCCCGCGCGGCGCCCCGGCGCTCACCCGGACCGAGGCGCGGATCCCGCTTCCCGACCCGCCGGCCTATCGGCGAAACGCCGGTCGGTGGACGATCAGGATTTCCCTTACCGACCGGGCCGGCGTGGCCAGCGTCGCCCGCATCCCGGCGCCCCGGCCGTTGCCGCGGGCCGGCCCATGAGACGCGCGGCCCTCCTGGCGGCGGCGCTTGTCGTTCACGGGTGCGCGCCCGCGCCCGTCTATCCCCTGTATACGTCCCACCAGGTGGCGGGCACCTTCGGCTACCGCGAGCAGCAGGTTTCCGACTCCCGCTACCTCGTCACCTACGACGCGCCGGTGCTCGCGACATCCTCGTACCGGGACGAACGGCGGGACCGGGACACGAAAAGCCGGGTGGCGCTGGCCTATGACCTGGCCCTTTGGCGCGCCGCCGAGCTGACCCTGGCAAACGGATTCCCGGCCTTCATCGTGGCCGAAAGGAACAACGACGTGCAGGTGACCACCGGCTACGACCCCTACCCCTACCCCTATTTCCATTTCGGGCATCACCACCGCTACGGACATTACCCGTACCACCACGCCTATCCCTACTACGACCCTTACTACGACCCTTTCTACGGCTATGCCTATCTGGCGGCCGGGGTGACCCTGGCGGTGGAATTCCGCCGCGCGGGCGCGGCGGATACGGTCGATGCCCGGGCCACACGGGAGCGCCTGCGGGCGCAGTATGCCCAGGCCACGGCAGCGGGTTCGGCGGGGTACTGAAGGGTTTCCTGCGCGCCCCGGCCCGGGGGCGGCGGCTCAGGCGGCGTCGTGCATGGTGACGCCGGCGCCTACCAGCAGCATGGTCCTGTTCAGGAGCTTCACGCAGGCGTAAACGGCCTCGATGGCGGGCGCCGGCGTCCTGGTCAGGGCGCCGAGCTCGAGGATGGCGCCGATCAGGGCCTCGATCTCGAGGGACCGGCCCAGTTCCACGTCCTGGAGCATCGAGGTCTTGTGGGCGCCGACACTTTCCGCGCCGGCGATCCGTTTTTCGATGGTGTGGCGGAACTCGATGCCCAGTTTATGGGCGATGTCCTGGGCTTCCTTCATCATGGTCTCGGCGAGCTTGCGGGTTTCCGGAAACTCGCAGATGTCGACCAGGGTCGCGTGGGTGAGGGCGCTGATCGGGTTGAACGACAGGTTGCCCCATGCCTTGAGCCAGATCTCGGAGCGGATGTCGTCGAGGATGCGCGAGCGGAATCCGGCGTTGATCAGGGCGTCGTACAGTTTCCTGACGCGGTCGCTCTTCGCGCCGTCCAGTTCGCCGATGGGAAAGCGGTCGCCTTCCACGTGATGGATGACCCCGGGCTCGGTGACCGCCGCCGCCGGATAGACGACGCAGCCGATGATGCGGTCGCCGTCGATATTCTTGCCCAGCACGCCGGTGGGATCGAGGGTGGTCAGGCGCCGTCCGTCGAATTCGCCGCCGTGTTTGTGGAAATACCACCACGGAAGGCCGTTCTGCACGGTGACGATCGCGGTCTCGGGCCCCAACAGGGCAGGGATCTTCGCCGCCACCGATTCCAGGTAGTGGGCCTTCAGGGCGAGGATGACAACGTCCTGGGGGCCGGCGTCCTCGACGGCGTCGATGGCCTTGATGTTGTCGGCCACGTACTCGGTGCCGTCTTCCCAGATCAGCTTCAGGCCGTTCTCCTGGATCGCCGTAAGGTGCGCCCCCTGGTCGATCAGGGTGACGTCTTCGCCCGCGAGGGCGAATTTCGCTCCCATCAGACCGCCGATCGCACCGGCGCCGACGACGCAGATATTCATTCTCCCCTCCTTTCGGTTTTCCGTGCCGGGGATTGTCCGTATCGGTCAGCCAAATCCATCGAATGGCCGGAATCTCCGGCGGCGGGCGTCCCGTCCGGCGGGACCGCCGGACCGGCGGCCAGAATGTCCCAATGGGGCGCCGGGTGCAACCACGGACGCATGCCCTTATTGCTCGAAGACGTTGGTTAAGGTGCCGATGCCGTCGATGACGATGTCGACGGTGTTGCGCGGCTCCTTCATCGATCCGATGCCGAGCGAGGTGCCGCAGGCGATGACATCGCCGGCATACAGCGTCATGTCGTGGGATATCCTGCCGACCAGCCGGGCCGGGGGAAAGATCATGTCGCTGAGCGGATAATCCTGACGCACGTCGCCGTTGAGCACCGTCCTGACGGTCAACCCGGCGGGATCGATGCCGGTCGCCACGACGGGGCCGAATACGCCGAAGGTGTCGAAGCTCTTGGCGCGCACCCACTGTGGGAAGGTGGGGTCCTTGTGGATCAATTCGACGGCGGTGACGTCGTTGACGCAGGTGTAGCCGAAAATGTGGGCCCCGGCCTCGGCCTCGGACACCTCCCGGCAGGTCTTGCCGATGACGATGCCGATCTCGCCCTCGTAGGTCACCTTGCCGCCGTAGGAGCCGGGCCTGCGGATGGTCTCCCCGGAGGCGAGGAAGGAATTGCTGGTCTTGATCAGGTACAGGGGGTCCTCGGGCGTCGGCATGTCCAGCTTCTTGGCCAGCGCATGGAAGTTGTTCCACAGCGCCACCATCTTGGTCGGCTCCGTCGGCGTCAGCACCTTGACCGACTGAAGCGTGAGGGTCCGCGACGTGGGCGTCGGCGACGCAAACATGTCGCCCTCGTAGACCGTGACGGTGTCATCATCGAGGGTGCCGAAACCGGGCCGGCCCGAGTGTTCGAAACGAATCCAGCGCTGCATATCGAATTGCCTCCTCCCAAGGAACCGCGGCCCGTGGGCCGCGGAAATAAGCGGCCACACCGCGCAATTCCACGCGACGACGGCCACGCGCCCTGTACCCGCTGCTCCCGCGCCACGGTATGGCGCGGAAGTGACTCCGGCGGCGTAAAACCTTTGAACGTCCTTCCCTGTCGCCGGCAAAAGTAAATCACGGATGGCATTTTGCCAATGATTTCGGGGTGACCGGCGGGTGAAACCGTGCACGGGAGCATCGGGTCGCGCCGTAACGATCATTGGCCGACGGGCGATGCCCGGTTGGGTTTGGCGTATTGCTCGGCTACCTTGGGCACGGTTTGAATTTTACTGGGGAGGATGCCATGGACGGAATGACCAAGGGATTGATGAAAGGACTGGCGCCGGCGGTGTTCAGCGCCGGCATTCTCTTCTCTCTGTTCCCGGGAATTGCCGGCGCCCAACCGGTGGAGGTGTTGTGGCTGGGACAGTCGGCGACCCGCATCACCACCGTCGCCGGCAAGGTGATCGTCATCGACCCCTTCCTCACAAAGAATCCCAAGACGCCGGCCGGGTACAAGGACCTGAAGGCGCTGGGCAAGGTCGACCTGATTCTCCTGACCCACGGCCACGGCGATCACATCGGCGATACCGTCGCGCTGGCCAGGATGACCGGCGCCAAGGTGGCGCTCAACGCCGACATGGGCCGCACTTTCGCGTCGCTCGGCTGGCTCGGCTACAAGCAGATGGTCCGCTTCAACAAGTCGGGCCCGATCAAGCCCCTGGGCGAGGGCATCACCATCACCATGGTCCACGCCGAGCACAGCTCGGAGGTGCGGGTCACGGGCCCGGAAAAAGGCCAGGAAACCATCCATCCGGGCGGCGAGCCCTGCGGCTACATCATCGAGCTCGAGAACGGGTATACGGTCTATCACGCCGGCGACACGGGCGTGTTCGGCGACATGGCGTTCATCGGCGCATACTACAAACCCGACCTGACCCTGTTGCCCATCGGCGGGCATTTCACCATGGACCCGGCCCACGCGGCGTATGCGGCGAAGATTCTTTTGAAGAGCAAGACCGTGATCCCCATTCATTACGGCACCTTCAAGCCGCTGAAGGGTACGCCGGCCCAGTTCAAGGCGGCGCTGGGCACAACCGCGATCAAGGTTCTGGACGTGGCGCCCGGGCAGGCGGTGACGTTCTGAGGGTGACGTTCCGACGATGACGCCCCCCGCATACGGTGTCGGGGGGACACCCCCCGGTGGCCCCCCGGGGGTCGCGGGGGCGCCCCCCGCATACGGTGTCGGGGGGACACCCCCC
>JBHHXI010000139.1:0-7464 GCA_046756945.1 Rhodospirillales bacterium
CGCATATGCCAACCGGCGTATCCCCCCCCCACGCAGACTATGCCATAGGCCCGAGGGGGCCGGAAGCATTGATGTTCACCGCCCCCCGCATGGGTTTACCGGTATCCGCGGGCCGCGCCCTACTTGTAGGGATCGGCCGCGTCGCGCAGGCCGTCGCCGAAGAAACTGAAGGCGAGGATGACGAGCACCACCGGCAGCGCCGGCAGAATCAGCCACGGATACAGGGCCACCACATTGATGTTCTGTGCCTCGTTCAGCAGGACCCCCCAGCTGGTGACGGGCGGCCTGAGGCCGATGCCGAGGAAGCTGAGCGCCGTCTCGCCGAGAATCATGGTCGGGATCGACAGGGTCGCCGAAGCGATCAGGTGACTCATGAACCCGGGCATCAGGTGGCGGCCGATGATGCGGCCGGGGCGGGCGCCCATGAGCTGCGCCGCCATGCAGTATTCCTCCTCGCGCAGCGCCAGAAGCTTGGAGCGGACGGCGCGGGCAAGGCCGGTCCAGTCGATCATGGCCAGGATGACGGTGATCCCGAAATAGATGAGCAGGGGGCTCCAGGTCACGGGCAACACGGCGGACAGCGCCATCCACAGGGGAATCTGCGGAAACGACTGCAGTATCTCGATCAGGCGCTGGACGATCATGTCGACCCAGCCCCCGTAATAGCCCGCCACGCCGCCGATGGTCATGCCCAGCACGAAGCTGATGGTGATGCCGATGAGGCCGATGGTGAGCGATATGCGCGCCCCATAGATCATGCGCGAGAGGACGTCCCGGCCCAGCCGGTCGGTGCCGAGTATGAACAGGGTTCCCCCCGCCGCCGGGCACACCATGTGCAGCCGGGCGGTCGTCAGTCCCCAGAAGTCATAGGAATCCCCGGAACAGAAGAAATGCAAGGGGTACACCTCTTCGGTGTTTTCCGTGTATTCGCGCTTCAGGTTTTCCATGTTCAGGCGGTACGTCGTTCCGTAGACGAACGGCCCGACGAACCTACCCTTGTCGAAAAGGTGGATCGACTGGGGCGGCGCGTAAATAAAGTCCACGTGCCGCGTGTGCAGGTTATAGGGCGCCAGGACCTCGCTTATCAGGATGGAAGCGTACATCACCAGAAGAAACCCGCCCGAGATCACGGCCAGGCGATGGCGCTTGAGCTTCCACCACATGAGCCGCCACTGGGACGCCAGGTAGTAGCGCTCCTGCTCGCGCGAAAGGGATTCGATGGCGCGGGGATCGAACGGCGCGGTGGAGACGTAATGCTCCACCGCCGCGGCCGCCCCCGTGCCCGTCCCGTCCGTCATCGCGTGCTTCCTCCCTGCAGACGGATGCGCGGATCGAGGGCGGCCAGCGCGAGGTCGGAGATGAGCACCCCGACCACGGTGAGGGTCGCCAGGAACATCAGGAACGACCCGGCCAGGTACATGTCCTGGCTTTGCAGGGCGGCGATCAATATGGGTCCCGTCGTCGGCAGCGACAGCACGATGGCAACGAGCTCGGCGCCGGAAATGATGCTCGGCAGAAGGCTGCCGATGTCGGCGACGAAGAAGTTGATCGCCATGCGCAGGGGATACTTGATCAGCAACCTGAACTGGGGCAGGCCCTTGGCGCGCGCCGTCACCACGTATTGCTTTTGCAGCTCGTCCAGCAGATTCGCCCTGAGGCGCCGGATCATCGACGCGGTCCCCGAGGTGCCGATGACGACGACCGGGATCCACAGGTGCGCGAGAACCGACAGGACCTTGTCCAGGCTCCACGGCTGGTCCAGGTATTGGGGGTCCATCAGTCCGCCGATGGACGTGCCGAACACGACGTTGGCCAGGTACAGCAGGATCAGGGCGAGCAGGAAGTTCGGCGTCGCCAACCCGACCAGCCCGATGAAGGTGAGGCCGTAGTCGCCCCAGCTGTACTGGTGGGTGGCCGAATAGAGGCCGATGGGAAAGGCGATGATCCAGGTGAACAGAATCGTCGCGATGGATATCAGGATCGTCAACACCAGGCGGTCGCCGACAACCTCGGTAACCGGCAGGCGGTATTCGAAGGAATATCCGAAATCGCCCTGCACCATCCCGGCCAGCCACTGCAGGTAGCGCTGGTGGGCGGGCTTGTCGAACCCGTACTGGGTACGCAGGAACTCGATCTCTTTCGGATCCACGGATTCGCCCTGGCTCTCCAGCTCGGCGACATAGCTTTCCAGGTAATCTCCCGGCGGAAGCTCGATGATGACAAAGACGATGAGGCTGATGGCCAGCAACGTGGGGATCATGATCAACAGACGGTGAATCACATAACCGATCATGGGCTCTTCCTCATCGTCTGCCTGCGGCCGCCCCGCCCGATGGGCGGGCCCGCAAATCCCGCGCCGCCGCGGTCGTGGGTTGAGGGAACGCTACTTGTGCGCAAACCAGAACGTGTCCGGTTTATAAATGCCGAAATAGGCGCCGGGATTCCAGGTGTAGATTCCTTTCGCGGGGACATTTCTCAGCCGGTCGTTGATGACCACCGGCTGCAGGGTGCTGTTGACGATGCCGATGGTGAACACCTGCTGGCTGTGAATTTCCAGCATGCGGTGCCAGATACGCTCCCGCTCCGCCGTACTGGTGGCGCGGCGCCAGGCGGTGTTGAGTTGCAGTAGCTCCCGGGCCGGCGCCATGTCCGGCGGCTCGCCGGCCCTGCCGCCGGTTTCGGCGTATTGCCCCCATTTCGGCCATTGCAACTGGTGTTTTGTCGTCGGCGCCAGCTCTTCGGGGCTCATGTCCGGGGTCGGGATTCCGTTGGCAAGGCCGGACCAGACGGACATGATCGTCTGGCCGGCGAAGATGCGTCTGCGGAACACCTCGCGTTGAGCGGGTTTGGAATACAGCTTGATCCCCGCCTTCAGCCAACTGTCGTGGATCAGTTCAAGGATGTCGGTTTCCTCGGTACTTTCCCCGGCCGTATCGACGATGATGTTGAGCGGGCGGCCGTCGGGCAAAAGGCGGATGCCGTCGCCGTTGCGTTCGGTCAGGCCCATGGCGTCGAGCAGGGCGTTGGCGCGCTCCACATCGAACCGGCTCCACGCCGTCTGGTACTCCGCCTTGTAAAGGGGCCCTTCGGGCAGGACCGTGTTGGCGCTCTCGCGGGCGAGGCCGAAATAGACGACCTGGTTTATTTCGTGGCGGTCGATCGCCAGGGACAGGGCGCGCCGGAACCGCACGTCCCGCAGCACCGCGCGCCACACCGGATCGGTGGCATTCAGATTGGGATAGAGCGCCTTTTGCGCCCCCTTTACGGTGCGCCACAGGTGGACGGTGAAGCCGTTGCGCTTCTCGCCCTCTTTCAGGAAGGTGTAGTTATCGAATCGCAAATACCGGGCCTGCAGGTCGGCGTCCCCGGCCCCCGTCTTGGCGGGAATCATTTTGCTGGACCCCAAGGCGACGATCACCCGGTCGATGTAGGGGAGTTGCCTGCCCGCCGTGTCGATGCGGTGGTAGTAGGGATTGCGGGTGAAGATGAAGCGTTCGGACGGCGGCCGGGTCGTGTTCACCCAGGGCTGGAGCGTCGGCAGACGGGGATTGTCGGACCGGTACTGGCGGTCCTTGGACGCATGCAATCCCGCCCAGTTGCGCATTCCCGCTTTCCGCACCAGGCGCCGGAGCCTGGCCGGATCGGCGTAGCGGGCGTGAAATCGCTTCAAATAGTGGGCCGGCCGGTAGATGAACAGCGCCGCCGCCGCCGCCAGCGCCGGCACGAAATAGGGATTGGGCCGGGACCAGGTGTAGCGCACCGTGGTCTTGTCCAGGACCTCGAACCGCGGCGGCTTTCCGTCGATGAGCAACACCTTGGGCAGCCCGAACGGCGACAGCTCGGCGCTTCCGGCCACGTCCTCCCAGTAGTAGCGGAAGTCCTCGGCCGTAAAGGGATGGCCATCGGACCACCGGTGTCCCTTTCTGAGATGCAGGGTGAATTCGCGGCCCTGGCGGACATCAAGGCGCTCTAAGATGTCGGGAACGATCTCCAGTCTGGTGTTGTAGGCGACCAGGCGGGCATAGCCGTACACCATCATCATGCGCACGTCCTTGGGTTTCCCCATGAGCAGGCGCAGATCGCCGCCATAGCGCCCGGGGCTCTGCCCCGTTCCGTTCAAGGTCACGATGGACGGGGTTTCGGGCACCCTTTCCCGCACCGGCGGCAAATCGCCCGCCGCCACCGGATGGCCCAGGAAAAAGGGCTCCAGCAGCTTCGCCGGCCGGGCCGCCGAAGCCGGGCCGAACGCCCAGGCGAGGACGGCGGCGGCGGCGATCAGGGCCCGGGTCCGCTTCATGATGTCAGCACCCCGCCAGGTCCCGGGGGTCCGTGTCGGCCGCGGCGAGAACGAAATGGCCGTCTCCCACGTCGACAAGACGTGAGGGCCGCGATTCGCTCACGGCAAACGGCTCGGGCCACGCCGCGGGATCGGAAATCGTTCCCGCGCCGGCGGCCGTGAAATCAAGCCTGCGGTCAAGGTCCGGATAGGGCACGGCCGCCATCAGGGCGCGGGTGTAATGATGGACGGGATTGCGGAACAGGACCTCGCGCGGCGCCATTTCCACCAGCCTTCCACGGCACATGACGGCGATGCGGTCGGCGATGTAATTGACCACCGCCAGATTGTGCGAGATGAACAGGTATGTCAGCCCCAGCGCGGCCTGCATGTCCTTGAGAAGGTTGAGGATCTGCGCCTGTATCGAGACATCCAGCGCGGACACCGGCTCATCGCAGATCAAGAGGTCGGGTTTGAGGGCCAGGGCCCGGGCGATGCCGATGCGCTGGCGTTGGCCGCCGGAAAAGCTGTGCGGGTAGCGGCTGAGAAACCGCGGGTCCAGGCCCACCAGGTGCATCAGTTCCTTGACCATCTCCGCCTGCGAATCGGCGTCGCCGATCCGGTGTATGACCAGGGGTTCGCGAAGGACGTCGAACACGGTCATGCGCGGGTTCAGCGAGCCGAAGGGGTCCTGGAAGACCATCTGGATCTTTTGCCGGTACGGCAGCAGGTCGTCGTTCTGCAGGGACAGCAGATCGACCGGTGTCCCGCGGTCGTTGAAGACAACGGCGCCCGCGTCCGCCGTCACCGCGCGCATGATGATCTTGCCGATGGTCGTCTTGCCGCAGCCGCTCTCGCCGACAAGCCCAAGGCATTCCCCCCGTTTGACATCGAACGTGATGCCGTCCACCGCGGTCACCGAATTCTGCGAGTTCCCGCCCAGGAAGCCGCCTTTGCGGGCGCCGAAGCTTTTGCATAGACCGCTGACCCTGAGCAGGGGTCCGGCATCATCGGCCCCGGGCGGCCACGGCGCCTTGGCCGCGAGCATGGGCCCCGGTTCATGGTCGATTTCGCGCAGCGGCACCAGCCGTTCGCCCGCCTTCATGTCGAAATGGGGCACGGCCTTGAGCAGGGCCTTGAGATAGGGATGGCCGGCATTGTCGAAAATCTGTTTGGCGGTCCCGCTTTCCATGACCTGGCCCTGGTAGATCACAACCACCTCGTCGGCGATGTTGGCGACGACGCCCAGATCATGGGTGATCATCAGGACCGCCATTCCCAGTTCGCCCTGCAGGTCCTTGATCAGCTTCAGGATATGGGCCTGGATGGAAACGTCGAGCGCCGTCGTCGGTTCGTCGGCGATGAGCAGCGCCGGGCGGCAGATCAGGGCCATGGCGATCATCGCCCGCTGGCGCAGGCCCCCCGACAACTCGAACGGATAGCACGTCAACGCCGCCTGGGGGTCGGGGAAGCCGACCAGGCGCAGCATGTCCTTGGTGATCTCGCGGCCTTCCCTGGTGGAGACATTGCGGTGCAGATGCAGGGCTTCGCCGACCTGATCGCCGATGGTGTGCAGCTGCGAAAGCGAGACCATGGGCTCCTGGAAGATGATGGAAATGCGGCGCCCGCGGATGGCCCGCATCCGGGGGCTGTCCGCGGCAAGGCCTGCTATATCGACCGTGCTCCCGGGTTGCTCCGGATCGGCAAACACGATCTGGCCGCCGGCGATGCGCGCCGTATCCGGCAGGATGCCCATGATGGCCTGGGAAATGACCGACTTGCCGGACCCGGATTCGCCGACCAGGGCGAGGCTCGATCCGTGGCCGATGCGGAAAGACACGCCCCTGACCGCACGGACGACGCCGCCCAGCACGTGGAACTCGACCTCCAGGTCGCGGACGGCCAGAAGGTCGGTCACGGGCGGTTCCCCTTGGTATTAATTCCGGATTTGCCTACAGTTCCAGCCATGGGCGGAGTCATTGGGGGACAGGTCCCTGGCGGAAATTCCACCCGCATGTCAAAAAAAATTTGCGTCATCACCAAGCGGCGCGGTTCGGGGCATGGGCATGGACGTCAAAAGGATTCATTTCGAGGAACTGAAACGGTACTGGATCGAGGTGGACCATTTCCAAAAGCCTGGCAAGAAGATCCGCGAGGTCGTACGGGTTCTGGAACCGTACCAGTGTACCATCGATGATCCGCGCCGGGAATCCTACGGCCTGTTCGACGACGGCAGGATTATCGGGGCAACGCATCTGGTGCAGTGGGACGCCCGCTGGTTACGGTACCGCACGCTCAACGTGCGCGCGCAATACAGGGGCCGGGACCTGGGCTGGACGCTGCTGCTGGGCGCCATCGACCTGGACTGGCAGGACTGGAAGGTGCCCGGCCGGTACCTGTTCGGCTGGATACGGCGTCCCCATTTGTCCTGGTCCCTGGCCCACGGCTTCAAGGAAGTCGGCGACCGGTGGCATGAGGACCACATAGGCATGATACGGCCGTTGTCGGGGATTTAGCATCCTGCTCGTCCTTGGTTTCTTAAGGTATTGATTCATGGACGGAAATCATCTGCGCCGCGGCGCCGTCATTTCCGGTCCAGCGCGCAGATGACCAGGTGCACCCGCTCCTTCCTGCTGGCGTTGATGGCGGTGTGGGTTTTGCGGGCGTCCATTTCGTAAAGGTAGCCGTCGGCGGGTATGTGACACAGCGTTCCCGTGTCGCCTTCCTTGAACATGATGTAGCAATCGGGGTTGGTCGTGATGGCGTAGTGATAGCGCAGCGACGAATCGGCGTGAATGGAGAGGCAGCTTTTCGGCGCCATCCGCATGAGCCGCGTCCGGCCATAGGGAAAGGGCAGATTTTTTAGCAGCTCCTCGACCACGGTGCCGCGAAACTCCGGATTGATGACGGTGTAGTCCGAATCCCTGGCGCCGTCGGGCAGCCAGCCGATGTCGTGCAGGCGGTCTTCCGAGTCCGCGCGGCAGGTCACGGACAGCTGGGCGTGGCCGTCGAACAGCGGATACACGCGTTCCAGGACAGCGCGCATGGCGTCCACGTCCGCATGGGTGCCGGTCCGGCGGATCATCGCCGCACCGCGAACGGTTCAATAATCGTCGCCTCCTCGCTATGTGCCGCCACCGTACCGCGGCGGCGGTCATTGTGCACAGCCCCGATTTCCCGGTCAAACG
>JBHHXI010000140.1:0-7456 GCA_046756945.1 Rhodospirillales bacterium
AGGCCTGGCGCAGCACCCATTCCCCGATGGGCACGATCAGGCCGGTGGCCTCGGCAACAGGGATGAATTCGACGGGCGAGATGAAACCGCGCTCGGGGTGGTCCCAGCGCAGCAGGGCTTCCATGCCAACCATGGCGCCGCTATTGATGTCCATCTGGGGTTGGTAGACCAGCGAGAACCGGTCCTCGGCCAGGGCCGTACGCAGATCCCGCTCCAGGTCCTTGCGGGCCAGGATCTCGGTTTCCATCTGCGCGCTGTAGAAATGGTACCTGTTCCGCCCCTCGGCCTTGGACCGGTAGAGGGCCAGGTCCGCCTTCTTCAACAGCTCCTCGGGGGTGCCGCCGTGACTCGGATAGACGGCGATCCCGATGCAGGCGCCGGTGTGGATCACGTTGCCGCCGATGGCGAACGGTCGCGACAGGTCTTCGATGATGCGATCCGACACCGTCGCGGCGCCCACGGGGTCGGAGAGATTCGTGAGAAGGATCGTGAACTCGTCACCGCCGAGTCGGGCCAGGGTGGTGTTGTGCCGTCCCACGGTGTCGCTGTCGCGCAGATACGATTTGAGACGTTCGGCGACCGCCTTGAGCAGCTCATCGCCGGCGGCGTGTCCCAGGGTGTCGTTGACATCCTTGAAGTCATCCAGGTCAAGAAACAGAAGGGCCAGCGCGCTGTCTGTCCGTTCCACCTGGGCCACCGCGTTTTGCAGCCGGTCGTGGAACAGAAACCGGTTGGGAAGATCGGTGAGGCTGTCGTGCAGGGCGAGATGCTCGATATGCGCCTCGGCCCGCTTGCGCTCGGTGACGTCGATCATCACGGCGAGCGAATGGTCGAAATCTCCCTTCTCGTCGTACTGCGCCGTGGCCGACAGGAGGATATCCATGATGTCGCCGTTTTTCTTGACGATCTCCAAGGGAACGTCCTTGTTGGAGCCGGTCTTGAAGAATTGCGGCAGGGCGATTTCCTCGGTGTATTGGCGGGCCTCGTCGGTGTAAAATTCGACGATGCTGCGCCCGAGCACCTCGTCGCGCTCGTATCCCAGGACCTCGAGCCAGTAATCGCTGACGCTGATGAGCCGGGCGTTCCGGTCGATGGAGTGGACCATGACCGGGGTTTTCTCATAGAGGGTGCGGAACCGTTCCTCGCTTGTCCTCAGCGCCTCCTCCGCCCGCTTGCGCTCGGTGATGTCGGTCTCAATCGTGCCGATGCCCATGTAACTGCCATCCGGCCGAATGATTGGAAACTTGTGCAGGATGGTCGTTCGTTTGGTGCCATCGGGGACGAGTTTTTCGTGTTCCCGTTCAATCGCGGTTCCGGTTTTCAGCACCTCGCAATCCTGGTCGGTAATTTTATCCGCATATTCCGGCGGGAATATGTCGTAGGCCGACCTTCCCACGACCTCCTCAACGCTGACGTTGAAACGGTCGTTAAAGTGCTTGTTGGTGAGGATGTAGCGTCCTTCCGTATCTTTGAGGGAAATCCCCGCATTTGTGTTGTCCATCCAGGCGCGGAGCGTTTCCTCGCTTTCGCGCAGCGCCTCCTCCGCCCGCTTGCGCTCGACCGCGATGCCGGCCAGGTGCGCGGCTGTCCCGATGAGGTCCAAATCCGATTGACCGGGCGCGCGCGGCTCGCGGTAGTAAATTGCGAGAGTCCCCAGGACCTCGCCGGCCGCTGACAGTATCGGCTGCGACCAGCAGGCGCGCAGCTTTGCCTTCTTTGCCAGTTGCCGGAACTTGACCCAATAGGGATGGGCCATGACGTCCTCGACGATTGTGCGCTCGCCCGTGTGAGCAGCATTCCCGCAAGACCCCGCGCCGGGGCCGATTTCAAGGCCGTCGATGGCCTGGTTGTAGAAGTCGGGCAGGTGCGGCGCGGCGCCGTGCCTGAGACGTTTCCCCTCCTTGTCAAGAAGCAACACCGAGCACAGCATCCCCGGCTCCACTTCCTCGGTGGCCGCGACCAGCAGCGTAAGCACCTCCTCCAACGGCGCGCCCGCCGCCAGCCGTTCGAGCACTTTGGCGCGCCCTTTCTGGAGCAGTTCCGCGCGCTTGTTTTCCGTGATGTCGGTGAGGGTAACGGCGATGCCGCCGTCGCGCGTGCGCGATTCCTTGATGATGAACGTGACGCCGCTGGTCAACCGGCGCTCGATCGGACCTTTCGGGTTGCGGTGTCGTTCAAGCCGGTCGCGGAGGAACTCTTCTTCCCGGCCAAGGGCGTCGGCGTTGGCCGCGTTCGCGACATTGGTCCTGAGCAATTCCTCGTAGCGCATCCCCGGCTTGATCATGTCCTTGGTATCGGGATGCAAGCGCCGGTATTCGTCATTGAAGAGAACCAGGCGATCGTCGGCGTCGTAGAGGGCAAAGCCTTCCTGCAGACTGTCGACCGCGCCGCGGAGAAGCTCCTCGCTCTTGCGCAACTTTTCCTCGGTCCGTTTGCGCTCGGTGATGTCGGTGACGTTGGACTGAATTGCGGGTTTCCCCTGCCAGGTTATGGCCCGCAACCGGGTTTCCAGCCAGATGTGGGATCCGTCCTTTTTCACGCCCTCGAATTCATAATGGCTGGGGGCGTCCTCTCCCCGCATGCGGGCGCTCCCGTATTTCTTTACCCGCCGTCGCTCGTGCGGGGCGTACAGGGGTTGCAGGCTTTTCAGCGCGACGATCTCCTCGGCGCTCTCATAGCCGAAAATGTCGGCGTAGACCTGGTTCGCGAACAAGGGTTTGCGTTCGGAATCGATGACGATCCCCTGGACGGAGCCGTCGATCAGATCGCGGTAGCGTTCCTCGCTCTCGCGCAAGGCCTCTTCCGCCCGCCGGCGCTCGGTGATGTCGGTGCGGATACAGACCAGGCCGCCGTCGCTTGTCCGGCGCTCGGCCGAGCGGATCCAGCGGCCGTCGCTGAATTGATGTTCATGGAAACCTTCAGCGGCGCGATGCTGGGCTATCCGGGTGCGGACCCAGTCGTCGATCTGGTCCGCTTCGACGGTGAGCAATCCGCGTTCGGCGAACGCCCTGGTCATAACCTCGAACGGGGTGCCCGGAACCAAATGGTCGGCGATGCCCGCCATGATATTCCGGTAGTTCTCGTTGCAATGAACGAAGCGGTCCCCGGCGTCGAAGAGGGCGAAGCCGTCGGCCATGTTTTCGATGGCGTCTTGAAGCAGTCCCTCGGCCCGTTTCCGCCCGCGTTGCTCCTCCGCCACCCGCAACCCCCGTTCGATGGCCGGGACAAGGCGCGCCAGGTCGTTCTTCTCCACGAAGTCATGGGCGCCGGCCCTCATCAGTTCTACGGCGCGCTCCATGCTGATGACGCCGGAGATGACGATGAAGGGGAGGTCCCGGCCGCTCTCCTTCAGGACCTCCAGTGCCTTCGGCGCGCTCAGGCGCGGCATATCGTAATCCGAGGTGACGACATCCCATGGGTCGTCTTCGAGGGCGGCGCGCAACGCGTCTTCGGTTTCGACCCGCGTCCAGGAAAGGTCGAATCCTCCCCGGCGCAGTTCATGCACCAGCAACTCGGAATCGTCTTCCGAGTCTTCGACCATCAATACCTTGAGGGGCGCGCCCATGGGACCTGCTCTTTACTTTGGCGGTGGCGTATTCAGCACCATCCAATACATCTCCAGCTGTTTCACCGCGTTCATGAACTCGGTGAAGTCAACGGGCTTGCGCAGGTAGCTGTTGGCCCCGCCGTTGTAGCCGTTGACGATGTCCTCCTCTTCGTCCGAGGTCGTCATGATGACCACCGGGATCCGCTTCGTCCGCTCGTCCTCGCGAACCTTGCGCAGGACCTCGAACCCCCCGATCTTGGGAAGCTGCAAGTCGAGCAGGATCAGGGCGGGAGGCACGTCGGCGTCGCGGTCCGCGTATTTGCCCGTTCCGAACAGGTAGTCCAGACCTTCCACCCCGTCGCCGGCCACCACGACCTCGTTGGCCATGTGGTTCTTTTGGAAGGCATGGAGAGTCAACTCCACATCGTCCGGGTTGTCTTCGATAAGGAGAATTGTTGTCCGGTCCATGGTTCCTTACCCCTTCTGTGAAAGCGTGAAAAAGAACGTCGCGCCATTGTCCACCTCGGCTTCCGCCCAGACCGTTCCGCTGTGGCGGTTGATGATCCGCTGCACGGTGGCGAGCCCGATCCCCGTTCCTTCGAATTCCGATTCCCCGTGGGCCCGTTGGAAGGGCGCGAACAACTTGTCGACATAGCTCATGTCGAAGCCCGCCCCGTTGTCCCGCACGAAGTACACATTCCTCCCGTCGCCGTTGGTGACGCCGAACTCGATCCGTGCCTGGTCCTTCCTGCCGGTGTATTTGACGGCATTGCCGAGCAGATTTTGCAGGGCCACCTTGATCAGCTGCTCGTCTCCGGCGGCGGTCACGCCGCGCGCGATCTTGAACCTCATGTCGCGGTCGGGTTGCGACTCCTTCAACTCGCCGACGATGGAATCGACGATCTTAGAAAGATCCAGCTTTTTTCGTTTCAGATCACCGCGGATGAGGCGGGACAGTTGCAGGACGGCGTCGATGAGCCGACCCATTTTCTGGCTGCCGGCGCGGACGCGCTGCAAATAGCCCCTGCCCTCGTCGTCGAGCGAATCCCCGTGCTCCTCCAGAAGGATGCGGCTGAACCCGTCGATGGTGCGCAAGGGCGCCCTGAGGTCGTGGGAGACGGAGTACGAGAACGACTCCAGTTCCTTGTTTGCGGCCTCCAGCTCCGCGGTACGCTGGGCCACGCGCTCCTCGAGGCTGGTATTCAGATGGCGGATTTCCTCCTCTGCCCGCTTGCGTTCGGTGATGTCGGTGCCGATGGCGCCGACGGCGGCGATTTCGCCGGTCGCGCCGAAGATCGGAAACTTGACCGTGAGATAGGTGTGGACGCCGTCCTCGCGCACCCACTCCTCCTCCTCCTCGATGGTCTCCCCGGATTCGATCACCGCCTGATCGTGCCCGGCGAAGGAATCCGCCACCTCCTTCGGGAAGATGTCGCGCGAGGTCTTGCCCTTGGCCTCTTCGTTGGTCACCCCGAACAGGATCTCGGACTGGCGGTTGACCAGGGTGTAGCGCCCTTCCAGATCCTTGATGTGAATCTTCGTCGGCGAGTTGTCGACGACGGCCCGGAACCGTTCCTCGCTCTCGCGCAGCGCCACTTCTCCCTGTTTGCGCTTGGTGATGTCGAACAGGGTCGTGCAAATGGCCGGACCGTCCTCCCACTCGATCTGGAACGACCGGTTTTCCAGCCAGATTTTGGAGCCGTCCTTGCGCAGTCCCTTGTATTCGTAATCCACCGGCGCCGGGTCCCCCCGAAGCCGGGCCTGATGATACCCCAGCAGGCGGTCCCGCTCCTCCGGCGCGGTCATGGCGCCCCTCGATTCAAGGGCCAGGATCTCATCCGCGTTGTCGTAGCCGAACATCTCTACCAGGGTTTGGTTTGCATAAAGAATGCTCAGGTTCCGGTGGACCAGGATGCCCTGGCTGGATTTGTCGATCAGGGTGCGGATTCGCTCCTCGCTCCCGCGCAGCGCCACCTCCGCCCGCTTGCGCTCGGTGATGTCGCGCCCGTACATGTAAACGTAACCGGCGTCGCGCACCGGACTGATGACCAGGGACAATGTCCGCCCGCCGCACTCGTATTCGAATTCCTTGGATACGCCGGTCTCGAGGACCTGTGTAAACATCCGGCACCAGTCTTTGGGCGCCGATTCGCCGGTCCCGCATTTCAACTCCTTCAAAAGATGCCGGCTCGCCGGGTTGGCGTACAACAGCGTGCAATCCGCGGCGAATCGCAGAACCGGATCGGGGTTTTGCTCCGGGAACTTCGCCAGGTCCCGTATCCTTTCCTCCACGCGCTTGCGCTCGGCGATTTCCCGGGTCAACGTCCCGGTGCGCTCCTCGACCCGCTGTTCCAGCCGCTCGTTCGCCTCCTTAAGCGCCTGCTCGCCCCGGAGGACGTCGAGGTATTGCCGCTTGAGGATACGGTCGGCGCGCCGGACGATCATGAACAGCGCGGCATACAGCGCCCCGAGAATCAGCAACAGGCCGGCCGCGAGTCTGGGCGTGAAGCGCTCGATCCTGGTCATCAGCGGACTCACGTCCGTATAGAGCTCGAAGACCCCCTCCACCGGACCGTCGCCGCGGCGGATCGGCAGGTAGCTTTCCACCAGATGCCGGTCCGTGACCTCGCCGGAGAAGGCGCTGAATTTGTCCTTGTGGGTGCGCTTGCTTGCCGGTTTCCCGTTGCGCGCGGACTCGAGAAAGCCGAGGTTGTTGCTCTTGTCGGCCCCGATCTGGCTCGCCTCCGAGGAGTACACGGTGAGCCCGTGCAGGTTATAGATCTTGACCTTGAGCACCGGCAGTCCGGCGGCGATCTTCTTCAGGGCCTCATGGATTTCCCGCGTTTCCGGACGCGCCCGCAAGGCGTCTCCATCGAGCCCCGAGACTCCGGTCACATAGGTGGAAAAATGCGGCCAGATGGTGTTGGCGAACGAGCGCCCCAGCGCCACGTTCTGATTCTCCGCTATTCCGACCAGGTCTTCCACCGCGTTGTGGCGGTAAATTAACACCAGCACGACGGTCACCGACAGGATGGCGACCGCACTGGCTACGGAAAAATACCGAAGAAGCTTGAACATCGATGCCTCGTCCTACGCGAAGTGTGAGCGATCAATGTCCGGCGAGGTAAACGCCGCCGGAGCCAACCGCCGGAAACCCAGACCGCCAACGGTGGCACGGCGCGCGTTCATCACGTCCGTGCCCATCGCCCCCGCGACAGGTGGCTCGATTGCGGATCGACGGCCCGCCGGTCCGTTCGCGCGGCCGGTTCTCACGCCGGCCGGGCCGTTCGTGCGAAGGTCGCGGCCCCGCCCAGAGACACGTCGTGGCGACCCGACCCTGCCCCCCATCGCCTCCTCCAAACCGGCCGCCCACTACCGGTTGCTGTTTCCCGCAAATCCGCGCGCTCCCGGGCGCCGCGCCCGTTGGCGTCCGGAGCGCGCGATTTTGCAAAGGATGCGGTTTAGAAACGGTTAACGGAAAACCGACGGTTGACGGGGAATGCAAGGGTAATCCCGGGCATCAAGGGGCCGGTCCACCGCGCCATTCCGGGCCCCGGACTCCCCCACTCCCCGGGCGCCGGGATTTCATGACGGGTGGGCCGGGGATTCTGGGCCGCGGTTGACATCCGCCGGCCCGCGGCCAATCCTTGCCCGTCGTATGGGTGGAATCCTCCTGTTCCTGGGCCTGGTGCTGCTCGGCTACGCCCCCCGCCCCGCGGGGGCGGCGCCGGACAGGCCCGCCGACGCGCGCGGCGTTCTGCGCCATGCGCTTGCCGCGGCCTGCGACGCGGCCGACATGCGTCCCCGCGACCCCGGCTGGCGCCTCGGCCAGGCGACCCTGGTGGAGGAGAGCGGTTTCGACCCCGGCGGCCGACCGGGGCGCCTCAGGCGCCTGTTCCGCCTGCCCTC
>JBHHXI010000141.1:0-7390 GCA_046756945.1 Rhodospirillales bacterium
CGATCCTTGAGAACGTCCCGCCGGTTTTCGCGACGATCCTTCCGGGCGTCCCGGCGGTCCTCGCGGCGATCCCGCCAGATATCCCGCCGGTTCTCACGACGGTCCTTCCGGGCGTCCCGGCGGTCCGCCCGGTGCTCACGGACAGCATCCCGGCGAGTCGTATCGCCTTCCTCGACGGCATCGGTGGTCGCTTCCTGGGCCAGAACGACCGCGGGAGCCGCCAGCACGACGGCCAAGGGGACAAAAAACAGCAAGGATTTCTTCATCGGAGCCTCCAAGTCGTTGGTTGCAAGGGCATTGTTAGTGGGAAAATTTCCCATATAATATGGGCAGGGTACGTGGGAAAAAATCCCATGTCAATAAAAAAGTGGGATTGATTCCCACTTTTTTAGACTCTAGTATGGGCCTCCCGTTGAACCCGCGACGAACCGTGGAAAAGGACGGCCCCATGCAGCGCCCCGAACCGCCGAAAGCCCTTGTCGCCGCGCTGCGGCGTCTTCTCCGTCCGCTGGTGCGCGGACTGATCGCCAACGGCATCACGGTCGTGTATCTGCACGCCCTGCTGAAGCGCGTCTACGTGGACGTGGCCCGGGATTTCCGGGTGGAGGGCAAGAACCTGACGGACAGCCGGATCAGCCTGATCACCGGCGTCCACCGGAAGGACGTGAAGCGGCTTCGCCACGAAAGCCGGGATGGGCCCGCGCCATCGAGATACCTTTCGACCGGGGCCCAGGTGGTGGGCCATTGGTCCGGCCTGCCCCGGTACCTGGACGAATCGGGCAGGCCGAAACCGCTTCCGCGCAGCGGTCCGGACTCCTTCGATGCCCTGGTCGAATCGGTGAGCAAGGATGTCCGCCCGCGGACCATCCTCGATGAATGGCTGCGCCGGGGCGTCGTCTCGGTGGACGATGACGACCGGGTGCACCTGCACACCGAGGCCTTTGTCCCGAGCCGGGAGTTCGACGACCTGGCCTATTACTATGGACGAAACCTGCACGATCACATCGCCGCCGCGACCCATAACCTGCACGGGCACAAGCCGGCTTTTCTCGAACGCTCCGTCTATTACAACCGCCTGACCGCCGAGTCGGTGGCGAAGCTGGAAGAGCTCGCCCGGAACATTGGCATGGACGCCCTGATGGAGCTCAACCGCGAGGCGCTGCGCCGGGCGGAGGCCGACGACGGCAAGCCGGACGCTACCGAACGGATGAATTTCGGCCTGTATTTCTTCCGCGAGGACGAAAGCGGCGAAGAGGCGGACGGGGACGGGGAGGTTGGCCCGTGAGACGCCTGCCTGCCGTCCTGGCGCTTTCCCTCGTCACCTTCTTTTCCGCCTCCTGCCAACCGGGGATGTCCCAGGACCGCGCGCCGACAACCACCGCCGATGGCGGTATCGGCGGCACCGGAATTAGCCCGCGCGACGGCGGCATCGGCGGAACCGGCCGGACGGCCGATGTGGAAGGGGGCATCGGCGGAACCGGAATCGTCGGCACCATCACCGGGTTCGGCAGCATCATCGTCAACGGACTGCACGTCGACTACGACGAGGCCATGGCGATCCAGACAACGGCAGGCGGCGGAACGGCCCGTGATCTTCGCATCGGCCACGTGGTGGCGGTCGAGGCGGCGGACGACGGCGGGCGCCTGGTGGCCCGCGCCATCGAGGTACAGCATGTCCTGGCCGGGCCGGTGACCGCCGTCGACCGCGCCAACGGCATTGCCACCGTGATGGGGGAAAGGGTGCGCATTTCGGACGACACCCGGGTGAGGACGGCCGGGGGCGATACCCGGGGCGACATTGCGGATGTCCAGCCGGGGAACAGCGTGACGGTCAGCGGTTTCCGCAGCGACGGAACCATCGAGGCGACCCGCATCGAGCCCGGCCCCCATCCCGATTTCGCCGCCATCACGGGCACGGTCACCCGCATGGACGGGAGCGGCATCTACGTCGATGGCCGCCGGGTGGTGATCGAGGGACCGGTGCCGCCGGACCTGTCGGTCGGGCGCGACGTGACCCTTGCGGGACGGGCGGTGCAGGGAACCCTGCGCGTGAGGAAGGCGACGGTGCGCCCGCGGATACCGTTTGGCGGCCGGGTCCGGCGCCTGTCGGTGGAAGGAATCGTGCGCCCCGGTCTCCGGGTGCGCGGGCTCCGTGTCGGCCCCGTGCCGGTCGGACCCGAAGGCAGGGCGGCCGCGGGTCTCAGGCCTGGCCAGCGGATGATTGCCGTCGGCGAGTTGGGAACGGACCGCCGTCTCAAGATGCGCACCTTCCGCGCGCTCAAACCCAGGACATGGAAGGGGCGGGCGCGGACGCTCGTGCCCAGGGTCGGACCGCGCAAGCCGGGCGTGGCGCCGTCCAGGCCGGAACTGCGAAAAAGGAAAAACAAGGATGTCCTCGGTCCGCGCCGTCCGCCGCCAAGATCACGGGAAACGCGGCCATCGCGGAACGGCCCCCCGGACAAGATCCGCCGTCCCCAACGCCGCCGTCCGCCCCCAGGCAGGGGCCGCATTCGGAACCACGGTTCCCCGCCACGCCCCGGACGCTGAACGCCCGGGGCCAACGCCTCACGTTCCGCCGGCATCCGGTCAGCCTGCCGGCGGACGGCCGCCGGCCGCAAACGGCGGAAACAGCACGTACCGTTGCATCTTCAGAAAAGACCGTTCATCATCGGGTCGGGCGAAGAGCTTAATAAGGGAATGCGGGTCAGGCTGAAAACTTTCACCGGCCCGGCACCCCGACATCAAGTGTGTGCCCGGTCATGTCCACGGCGGGGATTCATGCCCGACAGGACGTGAAAGAGTTTATTTGGGAGGAACCAACCCATGAAAAGAACCAACGTCAGCCGGAGTCTTGTTCTTGGCGGCGCGGTGCTGATCGCCGGGCTTCTGGCGGCGCCGTTCCAGGCCCACGCCATCGAGAACAAGCTGGTCATCGTCACCTCGTTCCCGAAGGACCTGACTTCGGTGTTCAAGAGGGCATTCGAGAAGAAGTATCCCGGCACCAAGGTGGAGATGCTGAAAAAGAAGACCACCGCCGGAATCAAGTACATCCAGGAAACCGCCGCCAACAACAGGTCCGACATGTTCTGGGCGTCCGCGCCGGACGCCTTCGAGGTGCTCAAGGGCGACGGATTGCTGCAGAAGTATCAGGTCAAGGCGAAGGGCATCCCGAAGATGGTCGGCGCCTTCCCGATCAACGATCCCGCCGGCTATTTCAAGGGGTTCGCGGCGGCCGGCTACGGCATCATGTGGAACACCCGCTATCTCAAGGCGAAGAAGCTGCCGGTGCCGAGGGACTGGGCCGACCTCAAGAAGGCGGTCTACCACGGGCACGTCGGCATGTCGGCGCCGTCGCGCTCCGGGACCACGCACCTCACCGTCGAGACCATCATCCAGGGCAAGGACTGGGAAAAGGGATGGGCGACGATCAAGGAGATGGGCGGCAATTTCGCACAGATCACCGAGCGCAGCTTCGGCGTGCCCGACGGCGTCAACAGCGGCGCCTTCGGTGTCGGCATCGTCATCGACTTCTTCGGCCTGTCGTCGAAAGCCTCCGGCTTTCCGGTCGATTTCGTCTATCCGAAGGTGACCACCGTGGTTCCGGCCAACTTCGCGATTCTGAAGAACGCGCCGCACCCCAAGGCCGCGGCGGCGTTCATCGAATACCTGCTGTCGCCGGAAGGGCAGGCGCACCTCCTCAATCCGAAGATCATGCGCCTGCCGCTGCGCGCCGACACCTACGCCAAGGCGCCGAAGGGCTTCCCCAATCCGTTCAAGGACACCTCCATCGGGGCGGCGGTCAAGTTCGACCTTGCCCTGTCCAAGGGGCGTTACAACGTGGTCAACAGCCTGTTCGACGTGATGATCACGTACCGGCTGAAGGACCTGCGCAATGCGACCGAGGCGATCCAGGCCGCCGAGGCGGCGCTCAAGGGCAAGTCCAACCCCAAGGCCGCAAAATTGATCAAGCAGGCCCGCGCCCTG
Source organism: Rhodospirillales bacterium (assembly GCA_046756945.1). Taxonomy (GTDB): domain Bacteria; phylum Pseudomonadota; class Alphaproteobacteria; order Rhodospirillales; family 2-02-FULL-58-16; genus JACZQZ01. The sequence continues at coordinate 3,985 of JBHHXI010000141.1, forward strand.
GTCAACGCGGTGCCGATCACCGAGGCCCAGGCCAACGACCCGAAATTCGCCAAGATCTTCAAGAAGAAGCGCAAGAAGAAGACGGACAAGGTGCCCAAGCGCCAGGCCCAGGTCGAAGAAGAATGGGACACCATGATCAAGGCCAACTACGCCAAGGCCTTGAAACTGGCGAAACAAGCCAAGTCCATGCTGTAACCCCATCACGGGCGGCGGCCCCGGCGAGGCCCGGGGCCGCTCCCTTTTTTCCGATCATCCGGGAGCGAAAGGCGGAGCATGGCGGACAGGACGGCCGCGCCGGCCGTTGGGCTGACCATTGGCGCCGGGGTGCGCGTCCCCTGGGGGCCGCTTTTCCTGTCCGTGCTGCTGGCGCTCTTTCTTCTTGTTTTTCTCGTCGTCCCGGTGGCCAAGGTCGTCTTCGTCGCCTTCCAGGATCCGTCGACCGGCGCCTTCACCCTGGTCAACTTCTTCGATTTCTTCAACACGTCGCTGTTTCGTGAATCGTTCTGGAACTCGATCTACGTCGCCGGGATGGCGGTGCTGATCGCGTCCCTCATATCGATCCCGCTGTCCTACTTCACCACGCGCTTCAACTTCGGCGGCGCCGTCCTCATCCACAGCCTGGGCATCATTCCCCTCGTCATGCCGCCCTTCGTCGGGGCGGTGGCCATGGTGCTCCTCTTCGGCCCCAACGGCAGCTTCAACCTGCTGCTCGAGGACTGGTTCGGGATCAACATCCCGTTCATGGACGGACTGAACGGCGTCATCCTGGTGGAGAGCATTCATTACTTCCCGTTCATCCTCATCAACCTGTCGGCGAGCCTGCAGAACATCGACCGGGCGATGGAGGAATCGGCCCAGAACCTCGGCGCCAGCGGTGCCCGCCTGTTCCGCCGCATCGTCTTCCCGCTGGCCATGCCGGGGTATATCGCCGGCGCCTCGCTGGTGTTTCTCAAGATCATGGACGACCTGGGCACGCCGCTGCTGCTCAACGTCAACAACATGCTGGCGCCCCAGGCGTACCTGCGCATCGCCTCCATCGGCATCGATGACCCGATGGGCTATGTGATCTCGGTGATCCTGGTCGCGTTCTCCCTGTTCTCGCTGTGGGTCGCGTTGCTGGCGCTCAAGGACAAGGAATACTCGACCGTCCAGAAGGGCGGCGGGGGGCTCATGAAACGGGATCTCAAAGGGTGGGAAAAGGCGGGCTGCTACGGGGTCGTCATCCTCATCCTGCTGTTCGTGCTGTCGCCCCATGTCGGCCTGACGCTGCTGTCCTTCGCCACCGTGTGGTCGTTCGCGGTGCTTCCCGACGCCTACACGGTCAAGCACTACCTGGAGGTTTTCGAGACCTCCCCCGAGTTCGTCACCAACACCTTGTTGTATGCCAGCCTCGCGGCGGCCGCCGACGTCGTGCTCGCCACGGCGATCGCCTACATCGTGATGCGCACCAAACTGTGGGGCCGGAAATGGCTCGACTATGTCGCCATGTCCGCCGTCGCCATCCCCGGGCTGGTGCTCGGCATCGGCTATCTCAGGACCTTTTACCAGTTCGAGGTCCCGTGGAGCGACCAGCCCCTGGCCACGTGGTGGGTCATTCTCGTGGTTGCGCTGGCGGTGCGCCGCCTTCCCTATGCGCTGCGCGCCTGCATGGCGGCGCTCTACCAGGTCAGCGAAGCCCTGGAGGAGGCGGCCCAGTGCCTCGGCGCGACGAGATGGACGACGGTCAGGCGCATCGTGGTGCCGCTGATGATGGGCGGAATGCTGGCCGGCTTCGTCACCAGCTTCGCCACCGCGGCGGTCGAGCTGTCGGCGACGATCATGCTGGTGTCGGTGGAATCGGACGCGCCGCTGTCGTATGGCATATACGTGTTCATGCAGACGGCGGCCGGACGCGGGCCGGGCGCCGCCCTGGGCATGGTCGCCGTCGTCATCGTCGGGCTGGGGACGTATGTGTCGCACCGCGTCATCGAACGCCGGCGGCGGGCCCACGACATGGCGGCGGCGCTATAGGAACCGGAGATGGCCGACTTACGCGATTCTTCCACTGAACCGGTCAGCGTGACGTTCGAGGACGTCAACATCTCGTTCGCCGGCAACCATGTCATCAAGGACGTGAGCCTGAGGATCGAGCCGGGCGAGTTGCTGACCTTCCTCGGCCCGTCCGGTTCCGGCAAGTCGACGCTGTTGCGCGCCATCGCCGGTTTCGGCCCCCGTCCGGCCGGGCGCATCCTCATCGGCGACGAGGACGTGACCCATCTGCAGCCCTGGCGGCGCCACGTCGGCATGGTCTTCCAGAGCTATGCCCTGTGGCCGCACATGACCGTGCGCAAGAACGTCGCCTTCGGCCTCGAGGAACGCAGGCTTCCCCGGCGCGAAATCGACGAACGGGTGGACGCCGCGCTGGCGCTCGTCGGCCTCGGGGAATTTGCCCGCCGGCGGCCGTCGCAGCTTTCCGGCGGCCAGCAGCAGCGGGTGGCGCTCGCCCGCACCATCGTCGTTCAGCCCAGGGTGCTGTTGCTCGACGAGCCGCTGTCGAACCTGGATGCCCATCTGCGCATCCAGATGCGGCGCGAGATCAAGGCGCTGCAGCGCACGCTCAATCTGACCGCGGTCTTCGTCACCCACGACCAGGAGGAGGCGAACACCATTTCCGACCGTATCGCCGTGCTCGACGACGGCGTCATCCAGCAGGTCGGCGGTCCGTCCGAGCTTTACGACCGGCCGGCCAACCGCTTCGTCGCGAGTTTCCTGGGAACGGCCAATTTGATCGACGGGTCGGTCAAGAAGGACGGCGGGATAACACTCTTCCGGTCGGCCGGCGGCATTACCGTGCCCCTTTCCGGCGACGTGCCCGGGGCCGGGCCGTGCACCATCCTGTTCCGGCCGCAGAGTCTCGAGATCAGGGGCATGGACGAGGCGTCTCAGGACGGGCGCATCCGGTTGGACGGGGTGGTGGAAAGCGAGGAGTTCCTGGGCAGCCGGGTCCGCTACACGGTCAAGGCGGGCGACGCGACGATTCTCGTCGACGCCACCCACCAGGCCGGAGAGTCCGAGCACGACGTGGGCGCCAAGGTGGCGCTTTACCTTACCACCGATCAACTACGGGTGCTCAGGCGGTAGGCGCGGGCGGCGGGCGCGGGAAGCGGGCGCAGGGACGCCGCCGCGCCTGGTGAACCCTCTCCGACATCCGGGAGCGAAGGAAGTCTCTTGGAACGGGGATGGGGCGGCGGTTAGAGGGGCGGTCAGACGTAGCTGTTGTCATCGTTGGTTTTCCCGTGTCCGGGCGGCCATGCGGTCTTGCGACCGTCTTCCGCCGTGACGTGGTCGCACGGTCACGATGTCGCGCCCAGGGACGGGGCGGGCACGTCCATCACCCCGATCAATCATCATCGCCGCCGCCGCCGCC
>JBHHXI010000142.1:0-7324 GCA_046756945.1 Rhodospirillales bacterium
GGAGTCAGCCGCCCAGTTCGGCGGGCTTGGGGCCGCCCGTCGCCCAGTCGAGCAGTTCCACGGTATGGACGATGGGTTGGCGCGCGGCACCGGCGAGCTGCATCAGGCATCCGATGTTGCCCGTCGCGATGACGTCGGCGCCGGTGTCGTCGAGGCGGGCCACCTTGCGCTCCCTGAGCCGCGCCGCCAGCTCCGGCTGCAACAGGTTGTAGGTGCCCGCCGAGCCGCAGCACAGGTGCCCTTCGGCCACGTCGAGCACCCGGAAACCGGCCTCGCCGAGCAGGCGCCTGGGCCCGTCGTGCAGCTTCTGTCCGTGCTGCATGGAGCAGGCCGACTGGTAGGCCACCGTCGGCCGCGGTCCGGGCGTCGGCGCCTTCAGGCCCAACTCCGCCATCACCTCGGTAACGTCCCGGGCCAGTTCCGCGACACGGGCTGCCCGTCCGGCCCATTCCGTATCGCCGGCGAGCAGGTAACCGTAGTCCTTGACGGTGGTGCCGCAGCCCGACGTGTTGGCAACCACGGCGTCCAGTGCGCCGTCTTCGGCCACCCGTTCCCAGGCGGCGATGTTGGCCCTGGCCGCGGCGCGGGAGTCGGCCTCGCGCCCCATGTGGTGGACCAGGGCGCCGCAGCAGGCCGCCCCTTCCGCCACCACCACCTCGCAGCCGTGGCGGGTGAGCAGGCGCACGGTCGCCTCGTTGATTCCGGGCCTCAACACCCGTTGCGCGCAGCCGGTGAGCAGGGCGACGCGCTTTCGCCGCTCACCCGTGGCGGGGAACACCTGGGGGCGGTCCCCGGCGGAAGGCCGGGGCGTCGACCTGGGCGCCATGGCGACGACGCCCTTCAGCCGCCCGGGCAGGAGGCCGGCGAAGGGGCGCGCCCAGCGGGCGCCGGCAAGCGCCAGGCGGAAGACGGCCGGGTTGGGGAGGACGAACGCCAGCACGGCGCGCAGCAGGCGTTCGGGCGTTGGGCGGACGAAGGTCTGCGCGATGCGCGCCCGCGCCTCGTCCACCAGGTGCATGTAGTCGACCCCGGACGGGCACGTGGTGACGCACGAAAGACACGACAGGCAGCGGTCGATGTGGAGCGTCACCTTCGCCGACGCCGGCGTGTCGTTCTCCAGCATGTTCTTGATCAGGTAGATGCGCCCGCGCGGGCCGTCGAGCTCGTCGCCCAGCAGCACGTACGTCGGGCAGGTGGCGGTGCAGAACCCGCAGTGGACGCACTTGCGCAGGATGTCGTTGGCGACCTGGATGTTGCGCTCGGTGAGCTGGCCGGGGGAGAAGTTGGTCTGCATCGCCTCTACACGCCTTCGTACATGCGCCCGGGGTTGAGGACGCCCTTGGGATCGAAGGCCTCCTTGACGCGCGCCGTGAGCCCGGCCAGGGGCGCGGGCTGGGGCTGGAAGACGGGCACGGCGGCGCGCACGTCGGCGCCCGCCCTGACCAGGGTGGCGTGGCCGCCGCCGGTGCCCAGCGCCGCGCGCACGGCTGCGTGGCCGCCGCCGTTGCCCATCGCCGCGCGCACGGCTTCGTGGCCGCCGTCCGGCAGCGGCGCCAGCGCCAGCCACAACAACCCGCCGCCCCAGTCGTAGAAGACCCGGCCGTCCGCGGCGTCGAGGATGCGGGCCGCCACCCCGGCGCCCTCGGCGGGCGGCACCGACAGCCGCCAGACCTGTTTCTGTCCCTCCCCCGGCCCGTCGGCGGCGAAGAACGCCGCGTCGCGCACCTGGCGCCAGAAGGCCAGGGACTCCGCGCTGTCCAGTTCCTCACGGCTGCCGTACGCCGCGAGCAGGGCGTTGAGGGCTTCGGCGCGGTAGACGACCGAGGGCTTCGGCCCTTCGATGCGCAGCGCCGTCACCGCCGCCCCGGCCGCGGCGACGGAGGCTATGGCCGAGCCCGGCGCCACGCCGGCGGGAAGGTGGGCGGCGGCGGAGATCTCGAAGGCGCTGTTCAGGGCCTCGTTCATGGCCTTGACCGCCTGGGCGTCGCCGGCGCCCAGCACCAGCACGGTGCGCGTCTCTTCCGGCGCCGGCACCACCTTGACCGTGACATCCGTCATCACCGCCAGGGTGCCGAAGGAGCCGGCCATCAGCTTGGAGAGGTCGAACCCGGTGACGTTCTTGACCACCCGGCCGCCCGACTTGAAGGTCCCGCCGCGCCCGCTGACGGCGTGAAAGCCGAGGATATGGTCGCGCGCCGCGCCCGCCTTGATGCGCCCGGGGCCGCTCAGGTTGCAGATGACGGCGCCGCCGATGGTGCCCGCCCCCGCCCCGGCACCGAGAAGGGGTCCCAGGTCGGCGGGCTCGAAGCCGAGCCGCTGGCGGTTTTCGGCCAGGGCCGCGTCGATGTCGGCGAGCGGCGTCGCCGCCCTGGCGCTCATCACCAGTTCCATGGGCTCGTACAGTTGGATGCCCGAAAGCGCCTTCAGGTCCAGCCGGTGGGCCGCCGGCGAGGGACGCCCGTAGGCGCGTTTGCTGCCCGCGCCCATGACCTCGAGGGGCATTTCCTCCGCCGCCGCCCATTGCACGGTCTCGAGGACCTGCTCGGCCGTTTCGGGCGTAAGGGTTTCGGTCATCAAGGACCCCGGGACCTAAAACCGGGGAAGGTCGGGGAAGCGGAACTGTCCCCGGTGCACGTGCACGCGGCCCAGTTCGGCGCACCGGTGCAATGTGGGGTAGACCTTGCCGGGGTTCAGCAGATGGCCGGCGTCGAAGGCGCACTTGACCCGCTGCTGCTGCTTCAAGTCATCCTCGGTGAACATGGTGTCCATCAGGTCGCGCTTCTCGATGCCGACGCCGTGCTCGCCGGTGAGCACGCCGCCGACCTCGACGCACATGCGCAGGATCTTGGCGCCCATCTCTTCCACCGCTTCCAGTTCGCCCGGCTTGTTGGCGTCGTACAGGATCAGCGGGTGCAGGTTGCCGTCCCCGGCGTGGAAGACGTTGGCGACGCCGAGGCCGTATTCCTCCGACAGCGCGCCGATGCCCTTGAGCACCCGGGCCAGCTTGTTGCGCGGGATGGTGCCGTCCATGCAGTAGTAATCCGGCGCGATGCGCCCCACCGCCGGGAAGGCCGCCTTGCGGCCGGCCCAGAATTTCAGGCGTTCCTCTTCGTCGCGGCTGATGCGGACGTTGACGGCGCCGCTGTCCCTGGCGATGGCATCGATGCGCTCGATCAGGTGCTCCACTTCGGCCTCGGGTCCGTCCACCTCGACGATCAGCAGCGCCTCCACGTCCCTCGGGTAGCCGGCGTGGACGAAGTCCTCGGCGGCGTGGATGGCGGGTTTGTCCATCATCTCCATGCCGCCGGGAATGATGCCGGCGCCGATGATGGCGGCGACGCAATCGCCCGCCGACTCGTTCGAGGAGAAGCCGATGAGGAGGGCGCGCGCGGTCTCGGGCTTCTGCAGGATGCGCACGGTGACCTCGGTGATGACGCCCAAAAGCCCTTCCGAGCCGGTCATCAGCCCGAGAAGGTCGTAGCCCTCGCTGTCCAGGTGCTTGCCGCCGAGCCGGATGACCTCGCCGTCGACGAGGACCATCTCCAGGCCCAGGAGGTTGTTCGTCGTCAGGCCGTATTTCAGGCAGTGCACGCCGCCCGAATTGGTGCCCACGTTGCCGCCGATGGAACAGGCGATCTGGCTCGACGGATCGGGCGCGTAGTAGAAGCCCGCGTGCTGGACGGCGTCGGTGATGCCCAGGTTGGTGACGCCCGGCTGGGCGACGACGACCCGGTTCTGGTAATCGATGTCGAGGATTTTGTTGAACTTGCCGAGCCCCACGGTGACGCCGTCGGCCAGCGGCATGGAGCCCCCGGTGAGCGAGGTGCCGGCGCCGCGGGGAACGATCTTGACGCCCTCGGCAAGGCAGTACGACAAAATCGCCGACACCTGGGCCGTGGTCTCGGGCAGGACGACGATCAGGGGCAGCTGGCGGTAGGCCGACAGGCCGTCGCACTCATAGACGCGGAGCTCGTCCTCGTCGACGATGACGCCCTCGCCGGGGACGATCCTGCGCAATTCGGCGATGATGTCCGGCCGCCGGGCGATGATCCCGGCATCGGGTTCCGGCATTCGCATCCCGGTCCTCCCTTCCGCGATGACGCTCGGTGGTCGCGGGCTGCTTCCAGTGTAGGCAATATGGGGGCCGCCGCACAAAGCAAAACCGCGCCTCGGAAGGCGCGGTGTCTTAAGTGGCCTGTATCGGGCCGGGACGGAAACAGGCCGGGCGGATCAGCCCTGGCGCGCCTTGAAACGCCGGTTGCGCTTGTTGATCACGTAAATGCGGCCGCGCCGGCGCACCACCCGGCAGGCCCGGTGGCGCCGCTTCGCCGACTTCAGTGAGCTTTTGACCTTCATGGTGCGATGTCCCGCCCTCGGGCCGCCTTAAAGCGCCGGCCCGGGGGCGGAAAATAGGGGGTTGGGGGGGGCCTGTCAACGTGGCGGGCCGGGGCCGTTCCGGCGGGCGTTCCTTTCCGGGCCGCGGCCACCCCGCCCCCCGCGGAAAATAAATTGATCTGAATGATACAGACTCTTACAATCATTCAATTCTGCCGTCGGGCCCATCGGCAGGGAGGGGGGGACAAACCGTGCGGCCCCTGTATCACGTATACCGTGTTGCCGGTTTCGCGCTTCTTGCCGCGATCGTCTCCGTTCCCACCGCCGAAGCCGCCAAAGGCTGCCTCTCGTGCCACGCGGGCATCGAGGACTTCACCACCGGCGCCATGATGGACACCATCAAGGCCATGGGCGAGGACTACGCCGACCCCGGTGGTTGCGTCATCTGCCACGGCGGCAATCCGGCGGCGACGGCAAAGGACGAAGCCCACAAGGGCGCGCCCAAGGGCCTCAAGGACGCGGCCGGCCCGCAGATGTTCTACCCGGACCCGGGCAGCGTCTGGATCGCCGAGAACACCTGCGGCCAGTGCCACGCCGGCTACGCCGGGCGGCTGATCAAATCCCTGATGAACACCGAGGCCGGCAAGCTGCAGGGCAACCTGTGGTCCTGGGGCGTACAAGGCGATTACAAGGTGGTCTGGGGCAATTACGACCTCAAGGACGAGGACGGGATCGAGCCCGCCGTCGGCACCGATGCCTACAAGACGTACATGACGGCGATGGTCACGGCCCATCCCGACCAGTTCCCCAAGGAAATGAAGCAGGTGCCGGAGGTGGACGTGAAAGCCATCTCCGACCATCCCAACATGGCGGGCATCACGTACTCGCGCCAGCAGTGCCAGCGCTGCCATGTGGGCGTCACCGGCCGCGAGAAACGGGGCGATTACCGCGGCACCGGATGTTCGGCCTGCCACGTGCCCTACAGCAACGAGGGCCGCTACGAGGGCGGGGATCCCACCATCAACAAGCAGGTGCACGGGAAACTCCTGGTCCACCGCATGCAGGCCACCCGCAAGTCCAAGGTCACGGTCGGCGACGTCACCTACTCCGGCATCCCGACCGAGAGCTGCAACTCGTGTCACAACCGCGGCAAGCGCATCGGCGTCAGCTATCAGGGGATCATGGAGTTCCCCTACGGCAGTCCCTATGACGCCAAGGGCGGCAAGCAGCCGAAGCTGCACACCAAAAAATACCTGTTCATCAAGGACGACCTGCACCATCAGACCGAAAGCCGTCCCGGCAACCCGAAGGGCGGGCTTCTGTGCCAGGACTGCCACACGTCCATCGACATGCACGGCGACGGCAACCTGTTCGGCACCACCCTGGCGCAGGTGGAGATCGAATGCTCGGACTGCCACGGCACACCCGACAAATTCCCGTGGGAGCTGCCGCTCGGTTATGGCGAGGAGTTCCAGCAGGACACCGATCAGACGCCGCGTGGCCTGGCGAAGGAGCTGCCGGACTACATGGCGTTCGCCACCCAGTACGAGGCGCTGGACGGCTATCTCCTGACCGCCCGCGGCAATCCCTTCGGCAACGTCGTGAAGAACGGCAACCGGGTCATTCTGCATTCGGCCTCGGGGCTGGATTTCGAGATACCGGTGCTCAACCGGCTGCGCCTGACCGACGGCTGGAAGTCGAAGAACGCCGTCGTCGCCATGACCAGCGTCGGCAAGCACATGGAACGCCTGGAATGCTATGCCTGTCACGCCGACTGGGCGCCGCAGTGCTACGGCTGCCACATCACCGTCGACTATTCCAAGGGCAAGACGGACATCGACTGGATCGCCAACGCCAACTCGCGCCTGCCCAACGGCCTGACCGCCGACAACGAGCTCGGCACCAACGGACTGAGGAGCCCCGGCAAGGTGTCCGAGACCCGGTCGTATCTGCGGTGGGAGACGCCGATCCTCGGCATCAACGGCGAAGGCAGGGTGAGCCCCCTGATGCCCGGCTGCCAGGTGATTACCACGGTCATTGACAAGGACGGAAAGACGGTGGCGGAAAACGTCATATGGACGACGCCGGAAGGCAAGGGTCTGGATCACGCGGCGGTGCAGCCACATACCGCGGGGCGCCTGGCCCGGACCTGCGAGAGCTGCCATGACAACCCGAAGACCCTGGGCTACGGCATCGAGGACGGGCGGTTCATGCAGGCCTACGACCGGGGATTCACCGTCGACCTGGAAACGGCCCAGGGCAAGACGATACCCGGCCAGACCAAGGTGCAGTCCCAGCCCATCCCGGGCCTCGAGCACGACCTGTCCCAGATCGTCACCCGCGACAACAAGCAACTGGTCAGCGTCGGCTCGCACTGGCCCCTGACCGGTCCCCTGCCGGCCTACATGCGGGCCAAGATGGAACGCACGGGCCTGTGCATGGGCTGCCACCAGAACATGACCATCGATAAACTGTGGGCGAAGGTCAACACGCCGGGGTGGGTGAGCAACGTCGAGCACCGGGACGTCATGAACCGCGCCCTGCGGGCGTATTCCAAGTCCCAATAGCCACAACACGGGGACAGGAAAGTGGCAAGCAAGAGGCATCTGAGCGGGACGGCGGCGGTGGCGGCGGCGGCGGCGGCCGTAGCCCTCCTCGCCCGGCCGGCGGCGGCGGCGGACCTGTCCGAATACACCGTCAAGCAGCTGCTGGAGCCGTGCATCGAAGGCGACGCCGATTCGCGCTGGGGCGCCGCGGCGGAAGCCGAATGCGAGCAGTACATCCGCGGATTCACCGACGCCTATCTGCTGGTGTCGGGCGGCGGCAAGGGCGACGGCGTCTGCCTGCCGGCGCAGAACCGGGACGACGAGATCCGCTGGGCCTTCATGAAGTGGGCGCACAGGAACCTCGACCAGAGGTCCCGGCCCGCCGCGGAAGGGCTGCTCGCCACCATCACGGCGAACTTCAAGTGCAAGTAGCCGGGCCCTAG
>JBHHXI010000143.1:0-7321 GCA_046756945.1 Rhodospirillales bacterium
GCCGCGGGGCCTTCGGCGCGGCGGATGCCGAGCATCACCTCCATCGCCGGCTTGAGGAAGACCACCGAGGTGACGCCGACGGAGACCGGATTGCCGGGCAGGCCGAGCACGGGGACATCGCCGAGGCGGCCGAATACCAGGGGCTTGCCCGGCCGCATGGCGACCTTGAAAAAGGTGAGATCCAGCCCCTCGTCGCCGAGGACCTTGCGCACCAGGTCGTATTCCCCGACCGAGGCGCCGCCGAGCGTGACCAAAAGGTCGGCGCCGCGCGCCCCGGCCAGGATGGCGCGCAGCGACTCTTCGTCGTCCCGCGCGATGCCCAGGTCGATGGGCTCGCCGCCCAGGGCCACGACATAGGCGCCGAGGGCCAGGCTGTTGGAGCTGATGATCTGGTCCGGGCCCAGGGGCTCGCCCGGCATGACGACCTCGTTGCCGGTGGCCATGTGCGCGACGCGCGGGCGGCGGCGCACCTTGAGCCAGGGCACGTTCATGGCCGCCGCCAGGCCGACGTCGCGGGCGCTCAGCACCATGCCGGCATTGAGCAGGACCTGGCCCTCGTCGAAGTCGAGCCCCGCCGGCCGGACGAATTTGCCCGCCGGCACGCTTTCCAGCATGGTCACCGAATCGCCTTCCGTTTCCGTGTTCTCCTGGATGACGACGGCGTCGGCGCCCTCGGGGATGGGCGCGCCGGTGAAGATGCGCACGGTCTCGCCGGGGCCGACGGCGCCGGCAAAGCCATCGCCCGCCGCCGATTCGCCGATACGCCTGAGGGTGGCCGGCGCCGCGGCCACGTCGGCGGCGCGCACCGCGTAGCCGTCCATGGCCGACACGGTCGCCGGGGGATAGGCGACCCTGGACGCGACGTCCTCGGCGAGCACCCGGCCCAGGGCGTCGGCCACGCCCACCTGCTCGGCGCTGAGCAGGCGGACGCCGGAGGTGACGTGGGCGAGGGCTTCGGCGACGGAGATCATGCTAATCGCCCTCGAACGTCCCCGACTTGCCGCCGGCCTTGTGGACGAGGCGGATGTCGGCGATGCGCATGCCCCGGTCCACCGCCTTGCACATGTCATAGACGGTGAGCGCCGCCACCGCGACGGCGGTCAGCGCCTCCATCTCGACGCCGGTCCGGCCGGTGAGCTTGCACGTCGCGGTAATGTCGACGGCGTTGCGCTCGGCGTCGCACGTCAGGTCCACCGTGATCGACGTCAGCTCCAGGGGATGGCACAGCGGCACCAGGTCCGGCGTGCGCTTGGCGCCCATGATCCCGGCCAGCCGGGCGACGCTCAGCACGTCCCCCTTCTTCACCCCGCCCTCGAGAATCATGGCCATGGTCTCCGGCCGCATGAGCACCGAGCCCCTGGCCGTGGCGGTCCGTTCGCTGGCGTCCTTGTCCGACACATCGACCATCCGCGCCTTGCCCTCGGCATCCAAGTGGGTGAATTCGGCCATGGTACTCACGCCCTCCTGGCGGCGGCCTGGGGGCGGGCGAGGAGGGCGCGGGTCGCCGCCGCCACGTCGCCGGCGCGCATCAGGGATTCGCCGATGAGGAAACAGTTGGCGCCGGCCCTGGACATGCGGGCCAGGTCGCCGGCGCCGTCGAGCCCGCTTTCGCTGACCAGGATGCGGTCCGCCGGGACCAGGGGCGCCAGCCGCTCGGTGGCGGACAGGTCCACGGCGAGGGTCTTGAGGTTGCGGTTGTTGACCCCGACGAGGCGGGCCTTGAGCGCCAGGGCGCGGTCCATCTCGGCCCTGTCGTGGACCTCGACCAGCACGTCCATGCCGAGCTCCCGGGCCGCGTCGTCCAGCTCCCGCGCGCAGGCGTCGTCCACCGCCGCCATGATGACCAGCACGCAATCGGCCCCCAGCGCCCGGGATTCGACGATCTGGTAGGGATCGAACAGGAAGTCCTTGCGCAGAACGGGCAACCGGACCGCGGCGCGGGCGGCGACCAGGAACCCATCCGCGCCCTGGAAGTAGGGCTCGTCGGTGAGCACGGAAATGCACGCGGCGCCGCCGGCCTCGAAGGCCCCGGCCAGGGCCACGGGGTCGAAGTCGGCGCGCACCAGGCCCCGGGACGGCGAGGCCCGCTTGATCTCGGCGATCAGGCCGTAGCCTCCGCCATCGACCGCCGCCGCCAGGCGGTCGGCGAAACCGCGCACCGGCGGCGCTTCGCGGGCGGCCGCCGCGACGGCGTCCAGGGGGCGGCGCCGTTTGCTGCGGGACACGTGGTCGCGCTTGTCGGCCAGGATGCGCTCGAGGATATCGCTCATGGGGACGCGCCTTCGTCCGGCGCGGAATTGGTGATGGCGACCAGCCGTTCGAGGGCCGCCCGCGCCTTGCCGCCGTCGATGGCCGCCACCGCCAGGGCGACGCCGTCCTTCAGGGTCTCCGCCCGGCCGGCGACGATGAGGGCGGCGGCGGCGTTATAGAGCACCACGTCGCGGAAGGGCCCGGGCTCGCCGTCCAGCATTGTCCGCATGGCCGCCGCGTTGGTCCCGGCGTCGCCGCCCTTGAGGTCTTCGGGGGCGGCGCGGGAAAGGCCGGCGTCCTCGGGCGTCACCTCGAAGGAGCGCACCCGGCCGTCCGTGAGCTCGGCGACATAGGACACGTCCGTGGTCGTCAATTCGTCCAGGCCGTCGGCGCCGTGCACCACCCACGCCCGCTCGCCGCCCAGATTGCCGAGGACCCGCGCCATGGGCTCGATCCAGTGGCGGGCGAAGGCGCCGGTGAACTGGCGCGTGACTCCCGCCGGGTTGGACAGCGGCCCGAGCAGGTTGAAGATGGTGCGCGTGCCCATCTCGACCCGCGGCGCGCCCACGTGGCGCATGGCGCCGTGGTGGCGGGGCGCCATCAGGAACCCGATGCCCGCCTCCCACAGGGCCTTTTTCACCAGCCCCATGTCGGCGTCGATATCGACCCCCAGCGCCGCCAGCACGTCGGCGGCGCCGCACTTCGATGACAGTGCCCGGTTGCCGTGCTTGGCCACGGGCACGCCGGCGCCGGCCACCACCAGCGCGGCGCCGGTGGAGATGTTGAACGTACCCGAGGCGTCGCCGCCGGTGCCGACCACGTCGATGGCGCCGGCCGGCGCCTCCATGGGCAGGACCTTGGCGCGCATGGTGCGCACGGCGCCGGTGATCTCTTCCACGGTCTCTCCGCGCACCCTGAGGGCCATCAGGAAGGCGCCGATCTGGGCCGGCGTGGCGTCGCCCGACATGATGATGCCGAAGGCGGCCTCGGCCTCGTCGGCGTCCAGCCGGCCGCCGTCCGCCACCTTCGCCAGAACGGCCTTCATGTCCATTCCGGTGTCCCTCGCGGTGTCCGTCATGCGGCCATGTTTCCCCGGGCCACCATGTCGAGGAAATTCCTGAGCAACCGGTGACCGTGCTCGGACGCGATGCTTTCGGGATGGAACTGGACGCCGTGGATGGGCATTTCCCGGTGGGCCAGGCCCTGGATGACGCCGTCCTCGCTGTCCGCCGTCACCCGCAGGCAGTCCGGCAGTCCTTCCGGCGCCACCACCAGGGAATGATAGCGCGTCGCCGCGAACGGGCTGGGAATGCCCTCGAACACGCCGCCGCCCCGGTGGCGGATTTGACTGACCTTGCCGTGCATGGGTTTGGGCCCGCGCACGACACGGGCGCCGAAGGCCTGGCCGACGCACTGGTGGCCGAGGCACACGCCGAGGATGGGGATGCGTCCGGCGGCTTTGGCGATCAGCTCCAGGCAGATACCGGCGCGGTCGGGATCGCAGGGGCCGGGCGAGATGACGATTCCCTCGGGTTCCAGGGCCACCGCCTCGTCGGCGCCGAGGGCGTCGTTGCGCCTCACCTCGACCCCGGCGCCGAGCTCGCCCAGGTAGTGGCGCAGGTTGTAGGTAAAGCTGTCGTAATTGTCGATTAAGAGAAACATTTCAAGACGCTAAGTCAGCGTTCCTCAACCTGAATGTGAAAACGGATGGCCCATGGTCCGCCCCGCCGGGGCCCGCGCCGGCCACCGGGGCAGAAGCATGCAGGGCGGCCCTGCAAGCGTCAAGTGCGGCCCGCCGCAGGCCAGCGAAGGGGCGGCGAAAAATAACCCCTTGACCTTCTAGTAACTGGAAGGCTCATACAGGACTCCAGCGTGGTTCCAGTCTTTGGAAGGTTTGCTGGAAACTCCCTTGACCTTCCAGTCCCTGGAAGCTCCATACAGGCCCGCGAACGCGGCCCGAGAGGAAAGGAAAGAACGATGAAAGCGAAGAGAATCATGAGTGGGGCGCTCGTCGCCGGCACCCTCCTGACAGGGACCGCCCTGATCGGCGCGCCGGCATTCGCCCACGGTTCCGGCATGGGACATGGCCGGGGCTCAATGGGCGGCGGCATGATGGGCATGATGGGTCCCGGCCACGGCAAGGCCGGCGAGCACGGCATGATGGAGCGGCGCGGGATGGGTCCCGGCCGCGGCGAGGCCGGCGAGCACGGCACGAAGGATCATCGCCGAATGATGGGCCGGCACTCCGCGTCGGGCTGCAACGCGGGCATGATGGGAGACACCTCCGTGGACAAGAACCTGAGCGTCGAGGACGTCACCAAGATCCTCGAAGGCCGCCTGGCCTGGTTCGGCAACGACCGGCTGAAAGTCGGCAAGGTGGAAGCCAAGGACGGCAAGACGATTCTTGCCGAGATCCTCACCGTCGACAATTCGCTGGTCGAGCGGCTGGCGTTTGACCGCAAGACCGGATGGCACAAACGGATTCAGTAGGGTCCGGCGCCGCTTCGCGGCCGGCCGCAACACCCCGGCCGCGAAACGAACCAGGAGATTGCACGATCATGAATGACGACTGCGAGCACAAGACGATGGCAAGCGACCCGGTCTGCGGCATGACCGTCGATCCGGCGACGGCGAAGCACCGCTGGGATTACCAGGGCACGGCCCATTATTTTTGCTGCAACGGCTGCCTGGAGAAATTCAAGGCGGACCCGGACAAGTATCGGCCCGACGAGGGCGGGACGCCCGGAAAGCCGTCCGCTCACGAATGCTGCCACGGCAAACACGGCGACCATGGGGAACACGGGGGACACGCGGCACACGGCGGAACGGCACCGGCGGGCGCCATGTACACCTGCCCCATGCACCCCGAGGTCATGCAGGAAGGCCCGGGCGATTGTCCCGACTGCGGCATGGCGCTGGAGCCGGTGACGGTGCCGGTTCCCGCCACCCGGACCCAATACACCTGCCCCATGCACCCGGAGATCGTGCAGGACGGCCCCGGCGACTGTCCGAAGTGCGGCATGGCGCTGGAGCCGGTCACGGTGACGGTCGAGGAGGAGGCCAACCCCGAGCTCGTCGACATGACCCGGCGGTTCTGGGTCAGCCTGGTTCTCGCGGTTCCCGTGTTCGTCCTGGCGATGGCAGACCTCATCCCCGGTCAGCCCCTCAAGGAGCTGATTTCCGCGCGCCTGTCGGATTGGGTGGAGTTCGCCCTGGCGACCCCGGTGGTGCTGTGGGGCGGGTGGCCGTTCTTCCAGCGCGGCTGGAAGTCGATCGTCACCTGGCGGCTCAACATGTTCACCCTGATCGCCATCGGCGTCGGCGTCGCCTATGTCTACAGCGTCATCGCCGTCCTCTTCCCCGGCATCTTCCCGGCCGCCTTCCGCACGGCGGAGGGCAGCGTCGATATCTACTTCGAGGCCGCCGCCGTGATCACCGCCCTGGTGCTTCTCGGCCAGGTCCTCGAATTGCGCGCCCGCAGCCGGACCTCGGCCGCCATCCGCGGACTCCTGGACCTGGCGCCGAAGATGGCGCGCATCCTCCGTGACGACGGGACCGAGGAAGACATCCCGCTGGAGCATGTCCAGCCGGGCGACCGCCTGCGCGTGCGTCCGGGCGAGAAGGTCCCGGTCGACGGCGTCGTGCTCGAAGGCGCCAGTTCCATAGACGAGTCCATGATGACCGGCGAGCCGGTGCCGGTGGAGAAGGGCGCGGGCGATCCGGTCATGGGCGCCACCGTCAACGGCACCGGCGGCCTCGTCATGCGCGCCGAGCGCGTCGGCGCCGACACGCTGTTGTTCCAGATCGTCCAGATGGTGGCCGAGGCCCAGCGCAGCCGGGCGCCGATCCAGCGCCTCGCCGACGTCGTCGCCGGGTACTTCGTGCCCGTCGTCGTGGCGGCTTCGGCGGTGACCTTCGCCGTCTGGTCGGTGTTCGGTCCCGAGCCGGCGATGGCCTATGCCCTGGTCAACGCGGTCGCGGTGCTGATCATCGCCTGTCCGTGCGCCGTCGGCCTGGCGACACCCATGTCGATCATGGTCGGCACCGGCCGCGGCGCCACCGCGGGGGTGCTGATCAAGAACGCCGAAGCGCTCGAAATCCTCGAGAAGGTGGACACCCTGGTGGTGGACAAGACCGGCACGCTGACCGAGGGCCGGCCCCGGCTCGTCTCCGTCGTCGCCGCGGCGGGCGGAAATCCGGAGCCCGCCAACGAAGACGACCTGCTGCGCCTCGCCGCCAGCCTCGAGCGCGGCAGCGAACATCCGCTGGCCGCGGCGATCGTCGAGGGCGCGCACGAAAAGGGCCTTCAGGTGTCCGACGCCGCCGGCTTCCGGTCGGAGACCGGCAAGGGAGTCAAGGGTACCGTCGACGGCCGCGCCGTCGCCCTCGGCAATGCGCGGCTGATGGAGGACCTGGGGGTCGAGGCGGGCGATCTCGCGGCGCGGGCGGAGGACCTGCGCGGCGAAGGGCAGACGGTCATGTTCGTCGCCGTGGACGGTGCGATCGCCGGCCTCGTCGGCGTCGCCGACCCGGTCAAGGACTCGACCGCCGAGGCGGTAAAACTGCTCAGGGACGACGACATCAGGATCGTCATGCTGACCGGCGACAACCTGGTCACCGCGCAGGCCGTGGCCCGCAAGCTCGGCATCGACGCGGTGGAGGCCGACGTCCTTCCCGACCAGAAGGGCGAGGTCATCAAGCGCCTGCAGGCCAAGGGCCGGATCGTGGCGATGGCCGGCGACGGCGTCAACGACGCCCCGGCGCTGGCCCTGGCGCAGGTGGGCATCGCCATGGGCACGGGCACCGACGTGGCCATGGAGAGCGCCGGCGTCACCCTGGTCAAGGGCGACCTGCGCGGTATCGCGCGGGCCCGGCGCCTGAGCCGGGCGGTGATGCGCAACATCCGCCAGAACCTGTTTTTCGCCTTCATCTACAACTCGCTGGGGGTGCCTGTCGCGGCCGGCATTCTGTATCCGTTCTTCGGCCTGCTGCTCAGCCCCATCATCGCCGCCGCGGCCATGAGCCTGAGTTCCGTGTCGGTGATCAGCAACGCCCTGCGCCTGGGCCGCGT
>JBHHXI010000144.1:0-7295 GCA_046756945.1 Rhodospirillales bacterium
CACCGGGGAAATGCACCGCCACCGGCCCCCGGGCGGCGGGGAGGAGGCGCTATAGCGGGGCGCCGGGAGGAAAAACCATGGACATTCAAGCAACCCGGGACAAGGTCCTGCTCGCCGCCCTGCCCCACGTGCCGTTCGACGGCTGGACGCTGGGCGCCCTGAGGCACGGCGTCGCCGACGCCGGGCTCACGCCCGACATGGCCCGGCGCGCCTTTCCCGGCGGCATGGCGGAGGTGGCGGCGCATTTCTCGGACTATGCGGACCGGCGGATGCTGGCGGAACTGGAGAAGCGGGACCTGCCCGGCCTGCGCGTGCGCGACCGCATCGCCACGACCGTGCGCGTGCGCCTCGAGCAGAACGCCCCTCACCGCGAGGCGGTGCGCCGGCTGCTTTCGTTCCTCGCCCTGCCCTTCAACGCGGGCCTGGCGGCCAGGTGCACGTGGCGCACGGTGAGCGCCATGTGGTACGCCGCCGGCGACGAGGCGACGGATTTCAACTTCTATACCAAGCGCGCCCTGCTGACGCCGGTCTACACGACCACGGTGCTGTACTGGCTGGCGGACGATTCGGAAGGTTTCGCCGACACCTGGGGGTTCCTCGACAGGCGCATCGGCGACGTCATGC
The DNA here is from genome assembly GCA_046756945.1 of Rhodospirillales bacterium. Taxonomy (GTDB): domain Bacteria; phylum Pseudomonadota; class Alphaproteobacteria; order Rhodospirillales; family 2-02-FULL-58-16; genus JACZQZ01. The sequence goes on from JBHHXI010000144.1 coordinate 625, forward strand.
GCATCCCCGGCCTGACGGCGCGTTTGCGCAAGGCGCTGCCGGCCTGTCCGTCGCCCCTCAGCGCCTTCAGGGCGGCGGCGCAACGCCGGGAGTGAGGGCGAAGTAGGTATTCCTATCCGCTGGTCTTGTGCGTGACCCAGAGCATGGTCGCGGCAAAAACAACCGCTTCCCCGATAACCAGCGCCAAATACGCGATTTCGCCCGGTGTCATGGTTCCCCCCCTGTTTCCGTGTCTCGCGGTCACGGTAGCGGCGGAGCGGGGGAAGGGGCCTTGATCCCGATCAAATATCTATGCGCGGACGTGACACCGCCATGCCCGCCCGCCTGGTTGGCCGGGGCCGGATCAGGTGTCGGCGGGGAGTTCGGCCTCGTCGGCGTTCTGCTCGGCCCGCCACGCATCCAGGGCGGCCGCGATTTTTGTGTCGCCGAGGGCGAGAATGGCCGCCGCCAGGAGCGCCGCGTTGACGGCGCCCGCCCGGCCCACGGCCAGGGTGCCCACGGGAACGCCGCCGGGCATCTGGACCATGGAGAGCAGGCTGTCCAGCCCCCCCAGGTCCTTGGTCCCGATCGGCACGCCGAGGACCGGCAGGGGGGTGAGGGCCGCCGCCGCGCCGGGCAACGCGGCCGCCATGCCGGCGCCGGCGATGATCACCTTCAGGCCCCGCTCGCGGGCCCCGGCGGCGTAGTCGCGCAGGCGGTCGGGGTTGCGGTGGGCGGAGATGACCCGGGATTCCGAGGCCACGCCCAGCTTGTCCAGGGTTTCGGCCGCGTGGCGCATGGTTTCCCAGTCGGACCGGCTGCCCATGATGATGCCGACGGCGGGTGTGATCGTGTTCATGCCGGTCCCTCCTGCCGATCAGCGCCAGTCTTCCCGGCGGTGGCGAAAGGCGCCAATTATAGGGAGCGGGAAAGTCCAGGCAAGAGGCGCCCGAAATCCGCCGCGGCACCGGCAACGGGAAGAAAATTTACTTTACCCGGTTCCGGACAGACATGATCATAGGGAAGCACACGGCAGGGGACGGGCCGGGGCCGGCCACCCGGCCGAGGGGACAGGACGCGCGCGGTGGAAGTGAAGAAGCCGGACACCGTCACCCCCATCGACGGCAGCAGCGCCGGGGGCGAGCGGAAGCACCCGGAAGGGCAGCGCAAACGCGCCGGCTCCGGGGCGGACGACGGCGCCGGGCGCGACCGGGGCGCCACGCGCTCCATCACCGACAAGGTCACGATCATGGGCATCCCGGCGGGCATGCTCACGCCCGAGGTTCACCAGGCCATCGACACCCTGATGGAGAAGACGGAACACCTCAGCCAGGCCCTGGAGTGGACCAGGGACCAACGGGCCAACCTGCAAAAACTGGCCGACAGCCACGGCTTCCTGCCGGTCCTGAACCGCCGCGCCTTCGTCCGCGAACTGGGCAATGTGCTGAGCCAATCCGAACATCTGGCGGCGCCGGCGAGCCTGCTCAGGCTCCACGTCACCAACGGCGCGACCATCCGGCGCGAACGCGGCCGCCGCGCCGTGGATCAGGCGCTGGCCCATGTCTGCGGCGTGCTGGCCGAGGAACTGCACCCGACGGACGTTGTCGGCAGCCTGGGCGGCGACGATTTCGGCGTCGTCCTCCTGGCCGCGGATCTGCACGGCGCCGTCGCCAAGGGGGCGGCCGTGGCCATGGCCGTGCGCGGCCGGCCGTTCGAATGGGAGGGCGAAGACATTGTCCTCGATGTGGCGTCGGCGGCGCGCGTGCTGGAGCCCGGCGCCGACGCGGAAGAGATCCTGGCCGCCGCCGACCAGGACCTTCTGGCCGAAGAGGAACCGCCCGATCCCGGCGCGGACGAGGAACAGACGGGGGGCTAATACTCTAGCAGGCTGCTGAAAAAGGGCGTTGCTGGTGCCTTATGCTTCGAGACGGCGCTCCGCGCCTCCTCAGCATGAGGGGTAAGTGTTTGATTATATGAGAATCCTCATCCTGAGGAGCCGCCCAAAGGGCGGCGTCTCGAAGGATAGGACGGCACATGGGTGGTTTTTCGGCAGCCTGCTAGTGGTGGTGCCGAAGGAATATGCGGCGCGGAGGCTCAGGCGATGATATCGGGCAGCAATTTGCTTTCCAGCTTCATGATTTGATCTTTGAGCGCCAGTTTGCGCTTTTTCAGCCGCTGCACTTCCAGCTGATCGAAGGGCGCATTCTCGACAAGATGGTTGATCTCGTCATCCAGATCGCGATGCTGGGTTTTCAATTCCGCCAACTGTTTTTTGACGTCCTTGATGTCTTCCATCTTCCCTCGATGCTTGGTCGATGCCTAGTCAAAGAAGGCTGATCATACCAAATAAATACCAGAAACGGTATTGCCGTTGCGACGAACGCCGGTGGCGCCGTGCGACGGGCGCCGGGGAGCGGCCATGACCGACACCAAGACAAAGCGCATCGGCGTTTTGACCAGCGGCGGCGATTGCGCCGGCCTGAATGCGGCCGTCCGGGCCGTCGTCCACCGGGCGATCCAGGGCTATGGCTGGGAGGTCCTCGGCATCAGGGACGGCACCGTGGGCCTGATGGAACGGCCGCTCATGTTCGAGGAGCTGAGCCTGCGCATCTTTACCGGAAATATCCTGCGCATGGGCGGCACCATCCTGGGCACCGTCAACAAGGGCGATCCCTTTGCCTATCCCCTGCCCGACGGAACCGTCGAGGACCGCTCGGGCGCCTTCGTCGAGGGGTTCCGCGAACTCGGCCTCGACGCCCTCATCGGCATCGGCGGCGACGGCAGCATGAAAATATTGAGCCGCCTGGCCGGCCAAGGCGGCTTCCAGTTCATCGGCATTCCCAAGACCATCGACAACGACGTGCCCCTGACCGAGTTCTCGGTGGGCTTCGCCACCGCGGTCACCGCCGCCGTGGAGGCCCTCGACCGGCTGCAGCCCACGGCCGCCAGCCACCAGCGTGTCATGATCCTGGAGGTCATGGGGCGGGACGCGGGCCACATCGCGCTCAACGCGGGCATCGCCGGGGGCGCCGATGCCATCCTCATCCCGGAGATTCCCGTCCGCCCCGAAAAGGTGGCCGAAAAGATCAAAAGCCTGAGGGAGCAGGGACGCGACCACGCCCTCGTGATCTGCGCCGAGTCGGTGAAATTGGCGTCCGGCGAGGCGGTGTACCAGAAGCACGCGGACGGCGAGAAACGCTACGGCGGCGTCGGCCATGTGCTCGGCGCCCGGATCGAACAGCTGACCGGGGCGGAAACCCGGGTCACCGTTCTCGGTCATGTGCAGCGCGGCGGCGTTCCGGGCAGCCGGGACCGCATCATCGCCTCGGCCTTCGGCGTGCATGCGGTGGACCTGGTCGCCCAGGGCAAGAGCATGTGCATGGTGGCCTGGCAGAACCGCGAGGTGGTGGACGTGGCGCTCGACGACGTGATCACCCGCGACCGCTGTGTGAATTTGGACGGGGCCCTGGTGCGGACCGCGCGGGGCCTTGGGATCAGTCTCGGCGACTGAACAGGGGCCCGATCGCTCTGGCGTTTTGCATGGCTTTGGCCTATGATTACGGGGATCGGGATTGAGTCATTTTCGGAGGACATATCCATGGGTCTTGAGGAAAGGGTCGATTCGCTAAAGGTCAAACATCAAGCCCTCGAAGCCGCCATTGAAGAAGAAAACAGCCGTCCCTGCCCCGATGATCTCCATCTCGCCACCCTCAAGAAACAGAAGCTCCGAATCAAAGACCAACTCGCCACCCTGGACCGGTAAACCCGAAAATCAAAACACCCTTGTCGTTTTGATTCGGGACGTCGGGAACCGCGGGCGCGTCCGCGCCCGGGGGGCAGCCGGGGACGTCTCGACGCCAGTGGCTTCCCCGATCACATCGCCTTCGCTTTCTCGCGCAGCTTGAACTTCTGGATCTTTCCCGTGGACGTCTTGGGCAAGGTCCCGAAGACCACGTGCCGGGGGCACTTGTAGTGCGCCAGATGGTCGCGGCAGAACGCAATGATGTCGTCGGCGGAGACGTCGGCGGCCGGGTCCTTCAACTCGACGAAGGCGCAGGGTGTCTCGCCCCATTTCTCGTCCGCCTTGGCGACGACGGCGGCCGCCAGCACGGCGGGGTGGTCATACAGCACGCCTTCCACTTCGATGGACGAGATGTTTTCGCCGCCCGAGATGATGATGTCCTTGGACCGGTCCTTGAGCTGGATATAGCCGTCCGGGTGCACAACGCCCAGGTCGCCGGAATGGAACCAGCCCCCGGCGAAGGCCTCGCCGGTGGCGTCGGCGTCCTTCAGGTACCCCTTGGCGACGATATTGCCCCGGAACATGACCTCGCCCATGGTCGCGGCGTCCGCGGGCACGCCTGTCATGGAACCTGCGTCCATGACACACAGCCCCTCGAGGACATGGTAGGCCACGCCCTGGCGTGATTTCAGCCGCGTCTGCTCTTCGATGGACAACGCGTCCCATTCCTCGTGCCAGGCGCAGATCACGGCGGGACCGTAGGTTTCCGTCAGGCCGTAGACATGGGTCACCTGAAAGCCCATGCGCTGCATGGCCTCCAGGGTGGACGCCGGCGGCGGCGCGGCGGCCGTCATCGCATGGACCGTGTGGTCGAAGGCGCGGCGCTCCTCTTCCGTGGCGTTGACGATGAAGTTGAGCACGATGGGGGCGCCGCAGAAGTGGCTCACCCGGTGCTCGGCGATGGCTTCGTACATGGTGGCCGCGTCGACCTTGCGCAGGCAGACGCTGGTTCCGGCCAATGCCGCCAGGGTCCACGGAAAGCACCAGCCGTTGCAGTGGAACATGGGCAGCGTCCACAGGTACACCGGGTGTTGGCCCATCTGCCAGCCGAGCGCGTTGCCGAGGGCGTTCAGATAGGCGCCGCGGTGGTGGTAGACGACCCCCTTCGGCTTGCCCGTGGTGCCCGACGTGTAATTGAGCGAGATGGCCTGCCACTCGTCGGCGGGGAGGCTCCACGCGAAGTCGGGCTCGCCCTCTTCAAGGAAGGCCTCGTAGTCGGTCTCGCCCAGGCGCTCGCCGCCGCCGGCGGCCTCGGAATCGACGATGTCGATCACCGGCAGTGCCCGGCCGAGCGTGCCGAGCGCCGCCTTGACCGGGCCCGAGAACTCGGTGTCGGTGATCAACGCCTTGGCCTCGCCGTGGTCCAGGCAGTAGGCGATGGTTTGTGCGTCGAGGCGGACGTTGAGGGCGTTGAGGACGGCGCCGGTCATGGGCACGCCGAAATGGGCTTCGTACAGTTCCGGGGTGTTGGACGCCATCACCGCCACCGTGTCGCCGGGGCCGATGCCGCGCCGGGAAAGGGCGCCGGCCAGGCGCCGGCAGCGCGCATACGTCTCGGCCCAGGTGAACCCGCGGGCGCCGTGGATCACGGAGCGATGGTCGGGATAGACCGCCGCCGTGCGTTCCAGGAACGAGAGCGGCGTGAGCGGCGCGTAGTTGGCGGGGTTCTTGTCCAGATGGGTGTCGAAGGGACGGGCGTCCGTCCGGGTGGCACACATGGTCAAGACTCCCTGTCTCCTGGTTCATGCGTTCCTGCGCCGCCGGGGCCGGCGGCCGTGGGGCAGAGTGCCACAAAGCGGCTTTGCAAAAAATGCCGTTTTGCCGCACTATCGCCGGGCTTGGGCGGGGGGGCCGAACCGAAGCCTGCCCGGGATACATGGGTCGGAAAAGCGCGGCGACAGGGAGGAAACCATGGCCGACCGCTACGAAACAGCCCATTCCAGGTCCATCAGCGACCCAAACGGCTTCTGGGGCGAGGTGGCCGAGGACATCCACTGGATCCGGAAGTGGGACAAGGTCCTCGACGACTCCAATCCGCCGTTCTACCGCTGGTTCACGGGCGCAGTCGTCAACACCTGTTACAACGCGCTCGACCGTCACGTGGACGGCGGCCGGGCCGATCAGGTGGCCCTCGTCTACGACAGCCCGGTCACTGGAAACACGATCAAGACCTATACCTACCGGGCGTTGCGCGATCTCGTCGCCCGCTTCGCCGGCGGCCTGGCCAGCCTCGGAATCGGCAAGGGCGACCGGGTCATCATCTACATGCCCATGGTGCCCGAGGCGGCGATCGCCATGCTGGCGTGCGCCCGCATCGGCGCCGTGCATTCGGTCGTCTTCGGCGGGTTCGCCAGCAACGAACTGGCGACGCGCATCGACGACGCCCAGCCGAAGGCGATCGTGTCGGCGTCGTGCGGCATCGAGATCGGCCGCATCATCGAATACAAGCCGTTGCTCGACGGGGCCATCGAGGCGGCGCGCCACAAGCCGGAAAAATGCATCATCGTGCAGCGGCCCGAGGCCAGGGCGGAATTGACCGCCGGGCGCGACGTGGACTGGAACGACCTGATGGCTGCGGCCACGGCCCACGACTGCGTGCCCGTGGCCGCCACCGATCCGCTCTACATCCTCTATACGTCGGGCACCACCGGTGAGCCCAAGGGCACCGTGCGCGACAACGGCGGTCACCTGGTGGCGCTCAAATGGACCATGAAGAACATCTACGACGTGGACCCCGGCGACGTGTACTGGGCGGCCTCGGACGTGGGCTGGGTGGTCGGCCATTCCTACATCGTGTACGCGCCGCTGTTCCACGGCTGCACCTCCATCCTGTACGAGGGCAAGCCGGTGGGGACGCCCGACGCCGGGGCCTTCTGGCGCGTCATTTCCC
>JBHHXI010000145.1:0-7143 GCA_046756945.1 Rhodospirillales bacterium
ACACCCCCTATTCCCGTTCCGATTCCGGCACGGTTGCGCGGGTGCGCTTGATGGTGCCGCGGCGGCGCTTGGTTTCCAGGCGGCGGGTTTTCGAGGCCCGCGGCGGGCGCGTCCTGCGGCGTTCTTTTGGCGGCTCGGCGGCCCTGCGGACGAGGGCGACGAGCCGGGCCAGGGCGTCGGCGCGGTTCCGTTCCCGGGTGCGGAACCGTTGCGCCTCGATGACCAGGACGCCGTCCGTGGTCATCCGCCGGCCGGCCAGGCGCGCCAGGCGGGCGCGCACGTCTTCGGGGAGGGTCGCGGCGTTGGCCACGTCGAAGCGCAACTGCACCGCCGTCGCCACCTTGTTGACGTTCTGCCCGCCCGGGCCCGAGGCGCGGATGAAGCGCTCCTCGATGGCGCTGTCGTCGATGGAAATGTCGGGCGTGATCGGGATCATGCGGCGATTTTAGCCCCGGTTACCCCGCGCCTACCAGTTCCGGCACTGGCCCGTGATGGTGCGGTAGATGGCGCGGGTGTCGATCCTGTCGTTGGCCGCCTCCGTGGCCTCGTGCAGCTTGTCGAGGATGGGTGTGATCTTCTCCGATATGCGGTCCTGGACCAGCTTGGCGGCCTGGTCTTGCGAGGCGACGACGAGCGGGCCGAGGCGGCGCACCGCGTCCGCCACCCGGTCGCGCACCCAGGGCGTGAAACGCGCCAGGATGCTGCGGTAGATGGCGATGTGGGCGTGTTCGTGATCGACGACGGCGCGGTGTTCGCAGGTGTCCGGGCGGTACTTGCGATCGACATAGACGACGAAATCGGGATAGCCCACGGTCACGTCCACCGTCGCCGCCCGGGCGCAATACCAGGTGCCGCGAAAGGGCCGCACCGTGACCTTCGTGCGCATGTCGAGGCGGAACTCGGCCACGGTAAGGCCGAGCAGGTGCCAGCCCGGGGCGCCGCGGGCACTGCCGTACTTTCGTTGAAGGCGTTGCAGGTCCCTGCCGCTGTGGCCGTTCTGCACGCTGATGCGGCCCGGCTCGGCGCGCACGCTCACCTGGACGGCGCCCGCATCGGCGGCGCACGGGGGCGCGGCGGCGGCCGGACGGGCGGCGGCACCGGGGGCAAGGACAAAGGCCAGCGCCACCCCCGGCACGGCAAGCGCGCGGCCCATGGCGCATCGTCGCCGCCCGGCGGCAGCGCCGGTCACGGCCGCCGCCAGTCCCAGGGCTTGACGAACGTGCCCCGCCACATGCCCCGCTTCGCCTTCCTGGCCGCCTCTTCCGTATCGACGTAGGCCGTCGACGTCCGGCGGTAGGCCAGCGCCCAGCCGGTGTGCACCATGTTGCGGCCGATGTCGAAGCCGCCGGCGAAGCAGACGGCGACGACGTTCCCGTCGGCGTCCCTCTCCCGCGGCCTGCACACCACGTCCGTGCCCGTCGTCAGGTCCATCAGCGCCAGCCGGGCCAGGGTCCCGCAGTCGATGGTCCGGCCGGGCCACTGGCAGGTCTGATCCAGGGCCGGGGCCTGGATGCCGTGCAGGCGAATGCGCTGGCCCGCCACCTCGAACGTATGGCCGTCGATGACCCGCGCCTTGCCGGTGATGTCGGCCCGGGCGGGAACGGCGGCCAGGGCGAGGACGGCGGCAAGAAGCGCCAGCACGCTGCTTCGCGGGCGCCGCCGCGCCGGCTCCTGCCGGGCCGGAGGCCCCGCGCCCCCTTGGGTTCCAGTGGCCCGCCACATACCAGCCTTCATGAGGGAAGAATACAGGGTTCCGCGGGCCCGTGCCGACACAAAATGCACGGCCACGGCGCTGCCGCCAGGGGGTAGTACCCTCTATCACAATAGGATGACACGTGTGACGGTCATGGGTGGCCATTCGGCTAGGAGCGCGGTTCGACGTGATGGGGTTCCATCATGAGAGCCGCGCGACGACGTCCGATGGCCACCCATGGCCGCCCGAAGGGTCGCTTTTCGCGTCTTTTGGGGGCGTCAGCGCCGCTTGACGATGTCGCGCATCGCCGGCGCGACGCTTCCTGCCCAAAAGACGCGAAAAGACGATCACACGTACCATCCTATTGTGATAGAGGGTACTAGTGTTTGCAGGTGGCGCCGGCGAGGACGCCGTCGGCGCCGTTCAGGTTGATCCACAGGGACTGGTCGCCGTCGAGGATCTTCCAGACCCGGGCGCCCGCGGGCGGACACGCCAACTGCACGATGAGGACCTTGGCGATCTTCCTGCGCGCCTTGATCTCCGCGGCCTGCTTCGGCGACAGCACCAGCACCTCCATGACCACGTTTCCGGTGTCGGAAACGTAAACGTCGGTCGCGCGCCACACCAGGTTGGGGGGATGGGTCTTGGTATAGGCGCGCAGCCAATTGGCGGCTTCTTCAGCCCGGGCGGCGCTGCCGTCGTCGCAGGCGCCCAGCAACAGCGCCGGGATGACGGCGGCGCCGAGAAGACGCAGCGCGCCGGAGACCCTCATCGGACGTTGTCCGCCTGGTCCATGGCGTAAGCCTAGTGCCTATCCGCGCCAATCCGCAAGCCATCGATGCACGCCGGCCGCGCCGGGCGGGGGCGCGGCAAGGGGAAAATCAAACGGCAATGGACGTGAACCCGCCATAGGAGAAGGGGCGGCCTTGGCTTTTCAGCGTGCCGGTGCGGGCGAGGCGGGTCTTCTCTTCGGAAATCGTCTCGCGGATGAAATCATCGAGGGGGCGGTCCGGCGCCAGGCGGTCCCGCGCCAGGACCAGCACCTGTTCCTCGGTCAGGGCGGGCCACCGCCGCCCGTCGGCGGGCACGGCGGCAAGGGCGACGGGCGCATGGTCGCTGATCAGGCAGCCATGGCGGCTGACGTAGGCGAAGGCGTGGGTCAGCACGCCGCCGCCGTCCATGCGCACCTGGATGCCGTCCAGGCGTCCGAAATCATAGTTCCGCCCGACGGCCTCGGTTTCGTGCAGGCGCCGCTGCTGGGCCGGCGTCAGCCAGTTGACGAACAGGCGCACGGTGGTCCCCGGCGCAAGTTGGAGGGTCGCGGGAATCGGCCCCCGCCTGGAGAAATGAGCGGAATAGACTGCGTCGAAACCCGCCACCCCGGCGCGGATCACCGGGATCTGCCCATCGATGAAGCCGGCCAGCTTGCGCGCCAGGCGCTCCGGCGACTGGTTGGAGCCGCAGGCGAGTACCGGCTGGCGTCCGGAAAGGTCCGGCAGCGGGCGGCCTTCCGGCAGTTCCTCGTAACCGCCGTCGGCCAGCACGTACGAGCGGGCCGGGATCCGGTAGGGATAGGACTTGGCCCACCACAGGAGATCGTGATCCATCGCCTCGCTTCATTCGCCGCGGGGATCGGCGTACGCGCCGATATCCACGTCGTCGATCTGTTCCGGCGGCAGGAATTTTTCCGCGTATTCCTTGTGAATGCCGGACTTCAGGAACAACGAGAACAGGTCGGCGTCGATGTCCCGGTCCCGGCACATGGCGGACATGATTTGGATGGCCTCGCTCAGGGTCTTGGCGGTCTTGTAGGGGCGGTCGGCCGCGGTCAGGGCCTCGAAGATGTCGGCGATGGCCATGATGCGGGCGGGGATCGACATGTCGTCCCTGTCCAGCCGGCGGGGATAGCCGGAGCCGTTTATCTTCTCGTGATGGGCGCCGGCGAATTCCGGCACCCGGCGCAGGTTCCGCGGAAACGGGAGCTTCTCCAGCATGGTGATGGTCTGCACGATGTGGTCGTTGATCTTGAATCGTTCCTCGGGCGTCAGGGTGCCGCGCGGGATGCACAGGTTGTACACCTCGCCCAGATTGTACTGGTGCTCGGGCGTCTGCAGCCGGAAGCCCCGGTCCTCGCCGTCGGAATTGCCGGCGCCGGGCTCGTGGGGGATGATGTGCTCGTCCTTGTCCGAGAGCAGGAACTCGTCCGCCGGCAGGCCGGTCGCCGGCGCCCGTTCCTTGCGCTTCTTTTCCCCGTGGGCGAGGCCGAGCCGGTCGTCCAGGGTACGGGTCCACCGCGTCCTGGCGATGCGTTTGATTCTCTCCATGCTTTCCGGCGCCGTGGACTCGGTCCCGATGTTGTGTTCGGCGATGAAGGCGAAGTCGTCGTCCAACCGGGCCAGGCGTGCCTCCATGTCCCGGCGCAGCGCGTCCGCGTCGCCGCCGCCGTTGAGCCGCGACTTGAGGTATTCGATTTCCACGTCCCGTTTGACGACCTCGAAGCGGGTGCGGATCTCGTGGATGCGGTTAAACAGGGTCTCCAGTTTGGTCGCCTTGTCGACCACGTATTCCGGCGTCGTGATCTTGCCGCAGTCGTGCAGCCACGCCGCGATATGCAGCTCGTACCATTCGTCCTCGGTGAGGTTGAAATCCGCGAAGGGACGCTCCCGGGACTGGCAGGCGGCCTCGGCCAGCATCCTGGCCAGCACCGGCACGCGCTGGCAGTGGCCGCCGGTATAGGGCGACTTGGCGTCGATGGCCGAGGCGATGAGCTTGATGAAGGAGTCGAGCAGGGTCTTCTGGGACTCCAGCAGGCGCTGGTTGGCAAGCGCCACGGCGGCCTGGGAGGCCAGGGCCTCGACGAAGGGCTGAATTCCACTGTCGAAGGGGATCACCGCGCCGGTCCGGGGATCGAGGGCGTTGAGAAGCTGGAGAACGCCGATGACATCGCCGCCCCGGTCCTTGAGGGGAACCGTGAGGAAGGATCGGGAACGGTACCCCGTTTCCCGGTCGAACGCCCTCGGTCCCGTGAAGTCGAACTCCCTGACCGCGTAGGCGTCGGGGATGTTGACGGTGGTCCCCGTGAGCGCCGCGTGGGAGGCCACGTTCTGGTGGTTGGGTCGGCCCGTGTCGCGGTCGTACAGCGGCAGCGGCGGAAAGGCAATCGCCTCGCCCGTGGTGCCCCCCTTGGCGATGTTCAGGGAATCCGTGCGCATGATCTCGAATTTCAGATGGTCGTCCTCGGTGCGCAGATACAGTGTGCCGCCGTCGGCGTTGCCCATGTCCTTGGCCTCGAGCAGGATCATCTCCATCAGGCGGTCGTGATTGCGCTCGGCGGAAAGCGCGATGCCGATGTCGATCAGCCGCGCGAAGCCTTCAACGGGTTTGTCGTGTGCCGTGTCGGGGTTGGTGCCTGCCATGGTCCATCCAGTCATGCGCCCTGGCACGGTGAACGCGCCGCGCGGCCGCGTCCGCCGGTCCTTACCGAAAGCGTTGGAAACGGTCCCTCCCGCCGCCCCGGGCGTCAAACCGCCGCCATGATTCCCGTCATCGAAACGTCGCGTGAACCGTATCGGTGTTCGCGCCCAAAAACAACCGGCGCAGCGCCGCGGACCTGGTCCGGGGCGGCGCCGGCGCGCCGGTCGGGACGCCAAGCGGGCGGCTTCCCGTCCGGCCGTCCGGGGGTTCCCGCGACGGGTCCCGGTTGACGGCGCGGCGCGGCGCTTTTACGGTCCCCGGCGCGCCCATCACCTGCCGGTCCCCGGAAATGTCGGACCTTCGCGATCTCGCCCTGAGCAGCAACGCCTGGCCCTTTGTCGAGGCGCGCAGCGTGCTCAAGCGTATGGGCGGCGGCGTGCCGGACAAGGGCTACGTGGTGTTCGAGACCGGGTACGGGCCGTCCGGCCTGCCCCACATCGGCACCTTCGCCGAGGTGGCGCGCACGTCCATGGTGCGCCATGCGTTCTCCATGCTGTCCGACGTCCCGACCAGGCTGTTCGCCTTTTCCGACGACATGGACGGCCTGCGCAAGGTGCCCGACAACATCCCCGAGCGCGACATGGTGGCCCGGCACCTGGGCAAGCCGCTGACCTCCATTCCCGACCCCTTCGGCACCCACGAGAGCTTCGGTCACCACAACAACGCAAGGCTTCAGGCCTTCCTCGACGCATTCGGCTTCGACTACGAGTTCCAGAGCGCCACCGAGTGTTACAGGAGCGGCCGCTTCGACCGTGTCCTGCTGAGCGTGCTGGAACGCTACGACGCGGTGACCGGCGTCATCCTGCCCACCCTGGGGCCGGAGCGGCGCGCCACGTACAGCCCGTTTTTGCCGCTTTGCCCGAAGACCGGCAGGGTGTTGCAGGCGCCCGTCGTGCACCGCGACGCCGATGCCGGCACCATCGTCTATGAGGACGAGGACGGCGGGACCGTGGAGGTGCCGGTCACCGGGGGGCACTGCAAACTGCAGTGGAAGGCGGACTGGGCCATGCGCTGGGTGGCGCTGGGGGTGGATTACGAGATGTCGGGCAAGGACCTGATCGACTCGGTGCGCCTGTCGGGGAAGATCTGCCGCGTCCTCGGCGCCGAGCCGCCGGTCGGGTTTACTTACGAGCTGTTCCTGGACGAGAACGGCGAGAAGATCTCCAAGTCCCGGGGCAACGGCCTTTCCGTCGACGAGTGGCTGCGCTACGCCCCGCCGGAGACCCTGGCGCTGTTCATGTACCGCAAGCCGAAGGCGGCCAAGCGGCTGTACTTCGATGTCATTCCGCGCACCGTGGACGATTACCTGAGCCACCTGCGCGGCTTTCCCGGCCAGGACGGCGCCAAGCGCCTGGACAATCCCGCCTGGCACATCCACCAGGGAAAGCCGCCGGCGGACGACGTCCAGTTGAGCTACAACGTATTGCTCAACCTGGCCAGCGTCTGCCATACCGAGGACAAGGCGGTGCTGTGGCATTTCATTTCGCGCCACGGCGGCGGCGCGGCGGCGCGAGAGGCCCCGGTCCTCGACAAGCTGGTGGACTGCGCCATCACCTACTACCGGGACTTCGTCAAGCCGGCGAAACGCTACCGGGCGGCGACGGACGACGAGAAACAGGCCCTCGCCGATCTGGCCCGGGCCCTCGACGCCCTGCCCCGGGACGCCGACGGCGAAACCATCCAGAACGTCGTCTACGAGATCGGCAAGCGCCCTCCGTTCCCCGATCTCAAGTCCTGGTTCCGGGCGCTCTATGAGATTCTGCTGGGCCAGAGCGAGGGGCCGCGCATGGGCTCGTTCATCGCGCTGTACGGGCTCGACGAATCGACGGCGCTGATCCGCCGCGCCATCGCCGGGGAGGACCTCAGCCTCCAGTGACCGGCGAACGGCGCGGGTTGGCGCCGCGCCCCCGCCACGGGACCGCGATTATCGGGTTCCAAGGGCTGATGGCCCTTGGTTGGGATCGAAAGGGGCGACG
>JBHHXI010000146.1:0-7124 GCA_046756945.1 Rhodospirillales bacterium
CCTGGACCTTTTCATGCGCACCGATTCGGTGGACGAGGCCTTCGACTTCCTGTCCAGCGAAATGAGCGAACGCTTCCTCGGCGAGCCGGGCGGGGCGCTGTAGGGCGCGCCCGGCCCGTCGCCGGGGTCGGCACGGGACCTTGTTATTCGAGGTTGAGATGAAGACAAAGGCCGGGTCCTGCGCCCGGCCCTGGATGGGCGTACGTGCCCGGCGGTTCAGGCCGCCGAGACGGCGTCGGCGGGCTGCTTGCCGACGGCCTTTTCGTAGTCCTCCATCAGGACTTTCGTGATCTCGCCCGGGGTGTAGGTGTGCTCGTCGATGCTGCCGACCGGGGTCACCTCGCACGCGGTGCCGGTGAGGAAGACCTCGCTCGCCTTGGCCAGCTCGTCGGGCATGACGATCCGCTCCACCACCTCGATGCCGCGGTCCCGGGCCAGGCCCATGACCGTGCGCCGGGTGATGCCGTCGAGAAAGCAGTCGGGCACCGGCGTGTGCAGGGTGTCGTCGCCGAAGACGAAGAAGATGTTGGCGCCGGTCGCCTCGGCGACGCGTCCGCGCCAGTCCAGCATGAGCGCGTCCTCGAACCCGTCCCTCTCGGCCGCGTGCTTGGACAGGGTGCAGATCATGTAAAGCCCCGCCGCCTTGGTCTTCACCGGGGCGGTCTCGGGCGACGGGCGGCGCCACCTGGACGTCTGCAGGCGGATGCCCTTCATGCGCGCCTCGGGCGAGAAATAGGACGGCCACGGCCAGGCGGCGATGGCCAGATGGATGCTGGTCGCCTGCGCCGAGACGCCCATCATCTCGCTGCCGCGCCAGGCCAGGGGCCTGACGTAGCCGTCGACGATGGCATTCGCCGTGCACACCTCGTGGCAGGCGGCGTCGATCTCGGCGGTGCCGTAAGGCAACTGAAAGCCCAGGGATTGCGCCGATTCCGCCAGGCGCTCGGTGTGCTCGGTCAGCTTGAAGATGTCGCCGCCGTAGACCCGCTCGCCCTCGAAAACGGCGGACGCGTAATGGAGCGCGTGGCTGAGCACATGGACCCTGGCGTCGCGCCAGGGCACCATTTCGCCGTCAAACCAGATAAATCCGTCGCGGTCGTCGAAGGATTCGGTGCTCATGTAATATTCTTTCTCGACAATCTTTTCCCTTGGAAGGATGTTGCTTTCAGTACCATTATTGGGCATATATGTCAACGAGACTGACGTAAATGCGTTCTACGAACGGCGGCACCCCATGGTTCAACACCATCCCCGGGCCAATCCCCTTTTCCTGCGCGACGAGGAGCTGCGCCAGGCCATCGAGCTCCTGTTTTACGCGTACCGGGATTTCACCGGCGAGCCCGACGCCATACTGACCAAATACGGGTTCGGGCGCGCCCACCACCGGGTGATCTATTTCGTCGGGCGCAACCCCGGAATTACCGTGAGCCAGCTTCTGCGCATCCTCAAGATCACCAAGCAGAGCCTGTCACGGGTATTGAGCCAGCTGGTGCGCGAGGAATTCGTCGCCCAGCGGACGGACTCGGACGACCGGCGCCGGCGGATGCTTTACCTGATGCCCAAGGGCGAGGAGCTGGAGCGCCTGCTCACGGAAAAACAGAGCCGGCGCATCGCCCGCGCCTACCGCGAGGCCGGCGCCGAGGCGGTGGAGGGGTTCAGGACCGTGCTCAGGGGCATCATCAACGAAGAAGACCGGCGACGGGTCACCCTGGCCGGGTCCGGGCGTCGATAGCCCCGGACCTTGTGGTAGTGTTGAACGACGTGGCCGGGCCGGCCGGGCAGCAACGTTTCGGCGGAGGCTAGTACCGTCCTATTGTGATAGAGGGTACACGGGATGAACGCCGACATTCCTCACATTCTGGTGGTGGACGACGACGACCGCCTGCGGGAGCTTCTGCGCAAGTTCCTGAGCGAGAACGGCTTCCTGGTCGCCACCGCCGGCGACGTGGCCGACGCGCGCACCAAGCTCATGACGCTCACCTTCGATTTGATCGTGCTCGATTTGATGATGCCCGGTGAAAGCGGCCTGGACTTCGCCGAGGACCTGGACCGCAGGGGCACGGTTCCCACCCTCATGCTCACCGCCATGGGCGAGCCCGAGGACCGCATCGCCGGATTGGAACGGGGCGCCGACGATTACCTGGCCAAGCCCTTCGAGCCCCGGGAGCTCCTGCTGCGCATCCACAACATCCTGCGCCGGCTGCCCAAGCGGCCGGAGGTGCCGGCCGAGGTGCGCCTGGGCGACGTGCTGTTCGACCTGGAACGCGGCGAGCTGCGCCGCGACGGCAACCCCATCCGTCTCACCGCCGTCGAGGCGGCGCTGCTGAAGGCCCTGGCCGAGCGCCCGGGCGCCGTCCTCAGCCGCGAGGAGCTGACCATACGCACCGGCGCCAGCGGCGGCGGGCGGGCGGTGGACGTGCAGGTCACCCGGCTGCGCCGCAAGATCGAGCCCGACCCCAGGTTGCCGCGCTACCTGCGGACCGTGCGCGGCAGGGGCTACGTGCTGCGCCCGGATTCCCCTGACGGGGTTTAGGGAAAAAATGGGGGCGCCATGATCAAACACTTTCTGCCACGCAGCCTGCTGGGCCGATCCCTTCTGATCATCGTCACGCCGCTGGTGCTGTTGCAGGTGGTCTCGGCCCTGATCTTTTTCGAGAGCCACTGGAACAAGGTCAGCCTGCGCCTGGCCCGGGGTCTGGCCGGCGACATTGCTTCCCTCATCGACGTCATGGATGAAAACCCCGGTCCGGAAAACCGCAAATGGATCTTCGACCTGGCCGCCCGCAACATGGGCATCGAGGCGGCCATGAAGGAAGGCGCGACCGTTGCCGCCAGCCCGCCCGTGGGGAACGGCCGCATGGAACGCATTCTCATCAGGGTCCTCAGGGAGATCGTCGCCAAGCCCTTCCAGATCGACACCCGGTCCCTGGACCGCCGGGTGATCGTCGACGTGCAGCTCAAGGACGGCGTCCTGCAGACCGTCACCACGCGCAAGCGCCTGTTCAGCTCGACAACGTATGTCTTTATCCTGTGGATGGTGGGGACATCCATGATCCTGTTCGGGGTGGCCACCGTCTTCATGCGCAACCAGGTGAAACCGATCCGCCGCCTGGCCCAGGCCGCCGACAGTTTCGGCAAGGGCCGGGACGTGCCCCTTTTCAAGCCCGAGGGCGCCAAGGAAGTGCGCCAGGCCGCGTCCGCCTTCCTCGCCATGCGCGGGCGCATGATGCGCCAGATCAGTCAGCGCACCGAGATGCTGGCCGGCGTGTCCCACGATCTGCGCACGCCGCTCACCCGCATGAAGCTGCAACTGGCTCTGTTGGGCGACGCCGAAGGCGTTGGCGAACTGACGGAGGACGTGGCCGAGATGGAGTACATGCTGGACGGCTATCTGGCGTTCGCCCGCGGCGAGGGGGCGGAGACGCCGAGGTCCGAGGACCTCACCACCATGCTCGGCGGGGTGGTGGCGCAGGCGCGGCGCAAGGGAGGCAGGGTGGAGTTGCACACCGACGGCAACCTCACGGTGCCCCTCAAACCCGATGCCTTCAAACGCTCGGTGACCAACCTGATCGACAACGCGATGCGCTATGGCAACCACGTTTCGGTGCGCGCCGGGCGGCACGGCGAGGCCATCGAGATCACCATCGACGACGACGGCCCGGGCATTCCCAAGGACAAGCGCGAAGAGGTGTTCAAGCCGTTCTACCGGCTGGAAGGCTCGCGCAACCCAGGCACCGGCGGGGTCGGCCTGGGATTGACCCTCGCCCGCGACGCCATCCGCGGCCACGGCGGCGACATTTCCCTGGGCGACTCGCCGGACGGCGGCCTCAGGGTGCGCCTGCGGATGCCGCTGTAGCAGGGCGGCGTGGATGGCTCAACGCCCGTTGAGGACATTGCGTATTTTCAACGGCTTAACATGGTGCCGCCGGCGGCATCCTGCCGTTGTAGGGAAAATATCCCGAGTTCACCTTCGAGACATGCAGCTCCGGCTCTCATGGTGAGCCGCCCCAGTAGTCCCAGGCGCTCGTGAGTTCCCGGGCATGATAGGTCTGGGTTTCCGGGCCCGTATCCGACCCCTTGAATCGGCCAAGCGAACGGGCAAAAGAGAAAAACGCCGGCGCAGGAAGCCCGTTCCGTACTTTGCTGACCACCATGGCGGCAAGAAATGGCGCTTCGTTTCCGTGATCCTCGTGCATGAGCACTTCAAGCGCGTCTGCCACCTGGTGAATCGTGTTTGGCGGCTGGACTTCAAGCGCCGTGGCCAAATCGCGATAGGTGATCGTCCCGCGGCGCCGGGCAAGCTCTGTCAAATACGCCCGTATTCGTTCCGGTAAACTCAGCGAGCCATGGCTTCCAGGGGGCAACCCTTTGTGGACGACGACCCACACGACCACCAGGACGGCGATTCCAAGACCAAGACCGGCCAGGGCTAAAATGAGTCCAAACAACGTCGGGGTACCCCCGGAGTAGCTGCATGCCCGACGCGGCGCGTGACCGCGGCCCATGACTTCCGCCGTTCAGGGGACCGTCACATGAAAGCGGGCGACGGCGTCGGTCAACCAGCACCCGTCGCATGGGCCGCCCTTCTGGCGTGACAGCGTGAACTGGTAGCCGACGAACCGACCCTCCTTGGAGAGCAGGATCACATCCAGCCTTGCCTTGTCGCCCTCGACCCGCAGGTTCTCGTACTGGGCGCTCCTGTGGTTCACCATGGGCTCGTAAACGGGGTCGTGGACCATCCGCTTGAAGCGCTGCAAGGGGCCCGTCACCTTCTTGTTGCCGAGCGAGGCGAAGTTCCAGGTGATCTCGATGCCCTTGTCCGGGTACGGCTCGTCGTTGCGGCCCAACGCCTCCACCTGGATGCGGGCCACCTGCTCGGGTGTCAGCGAGGGGTCCGGCCCCGTGATCTTCGACTCCTGCGCCACGGTCAGGGACGGGCCTGCGACGAGGACCGCGAAAAGGACGAACGGGCCAAGAAACCGACGCACCATCGAGCTCCCTTTGGCCGGCCAGTCTAGCAGGTCGTAACGACGTCGAGGAAGGGATTCGGCTATGCGGAGTGCCACCGTGCGCCATGGACGGTTCCAGTCACGGGTGATGGAACCATGACTCTGGTCAACAATAAAATTAGTCGCTCCATTTTCGGGCGGAAATCTCGGGCCAGCCGTTTCGCCTCGCTGATTTCCTCGGAAGTCATTTTCCGCGCGAGCCGATCTCTTGCTTCGGCGCCCTCGGCCAATCCACCCACTGCCCCGTGGGCAGAGAGATTGCACCACCTGTGGGCCTGAACGTGGTCCTGCGGCACGCCCAGGCCTTCCGCGTACATGAGGCCGATAGCCGACCGGGTCCGGGCACCGCCCGACCGGGGCGAAAGCCTCAGCCGGCGGCGGGGGTGTCCCCGCCGGCGTCCGGAGGGGCGCCGAAGCCACACAGGCGCATCAGCATTTCCGCCTGGCGCAGGCCCCAGTCCAACGCGGCCATGGTCTTCGCCATGTCTTCGGTGTCGTCCGCCAGCCACACCCTGAGCGCGTTCAGGTAGACCAGCGCCAGGCCTTCCGTGCGCACGGCGCCGGAAATGCCCGCCGACGACAGGCCGGCCGCCTCCACCATCCATGCCATGGAGTGCAGGAACCGCGGCGCGCCGGCCAAAAAGGCAGGCGGATCGGCGACCGAATCCCGGATGATGGCCGCCACCGCGGCCTTATGGGGATTGAGCGCGTCGAAGCGGCGCATGAGCACGTCGAACAGGCGGTCGCGCGCCGAATCGCCGGCGTCCTCGTCCCCCTCGCCGCCGGCCAGAACCTGGGCGTCGATGTGCCCGAGGAAGCCTTCGACGATGGCCGCCCGGGACGGAAACGCGCCATGAACCTGGGCCAGGGTGAGCCCGGCCTTGGCGGCGATCGCGGCCATGGAGACGGACCGCCAGCCGTCGCCGGCGGCAAGGTCCAGCGCCGCGGAAATGACGCGTTCGGGAATATCGCCCCTCGGCTGCTTGGCGCCGCCTTTCGATGAGGTCCGGCGCCGCGGTGCGTTTTCACCCCGGCCGGGCTTATCGGTGGCTTTGCGTGCCATGGCTTCCCCCTCCCCGAAAATGCGAAGAAGCGAATCGTGACGGTTCCCATTGCGAATATTAGAGTATAATGCCTGACCTGAGGAAACGGGCAAGGGCGCAGTAGGAAAACGGCGAGCGCGACCGGGGCATCGGTCCAATGACGAAAACGACGACAGGTATAGGCAGGAGCCTGCTGGCAGCGGCGGTGGACGAGCCGGTGCTGGGCCGCGACGAGGAGCGCGAACTCGCCCGCCGCGCCGAAGCCGGCGACGCCGACGCGGCCGGCCGCCTGATCGCCAGCCACCTGCGCTTCGTCATCAAGATCGCCCGCCGTTACCGGGGTTCGGGCCTGCCCATGAGCGACCTCGTGCAGGAGGGAACCGTCGGTCTGATCAAGGCAGTGCGGCGTTTCAACCCGGACCGCGGGGTGCGCCTTTCCACCTACGCCATGTGGTGGATCCGCTCCGCCATCCAGGACCACGTGGTGCACTCGTGGTCGCTGGTGCGCATGGGCACCACCAATGCCCAGAAGGCCATGATCCTGCGCCTGCGCCAGGTGACCGCCGAACTCATCGGCGGCGCCGAGGACCTGAGCGACGAAATCACCGCCCGGCTGGCGAAAAGCTTCGGCGCCACCGCCAACGAGGTAACGACCCTGGCCCGGCGCCTGGCCGGCGGGGACTGGTCCCTGGACCAGCCCATGGCCGGGCCGGGCGGCGACGGCGACCAACGCACCTGGATGGACTGCCTGGCCAGCGACGCGCCGACCCCGGAGCAGGCCGTGGCGGAGGCCAGCGAGCGCCGGTGCGTCAGCGAAATCGTGGGCAAGGCGCTGGCCATGTTGCCGCCGCGCGAACAACTGGTCATCCGCAAGCGCTATTTCGAGGAAGCCCGCCAGACCTTCGAGGCCATCGGCCGCGAGCTGGGCGTATCGAAGGACCGGGTGCGCCAACTGGAGACGCGGGCGCTGGCCAAGCTGCGCGAACTCCTGCAACCGGCCCTCGCCGGCAAACAGTTCTAGCAGGCTGCTGAAAAACCACCCATGTGCCGTCCTATCCTTCGAGACGCCGCC
>JBHHXI010000147.1:0-7062 GCA_046756945.1 Rhodospirillales bacterium
GGGCGTTACTCGGCGGCCGCCGCGGCGGGCGGGATTTCCATCCGCGCCGCGCAGAACTTGAATTCGGGGATCTTGCCGATGGGGTCCAGCGCCGGGTTGGTGAGCAGGTTGGCCGCCGCCTCGGCGTAACAGAAGGGGATGAATATCACGCCCTTGGGGATGGCGGCGTCGGCCCGCGTCTTCAGTTCGATGACGCCGCGCCGGGTCGTCACCCGGATGGTGTCGCCGGGGGCGATGCCGAGGTCGCGAAGATCTTCCGCCGAAACGCAGGCGACGGCCTCGGGCTCGATGCTGTCGAGCACCGCGGCGCGCCGGGAAATGGCGCCCGTATGCCAGTGCTCGAGCTGCCGCCCGGTGGTCAGGATCATCGGATAGTCGCCGTCGGGCTGTTCGTCCGGGGCACGCGGGCTGGCCGGAACCATCTTGCCGCGCGAACTCGGCGTCGGGAAGCCGTCGCCGAAGACGATGTCCTCGCCGGGCCTGTCGGGGGCGGTGCAGGGATAGGTGACCGCGCTGTCGCGGAGCACGCGGTCCCAGGTGATGTTGGCGAGCGACGGCATGACCTGGGCCATCTCGGCGAAGACGTCGCGGGGATGGGTGTAGTTCCAGTCAAGGCCGACGCCGCGCGCCATCTCCTGGATGATCCACCAGTCCTGGCGCGCGTCGCCCGGCAATTCAAGCGCCGCGCGGCCCATCTGCACCTGGCGGTTGGTGTTGGTGACGGTGCCGTCCTTTTCCGGCCAGGCGGACGCCGGCAGCACCACGTCGGCGTACCACGCGGTCTCGGTCAGGAAGATGTCCTGCACCACCAGGTGTTCGAGCCTGGCCAGCGCCGCGCGGGCGTGCCCGGCGTCGGGGTCCGACATGGCCGGGTTCTCGCCCATGATGTACATGCCCTTGATCGTGCCGGCATGGACCGCGTCCATGATCTCGACCACGGTGAGTCCGTTTTTCGGGTCCAGTTTGGTGCCCCAGAAGTCCTCGAACCTGGCGCGCACGTCCGCGTTCTCCACCGACTGGTAGTCGGGGAAGACCATGGGGATCAGTCCGGCGTCGGACGCGCCCTGCACGTTGTTCTGGCCGCGCAGGGGATGCAGGCCGGTGCCCGGCCGGCCGACGTGGCCTGTGATCAGGGCGAGGCTGATCAGGCAGCGCGCGTTGTCGGTGCCGTGGGTGTGCTGCGATATCCCCATGCCCCAGAAGACGATGCCGGCCCCGGCGCCGGCGAAGGTGCGCGCCACCGTGCGCAGGGTGTCCGCCTCGACGCCGCAGACCGGGGCCATGGCCTCGGGCGGGAAGTCCTTGACGTGGTCCTTCAGGGAGTCGAACCCTTCCGTGTGCGCGGCCACGTATTGCTTGTCGTACAGTTCCTCCTCGACGATGACGTTGAGGATGGCGTTCAGCATCGCCACGTCGGTTCCCGGTTTGAACTGGAGCATGTGGGTGGCGTGGCGTTTGAGCGCCTGGCCGCGCGGGTCCATGACGATCAGCGTCTTGCCGTCCTTGACCGCGTTCTTGAAGAAGGTCGCCGCCACCGGATGGTTCTCGGTCGGATTGGCGCCGATGACGATGATCACGTCCGCGTCCTTGACCGCCATGAACGGAGCGGTCACCGCGCCCGAACCGATGGTCTCCATCAGCGCCGCCACCGACGACGCGTGGCAAAGCCGGGTGCAGTGATCCACGTTGTTGGTGCCGAATCCGGTGCGCACCAGTTTCTGGAAAAGATAGGCCTCTTCGTTGGAGCCCTTCGCCGAGCCGAACCCCGACAATCCCCTGCCGCCGTCGCTGTCGATGATCCGCTTCAGCCCGCCGGCGGCCGTGTCCAGGGCCTCCTCCCAGCTCGCCTCGCGGAAATGGGTCAACGGATTGGCCGGATCCAGCTCCATGGCCGCGTCCTTGGGCGCCCCGGCGCGCCGGATCAGGGGGACGCGCAACCGGTGGGGATGGGCGACGTAGTCGAAACCGAACCGGCCCTTGACGCACAGCCGGTTGCGGTTGGCCGGGCCGTCGCGCCCCTTGACGGCGACGATGGTGTTGTCCCGGACCTGATAGGTGATCTGGCAGCCGACCCCGCAGTAGGGACAGACGCTGGCGGTTTCGTCCACGGGACCGGCGATGGCGACCCCGTTCGCATCGACCAGGGCGGCCTCCATGAGGGCGCCCGTCGGGCAGGCCTGGACGCATTCGCCACAGGCGACGCAGGTGCTGTTGCCCATGGGGTCGTCGAAGTCGAACACGATCTTGGAATGGGCCCCGCGCCCGGCCATGCCGATGACGTCGTTGACCTGCACCTCGCGGCAGGCGCGTACGCACAGAGTGCAGTGGATGCACGCATCCAGATTGACCGCCATGGCCGGGTGGCTGGAATCGGGCGCCGGCGCGGCGCGGGCCGGAAAGCGGCTCGGCCCCACCTCCATGGCGTCGGCCCATTGCCAGAGCCGGGAGTTCGCATCGTGGGCCACCTCGCGCGCCGGCTGATCGGCGAACAGGAGCTCCATGACCATGCGCCGCGCCGTTTTCGCCCGGGTCGAATCGGTGCTCACCTTCATGCCCGCCGTGGGCCTGCGGATGCACGAGGCGGCGAGCACCCGTTCGCCGTCGATCTCCACCATGCAGGCGCGGCAGTTGCCGTCGGCGCGATACCCCGGATCGGGCGCGTAGCACAGGTGCGGTATGTCTATGCCCTGGCGCTCGGCCACCTGCCAGATGGTCTCGCCCGCCCCGGCGGTGACCTCGCTGCCGTCGAGGGTGAAGGCGATGGTGTCGCTCATGCAACGTCCTCCGGAAAAAACGCCAGCGCCGAGAGCAGCGGGTTGGGCGCCGCCTGACCCAGACCGCAGATGGAGGCGTCACGCATGGCCGTGCTCAGCTCTTTCAGAAGCGCCGCGTCCCAGTGCTCCGCCTGCATCAGCTTCACGGCCTTCTCGCAGCCGACCCGGCACGGCGTGCACTGGCCGCAGCTTTCGTCCTCGAAGAAGCGCAGAAGGTTGACCGCCACGTCGCGCACGGTGTCCTTGTCGGACAGTATGATCACCGCGTGGGAACCGACGAAACAGCCGTGCTCCTCCAGGGTGCCGAAATCCAGCGGGATGTCCGCCATGGAGGCCGGCAGGATGCCGCCCGAGGCGCCGCCGGGAAGGTATCCCTTGAAGGTGTGGCCTTCTGTCATGCCGCCGCAGTGCTCCTCGATCAGGGCCCGCGCCGTGATCCCGGCCGGCGCCACTTTGACGCCCGGGTCCCTGATGCGGCCCGAAACCGAGAAGCTGCGGGGGCCCTTGGCGCCGTCGAGGCCCTGGCGGGCAAACCATTGGGGTCCCTTTTCGATGATGTCGCGCAGCCAATAGACGGTTTCCACGTTCTGGATCAGGGTCGGGCGGCCGAAAAGCCCGACCTCGGCCACATAGGGCGGGCGGTGGCGGGGCAGGCCGCGCTTGCCCTCGATGCTTTCGATCATCGCCGATTCTTCGCCGCAGATATAGGCCCCGGCACCCCGCCGCAGGTGGATTTTCGCCTGCCCCGGCGGCCCGGCGGCCTCCACCTTCGGGATCTCGGCCAGCAGGACCTCGCGGATGGCCGGATACTCGTCGCGCAGATAGAAATAGATGTCCCCGGCCTCCACCGCCCACGCGGCGATGAGCGTTCCCTCGAGTACGCGGTGGGGGTCGGTCTCCATGAAATAGCGGTCCTTGAAGGTGCCGGGCTCGCCTTCGTCGGCATTGAGGGCCATGAGCCGCGGGCCGGGATAGCCGCGCACGAACTGCCATTTCCGGAAGGTCGGGAAGCCGGCGCCGCCGAGGCCCCTGAGCCCGGAGTCCTCGACCATCGCGGTCACCTCTTCGACCGTCCGCCTGCCGCCGAGGCAGTCGCCCAGGAGGGCGTAGCCGCCGGCGGCCACATAGGCGTCGAAATCGGTGTAGCCGGAGAGCGGGGAAGGACCCGCCCCGTCGGCCACCGCCCGCGCCACGGTCTCCGGCGTGGCGTGCCCGACCTGGGCGTGGCCCGCCGCGACCACCGGCGCCTTGTCGCAGCCGCCCATGCACGGGGCGCGCACCACCCGCACGTCGGGGCCCAGGGCGCCGGGCAAACGTTGAAGAAGGCTTTGCGCGCCCATCATCTCGCAGGTCAGGCTGTCGCAGACCCTGACCGTGACTTCCGGCGGCGGCGTCTCGCCTTCCCTGACCACGTCGAAATGGGCGTAGAACGTGGCCGCCTCGTAGACCTCGGCCAGCGCCAGGCGCATCTCGGCGGCGAGGGCCGCCAAGTGGGCCGCCGACAGGCAGCCGTAACGATCCTGGATCAGGTGCAGATGCTCGATCAGCAGATCCCGCCGGCGCGGCCGCCCGCCGAGAAGCACGCGCACCTCGTCGGCCGCCCGTGGGTCCACGTGGCGCCCCTTGGGGCGCATCGGCGACCGACCGCGTCCGGCGCCCGGATGACTGCGCCTCCTGACCTCTACGATATTGCCCGACATCTCCCCGTCCCGTAATGGATTCGCCAGCCGCCCCGATTTCCACGGTGCCCGGCGATTGAATATGCACCGCCCCTCATTGTATCTGCAACGCCTCTAATATAATGGCTCCGTTGCCGGCCGGCGAGGTTGCGGTGCGGAGGTCCGCCATCGGCCCGGCCGCGGCCGTCCGGACCGGCCGCCGCGCCCCGGAAAAGGGTCCGCACTCCTTTTTGGCATGCAATATACCAGACCTCCGGCGGGCGCAAGGTGCCGAGTGGCCCCGGGACCCTGGCGCCCCCATGGGCCGGCCGCCCCGGCGGGGACGGCGCGTCCGCCGGCCGGCCGGAGTCGGCTTTGCATCCGGGCGTCGGCGCCGCGCCCTGGGGGACGGGCGGTGCGGCCGGATCGGGCGGCACACCGGCGGGACGGCGGCTCCGGATAATGTGACTGTACATTCCCCTACATCCTGAGTAGGCTTTCAGGTATACCAGATACCAGAAAGAGTGTTCCTGAACAGACAAGGGAGGCGGTTGCGAGAATTTGGGAGAAAAAAGATTTTCGCGCCCGTTCCCAGGCCTTAAGATCATAAGGCCTAAATTTTTGTGACACGCGAACGAACTCACAGGGAGGATGCTATGAAGACCCTATGGAAATCAGGGCTGGTTGGGCTCGGAATCGCGACGATTCTGGGTCTGACTGCGGTGTCGGTTCCCACCGACGCCATGGCTTGGGAGCCCAAGAAGCCGGTCCAGTTCATCGTCATGGCGGGCAAAGGCGGCGGCGCGGACAAGGCGGTGCGGTTCATGCAGAACATCATCGCCAAGCATAAATTGTCATCGAAGCCGTTCACGCCCATCAACAAGCCGGGCGGCACGGGCGCCGAAGCGCTGGTCTACATGAAGCGCGCCCAGGACCCGGACCACACCATCATGTTCACCTTGAACAGCTTCTACACCACGCCTCTTCGCCAGCCCGGCCTCGGCGTCGACATTTCCACGTTCACGCCAATCGGACGGATGGCGGAGGACACCTTCCTGCTGTGGGTCAACAAGGACTCCGGCATCAAGAACGTCGATCAGTTCGTCAAGGCGGCCAAGGCCAAGGGCAATGCCTGGATCATGGCCGGCACCGGCAAGAACTCCGAAGACAATCTTCTGACCGACTTCCTCAACAAGGCCTATGGCCTCAACATGAAGTACGTGCCCTACAAGGGCGGCGGACGCGTGGCCAAGGAACTGGCCGGCAACAACGCCAACTCGACGGTCAACAACCCGTCCGAGCAGCTTGGCTTCTATCAGGCCGGCAAAACCAGGGCCCTTGCCGCTTTCACGCCGGCACGGCTGCCCTTGTTCTCCGATGCGCCCACGTTCCGGGAGTTGGGCAAGGACTTCGTCTACTTCATGCAGCGCACGGTCGTTGGCGCCCCCGGCATGAGCAAGGAGGCGGCGACCTATTACCGCCAGTTGTTCGCCAAGATCTACGGCTCCGACGAGTGGCAGGGGTACATGACCAAGAAGAGCCTTCAGGGCGGTTACATTACCGGCAAGATCCTGATGAATTATTGGCTCAGGGAAAAGGCCATCCACAAGGTCATGCTGAAAAAGATGGGCGCCATCAAGTAGCCCGGATTTGGAACGAAAAAGACGCCTAAGGGTTTAGGGGGGAGACCGCCAAGATGCGCATGGCAGAGCTCGTCATGGCCGTCGTCATGGCGGTGTTCTCCCTTTACCTGATGTGGAAAAGTGCCGAACTTCCGATCGGCTGGATTCCCGGTGAAGGGCCGGGCGGCGGCGCGTGGCCGTTCTGGCTGGCCACCGGAATGTTGCTGTGTTGCATCGCCATCATCTACCGCTGGGCAAAACGGCTGACGCCGGAATCCCGATCCGAAGAAGTTTACATGGACAGCCGCGCGGTCAAGCTGTTCCTCCTCAACGCCGGCGCGCTGGCCGCGATGATCGGCTTGTTCCATATCGTCGGCGCCTACGGCGCCATCCCGTTTTTCCTGATCTTTTACCTTCGGTTCATGGGCGGCCATTCCTGGCGGTTGACGGGAACTTTCGCGGTCGTCACGCCGGTCATCACGTTCCTGTTTTTCGAGATCGCGCTTCAGAAGACCCTGCCCAAGGGGTTCACCGATCCGTGGTTCGAACCCATTTTCGCGTTTTTCTATTAATCCCGCTCGACCACGATCCCCGACCACAATCAGAGCGACCCCCTCTGTGATTCCTTGACCTGAGTCCCGAGCGCCGATGGAAATTCTGTCTCTTCTCATCGATGGCTTTGCCGTCGCCTTTCAACCGCTCAACCTGGGGCTGATCATTTTCGGCTGCGCCGTCGGCCTCTTTATCGGCGCCATGCCCGGCCTGGGCTCGGTCAACGGCGTCGCCATTCTATTGCCGATGACTTTCCTGGTGCCGCCGACGGGCGCCATCATCTTTCTCGGCGCGATCTATTACGGGGCCATGTACGGGGGCGCCATCAGTTCCATCATGCTCGGCATACCCGGCGCCTCGACGGCGGTGGCCACCACCTTCGACGGCCGGCCCCTGGCCACGCAGGGCAAGGCCGACAAGGCGCTGGTGGCGGCGGCGACGGCGTCGTTCATCGGC
>JBHHXI010000148.1:0-6979 GCA_046756945.1 Rhodospirillales bacterium
AGCACCTCCGCGCGCAGCACCGGGTGGCGCGAGAACGAGCGCGAGGCGACGGCGATGCGGGTCATGGCGCGGAGGACTCCCGGTGCAAAAAGATGGCGTGCAGCGTCTGGGGCAAATCCCGGATATCGTCGATCAGGGCATCGGCATCCAGGCGGCTTGGCGGGACGCGGCAGTATCCGTAGGTGACGGCGATGGCGGAAATTCCGGCGTCCCGCGCCGCGGCCATGTCGGTCTCGCTGTCGCCGACGAAAGCGGCTGCGTCGGGCGCCGCGCCCATCCCTTCAAGGGCAAGGGTCACGTGCCGGCCGTCGGGCTTGCGATGGGGAACGCTGTCGCCGCAGGAGACGACGCGGAAATAGCGGTCCAGATTCAATGCCTTGAGGACAAGCCGGGTCGTGACTTGGGGCTTGTTGGTGCAGATCCCCAGGCGTATGCCCTCCGATGCCAACGTCTCCAATGTCTCTAAGACGCCCGGATAGATGACGGTGCGCTCGGCGGGATGTTCCGCGTACGCGGAAACGAAGCGTTGCAGATAGTCTTCCACCCGCTCCTTGGTGCCGGGTGTGCCGGTGAGCGCCAGCGCCCTTTCTATCAACACTTGGGCGCCCTCTCCCACCAGCCCCTTCACTTCGTCCAGCGAAAGGGCGCGACGTCCATCGTCCTCCAGCGCCCGGTTAATGGCTGCGCGGACGTCGGGGACGCTGTCGATCAGGGTGCCGTCGAGATCGAAGAGGACGGAGATCACCCCCTGGTCCGCTCCCGTCACGGCTCAGCCTTTTCGGGCAAGGCAAGGTCGTGCCACACGATTCAATCTTTCCCGCCTTTTCCGTTCAGGAAATAGGGTTTCTTTCCATAGTGCCGCCGCGACCAGGGCCACACGCCATCAGTGTCCCCCGCCCGGTCAACATGCCCGCTTTGCCGGGTTGCGCGCTTTTTCGGTGTTCCCGGTACGAGTCATATTCGTCGGGCACCCGCTCCGAGGCACTTCAGTACCGGCCCCAGAGGGGGTCGTCCTCCATGTAGGCCTCCACCTTTTCCAGGTCGGCGGGGCTGTCCACCGAAAACGACGGGATATAAGGATAGGGCGCGATGCGTTGCCGGCCCCCGTTGTCGCAGATGCGGTTGGAATCGCAGGCCTCCCTGATCTCCAGGGGCGATTCGGGTTCGCCGGTGAACCACCTGAGATAATGCCAGCGGAAGGCGAAGATGCCGTAGATGCGCAGCGCGCCCACGTCGGGCGTCAACGCCGTGCAATAGGGAATGGGGCTGCGCGAGGTGTACAGCACGTCGCCCTTCACGTCGTGGACGATCTTGACGATGTCGGGGTTGCGGAACACGTCCTCGTCGACGATCTCCATGGCCAGCACGGTGGCGGGCACGGCGTCGTCGTCCTCCAGGGGCTTGACCACCGCGTCGATCATGTCGGGCTGCATCATCGGCTCGTCGCCCTGGACGCAGACCACCACGTCGTCGGCAGCCAGTTCGAGGCCGCATTTCCCGGCCGCCTCGGCCACCCGGTCCAGCGCCCGGGTGTGGGTGTCGGCGGTCATGATCACGGGGTAGCCCCGGGATTCGCCGAAGGCGCGGATGTCCTCGTCGCAGGTGGCCAGGTAAAGGCCGTCCCATCGGCCGAACATCCGCGCCCGGGCGAACACGTGCTCGACCATGGGCCTGCCGCAGATGGGCAGCAGGGGCTTGCCGGGGAAGCGGCTCGCCGCCAGCCGCGCCGGGACGACGCCGATGATCTTCATCCGATGGGCCTGATATCTGGTGTGGGTATTGGATTCATGTGGTACAGGAGATGGCCAAACAGCCGCCACGGGGTCCGGGAAGCGTCACGATATTTCCGCAACCTCGTCGCTCAGGTTCCACCGGTCCCGCCATTCGGGATCGGCGCAGTATATGCGGTACACCAGCTCCATGGTTTTCAGCGCGTCGTCGGAGGTGCCGTTGGCGACGGGCGTGTCGTTGACGATGGCGTCGGCAAACCCGGCGATTTCGTCGGGCCAGGACGGGTCGTGGTTATACCGCGTGGTCTGCTCCCTCGGGTCGCCCAACTCCTCCTCATGGGCCCAGGCCACGGTCATGGTCTCGGCGCCATAGCTCTTGGAACTCGACAGGATGCCGCTCAGCGTGATGGCGCCGCGCTCGAGCGTCATTTCCAGGCTGAAACGGTGGCGCCATTGGGTCGCCGACGAATGGAGGATGGCCACCCGGCCGTCGGCCGTGCGCATCAGGGCGTAGGCGTTGTCCTCCACGTCGTGGTTCCAGAAACCGTTGGAGACGAAACTGTGGACCTCGGTGAACTCGCCGGCGAACAGGCGCAGCAGGTCCACCATGTGGATTCCCTGGTCCAGCAGCACGCCGCCGCCGGCGAGCGCCCGCTCGGTGCGCCATGAGGTCTGCCCGAAGGTGACCAGCTTCGACTTGCCGTACATGCCGCGCAGGTTGATGACCTGGCCCAGTTCGCCGCCGCGGACGAGCTTCAGGGCGTCCCGGACGGAATTGTGATAGCGGTGGTTGAAACCGTACTGGAGCTTGAGCCCGGGATGCTTTCGCTCGCAGGCCATGACCCGGACCACATCGGCGACGTCCCGTCCCGGCGGCTTTTCGCAGAACACGTGCAGGCCCTTCTCGAGCCCGGCGATGGTGACCTCGGGGTTGATGTCGTTGGTCAGGCAGACGAACAGCACGTCTACGTCCTCTTCCAGGACCCGCCTGTAGTGGGTGTAGTAGCGCACGCCGTCGTCGAACGTCCCCTCGCCGTCCAGGCGGCGGTCGCACACGGCCACCGTCGTAAGGTTCGGATGCCGGTCGATGAAATGGCGGCGGCGCTGGCCGACGATGCCGTAGCCCGCGATGCCAACCCTCAATCCCGCGTCCATCAGACCACATCCTCGGGCACGGCTGACCGGTAGAGACCGGCGATTTTATCGTCGGGCCGGCCCAGCCGCGTGGACTGGGCCGTGCTGTCCACGTCCACCCATCCTCCCGCTTCGTCCGAACGGTAAAAAGCGTGCAGCAGCTTGAGGGTGCCAAGGCAATCTTGGCGGCTCACCGGATAAGGCGTGCCGTGGCGGAAAAAGGCGGCGATGTCCCGGTACATGTTGTCGTGGCCGTAGCCGTAGACGGCGCCGTGGCCGTCGATGCCGACGAAATCTTCGCTGTGCGCGGCGCAGTCCTCCGGGTCGGGGGTGAAGATCTGCAACTCGTTCACGGCGATGCCGCCGATCTGGGACAGGCCCTTGGAGCCGACGATGCCGAGCGACGCCTCGAAATCGTCGGGGCGCGCCGCCGTGGTCACCTCCAGGACCCCCACCGCCCCGCTCTCGAAGGTCATGGTGGCGACCACCGTGTCCTCGATCTCGACGTCGGCGCCCAGCGTGCGCATGGTGGCGTTGACCCGCGTCACCTCGCCGCCGAGGTGGCGCAGAAGGTCCACGTGGTGGATGCCCTGGTTGGTCAGCGCCCCGCCGTCGTGGGAAAACGTGCCGCGCCAGGGCGCCATGTCGTAGTACCGTTGGGGCCGGCACCAGCGGACGCGCACCGACATGATGCGGATATCTCCCAGGTCGCCGTCCCGCACGGCCGTTTTCACCCTTTTGACCGCCTTGTTGTAGCGGTTCTGGAACACCGGGAAGATGCTGAGACCCAGGCGCTCGGCCGTCCCGTAGGCCTCGTGCAGCTGCTCGGGGCGCATGAACGCGGGCTTTTCCATGATCACGTGCTTTCCGTAACGCTCCATCACGTCCAGGCCGTGCTCCAAGTGCATGCCCGACGGGGTGATCACGGCGACAATGTCGATGTCTGGCACCTCGGTGAGCATGGTGTGATAGTTGATGAAGTGCGGGACCCCGAATTCCTCGCCATAGGGGCCCGCCTTCTCGTCGACCAGATCGCACACGGCGGCCAGCGCCACCCCGTCCGCCGTGGCGATGGAACGGCAGTGGTGCCCGGCGATCCGCCCGCAGCCGATCAGGGCGACGTTCAGAGGCATGCGCGCGCGCTTGGTTTTATGATGGAGCGCTGTCCTATGGGATAAGCCGCGATGCCGTGGCGACAAGGCACCGATTGCGGAAGTCAGACCAGCGGTGAGCCCATGCCGACAAGGCGGGAGAGCATTTCCTCGTCCATGCGGTTCGGCGTTCCCTGGAAATACTCTTCCGGTTCCTTGCCCCAATGGGCGGCCTCGCCGGTGATGTAGGTCTTCTCGGAATCCTGCGTGTCACTCAAGAAGTTCTTCGCGTATATGTCCGAATATATTTTGCGAATGTTCAGGCCTTCCGCCGTGTTCTCCTCGGCCCGGCGCAGGCTCGGCCACTCCGCCTTCGGGAAGTAACAATACAAGGGAAGAATTGACAAAAGCCCATCAATCTCATCGGCGCTCAGGTAAGGCGGCGGCATCCGCAAGAGGGAACGGGACGTGTTGTGTCGGGTGATGGTCCCGGGATCCAGCCAGCCGTTGGATATCGCCACCTGGCGCAACGTGGTCCCGTGGTAGGGCGTAAAAATGAAGCCCGTCACCGAATCATAGCCCTGGATCGCGCGCACCAGTTCAACCGTATCCATGACCATCTCCCGGGTCTCGCCGGGCATGCCGATGATCAGGTTCAGACTAAAGGCGATCCCGCTGTCGGCGATCCATTTGAAACGCTTGATGATTTCATCGTTGATGATTTTCCGGCGCAGAATTTTGTTTCGATACTGCTCGTTGCCGGCCTCAATGCCGAAAGCCATGCGGTAGCAGTTCACCTCCTTCAGCCGGGAGAGAATCTCCGGATCACAATTTTCCGCCCGGGTGTTGAAGTAGAACGGCAGTCTGAACTCTTCGTACATGTCGCAGAATTCAAAGATTTCGCGGCGCGGTCGGGCCAGGAAACTGTCATCCACGAAAAAGAAGAAGTCCGGAGCGTAGGTCTCCACGTAGGACCGCATCTCGGCACGCAGGACATCCATCGTCTTCCGCCGCATAAAGTTTCCGAGATCGT
This sequence comes from Rhodospirillales bacterium, assembly GCA_046756945.1. Lineage (GTDB taxonomy): Bacteria > Pseudomonadota > Alphaproteobacteria > Rhodospirillales > 2-02-FULL-58-16 > JACZQZ01. Next base: position 4,989 of record JBHHXI010000148.1, read on the forward strand.
TTTCCGAGGTGAAGGCGCGCTGGGCCGGCGAGTTACAGTACGTGCACGCATAGGGACAGCCGCGGTACGACTCCACCGGGATCATTTTGAAGATCCGTCCGCCCATGGGCCGCATGAAACGGGTTTCGTCGAACAGCGAAAAGTCCGGCACGACCTCGCTGATGTTGACCAATGGACGTTGCGGGTATTTGCGAACTTCCCCGGATGCGCCCTTGTACCAAGTGCCGGCAATTCCATCCAAGGGCTCTCCATTGCGCACGGCCTCGGCGACGGCGACCACCGTGTGCTCTCCCTCGCCGGGGCCGATCAGGCGGATTTCCGGGGCCTCGATGCAGCGGCCCGGCGCCATGGTCGGGAAGACGCCACCGACCAGGTGGGGAATATCCAGGTCCTCCACGGTGCGAAGCATGCTCAAGGTCTGCAGGAAGGTATCCTCGACGACCGAGAAGATCATGAGGTCGGGGTTGTATTCCCGCACCTTCCCGCGGAAGTCGGCGAGCATGTTGGATCTGAGCGATATGCCCAAGTCTTTCTTGACGTCGAACCGGCGGACGTTCAGCAGATTGACCCGGTGTTCCGAGTAATTGATCCGAGTTTCCGAATAATTGGTTTCGTCGGTGTCGTAATGGGTGGTATCGAACAGGTCGACTTGATAACCGTGGTCTTTGAATATGCGCGTGAAAAGCGCGATGGCGATCCCCGGAACCAGCATCAACGGCAGGTTCGGGTATACAATGAGAACCTTAAAATCTTTTTTGGATTTCACCAACTTATCAGCCACGATTTCACCTCGTCACCGGTCGGGCCGAGCCTCCTGGATGCCAAATGGCCTTCTATATGGTCGATGGGCCCGCCGATTTCAACCGATCCGGTTTTAACGGCCCGTTTCCCTTGAGGAGTTCCCGCCAAAGGACGGAATCAACGGGAGTGAAGACACGGTCCCATGCCAGCGGTTCCGGCTTCGCCAAGTGCTCGATAGCCCGGGGCACGCTTGCCAGATCGGCGGCCGGCGCCTCGACATTCGCCGGCAGTATGTTGATGGCGATACGGTCCTCGGGCATCAGGCGAAGACTGGGCAAACCAGCCAACATCGCCTCCAGCCCGGAGCTCCCGGTGCTGTAAAGCACGGCCGACAGCCCCAATTGTCTGGCAAGTGGCACGTCCGTGCGCTTTAGGGTTTGGGTTTCTTCGAAATCCAACGGGTACATGGGGTGTTCCTTGACAAGGATTCGGCGCCCGGTCTCGGCAATGGCCCGCGCGGCGGAAAGCTGCTGGCGCGCGACCGCCAGGCTTCCGGACAAAGGCACAAACACCGGCCCCTTCGGATCGTACGTGTTTTGCTTGAAACGCTGGAAGCGGAGCGCGCCGCCGATCAGCAACCGGTCTTCGGGCACGCCCCAGGCCACCAGTTCGGCCCGGTAGGCGGGGCCGTTGGTGACGACCAGATCCGGGATGCTTTCAAGGCCGTCCGGATTGGTGGCGGTGCTGTAGTTGATCTGGTGGGGACCAATTACCGTGTGCTGGTAGCCGATGGTCTTCACGTCGTGCCGGCGCGCGGCGCGGCATAGCCCCCTTTCCCAGGCAAAGTTCTCCCATGGCCATGCCACCCGCCCAGGCATCACGTCCTCCAGCCATCGTTCCTGGCAATGCATCTGCCAGCGGGTCATGGCCGGCCCGCCGCCGCCGTTCTCGTTATCGGCGGCCCGGCGCACCAGCCATCCGTTCGGACCCTCCGTGTGGCGCCGCTCCGGTTTCCACAGCACCGTCACCAGCCCCAGGGCGCGCAGGGGGCTTCCCCAGGCGTGCAGGCTTGCCGTGCGACCGTCGCCTATCAGTTCCAGCGCTCGACCCGCCGGGCAGTCCGTGTGCAAAAGCCGCTTCAATTTGGGCAGCTTCTGCATCAGGTCGGCGAAGTAGGCGTCGAAGCCCTGGTCATCGCTGAGCGGGTGCCCGTACACCAGGAGCACGGGGTCGCCCCTGGCGTGGTTATG
>JBHHXI010000149.1:0-6953 GCA_046756945.1 Rhodospirillales bacterium
TTCCGGGCGTAGCGGACATGGTCCTCGGGCTGGTTCTCGTCCCACTGCATGCCCATGTAGCAGTTGATCGCATACAGGCCTTGCGCGACGGCGCCGCTGCGCTCGATGTTCGCCTTCTCGACGCAGACGACCTTTAGGTCTCGCCCCCAGTACCTGGATTCGTAGGTGGCCCCGCAGCCAGCCATGCCGCCGCCGATGACGAGGATATCCGAATCCACGAACACCGTTTTCCTGGATGTGAACAGGCCCATTATATCGCTCCTTCCTTGAATTCCTTCGGAGGCAGCGTGGGCAGCGCCTCGATGTTGAGTGCCTCAGGTTCGTGGGCTAGTTCCTGGGCATTTAGGGCATCCGGGCTGGGCGCCTCGTAATCAGACGGTGACTTGATCGATCCCCATGGCGTGGTCCGGATCGGGGAAACGAAATCCTTCTGACGGCCGTCCCGGAACCTGAGCTTCCAAGAAATGGTTCCCTTTTCCTCTTCCCTGAGCACCCGGACACTGTGGCCCAGGGGGGCGAAGTCGGCGTAGCCGCGGCAGTCGATCGCATTCTGCGGACACGCCTTCACGCACGAGTAGCACTCCCAGCACATATTGGGCTCGATGTTATAGGCACGGCGATAGGTGGTATCGATGTGCATGATGTCGGACGGGCAGATATCGACGCAATGTCCGCAGCCGTCGCAACGAGTCATATACACGAATGTCGGCATGATATTCCGTTATCTCCTGTAGCGAAGACCAACGATGGGCTGATCAATAATGTCGGGGCTGCTCGCGGGCGATGCCGAATATTTCGGGTTTGTCGGCGGGGGCCGGCAGGTTGCTCCTCGAACCGTTCGCGTTTTCCACCCGTTTTTGGAAGGCCGCCGCCGGTTTGAAGAACATATGCGAGAACTTCGACCACGGAACCGATCCGAAGAGCACCGTCGTGGCGAGGAGATACAGACCGAGGAACACGTTTGTCCACGAGCTGTCCGCCGCCTGCAGGAAGGCCCAGACCAGGCCCAGTGTCGCGCTCGCCAGAAGCGAGAGGATGAACAGGTCGGCGCGCACAATGCGGAACGGTGAATTGCCCTCGGCGGCGACGTCGACCCGGATGAAGAACCAGAACCAGTAACCGCCGACGCACACCATCAGGGCCCCGATGGTCCACAGTTGCGGCAGGATGACGGGCGTGGGGGTGGCCGGCGTCGGGTACCAGAACACCATGATGGCAGTCGTAATCACGTACAGTAGGAACCCGTACATCGTCAGCAGGTGGGAGATTCGGCGCCGCGCGTTGCAGAATTCAGCGGATGTCAGGCCCTCCACAACGGCGGTCTGGACCGCCAGGGACACCATTTCCCCGCCACCGACTTGCTGCGTCCCTTTATTCTTCGCATTCCGCCAATTGTTGACGAAGTACCTGGCGCTCTTCTTATGCCAGATGTCGAACAGCGTGCCACCCGCGACCAGGATTATCATGATGACGACGTACGTCTGCATGACGATGGGTGGTATGGACGCCGAAAGCTCGGCGAAGGGATTGCTGGTGAACATTAATTTACCCCAATGCTAGCCAGTTATTTTCGACGCAAGGACCGATGGCATAGCTGCCCCGAAAAAACCCGACGGCGCCGGCGATGCGGTTGAGGTCCCGCTTGTCTCTGAGGAGATGGGAGATGTGAATATGCGCTGGCACACGATTTCCCGGCCGGTCGCCGTATCCAGCTTCATCAAATCCATCGGGCAGATGTACATGCAAGCGCGACGCTCCAGCGCCTTGCGCCCGTCACATCTGTCCGGATTTACGTAGGCCGGCATGGTGATCGAGTTCCCCCCCCGCGTCGACGCGAAATATCGGGCCCGGAATGGGGAAAAGCCCCCCGGTCACTGCGCGGGAAGAACCGATGGTTTGGTGGGCCTCCCGAGGCGCGGCTGTTCTTTGGCTTCCGCGAGTCCGAATATTACTGTTAATTAATATAGGGGCGCAGATGGCGTGTCAAATGCCAATGTCCGCCCCCTGACACGAACGGACAGGCACACCCTAAGGTTTTGTATCTTCGGACGAAAACCCCGCAGAACCGGGGCCGCGCCGTGATCGGGAACCGCAGATCCCGACCCCGGGGAAAGGGTCGTCGCCGCGCCCGGCGGAACCGTGTCTCAGTGGGACATCAGCACCGGAACGGTCATGTGTTTGAGCATGTGCAGGGTCACCCCGCCGAGGACAAGCTCGCGCCACCGCGCATGGCCATAGGCCCCCATGACAATCAGGTCCGCGCCGTCGTCCGCCGCCCTGGAAAGAATCAGATCGCCCGTGCCGATGCCGTTGGCGCGGTAGTGCTGCGAACGGGCGGCGATGCCGTGCCGGGCCAGGTGCCGGCAAAGGCGCTCGCCGGGCTCCCGGCCGGCGTCTGGCGACACATCATGGCGGTAAACGGTGATGACGTTCACCTCTTCCGCCCCGCGCAGGATAGGCAGGGCGTCGTTGACGGCGCGGGCGGCCGGAAGGCTTTGGTCCCAGGCGACCATGACCCGCTTGCCGATAGAGGGATAGGTGCCGACGTAGGGCACCACCAGGACCGGCCGGCCGGCGGACAGGATCACGTGGTCCGGCATGTTGCCCGGGCCCCCGATTTCGATGGCGTCCGGGTCACGCTGGCTGATCACCGCCACGTCGAAAAAGCGGGCCTGTTCGCTGAGAATGTCGATCCGGTCACCGTTCTCGCACAGCCACTCGATGGCGACACCGGCCTTTTCGGCGTGCTCGCGGAAAATGGTCTCGGCCTGCGCCGCCTGCTCCCGGGCCGCCTCGGCCTGGGCCGCCAGGACATCGGCGCTGATCTGGACCTTGACGGAGGAGGGAACATGGGAATCACCGATCACATAGAGGCCGATCAGGTGGGCCCGGTGCGCCACGGCCAGATCGATCGCCGCCTGCACACGGGCCGGGCACGGCTTGGCGTTGTCAACGTGAACCAGAATGTCCCTGAGTCCCGTGTGTTCCTTCTTCCGATCCGGGACGGACGCTTGCCCGGTTGCGCGGGATTTCACGGCGGCTTCCTGGTACATCATCGGGCCCTCGCCTTTCGGACGTCGCGGCCAGGGGCCGACCCGTCCTCGAACATTTCCATTGCGGGAACGTAAAATCAAAGCACCCGGCGGGCATTGATTTCGGTCAAGGCGAACCACACATAAGTATAAGCAGAATTACCATCCTCTAGCACAGGCGTGGCGGGGAGGTTACTCCGATGACGGATTTTGAACGCCTCGTGGTCGAGCGGTTTCCCGAGCACGAGAAGGTCATTCACAATCTCAGCGACTCCGATCCGCGCTTTACCGCGCTCTGCCACGAATACAGCGAGGCGAGCAGAAAGCTATGCCGCCTCGAAAATGCGCCCAGCTTGTACGTGAAGGTCGAAACCGAAATCTTAAATCGGCGATGTAGCGCCCTTGAGGATGAATTGGTAGCCTTCCTGCGGCGGAGCCCCGGCCGGTAAGCGTACTACCGGGGCCTCGGCCTTGGCGGCGAAGCCAACCGGCGCCAAGGCACGCATTCATCCGCCAAGCTCGCCACGCGAGCGGGCAGGCGGCGGATGTACAAGAGAGTGAGACAGGGCGCGATGCTTGAGATTGATCCCGGAACGGTCTGTTACATCATCCTCAAGGCGCGGCAGGTATTCGCACCGGAGGACCCGCTCGAGGAAAACTTCGGCGCCAACCCGGTCGACGAGGATGCTCTCGAGGCGTTGGCCGGCCATGAGGAAGACCCCATCCTCCAGGAGCTCAAGGCGTGGATCGAATCCTTGAACCTGGACGAGCAATGCCAACTGGTGGCGCTCGCCTGGCTGGGGCGGGGCGACTACGGCAAGGAGGATTGGGCGGAGGCGGTCGTGACCGCGCAGCAACGCCACAGCGAACACACCGGCGACTACCTGCTCGGCATGTCGCTCCTCGCCGACTACCTGGAGGAAGGCCTGGCCCAATTCGACCTGTCGTGCGAAGACTTCAAGGACGGCTACGCCTGACCGTCAACAGGTAGGCCGGACAGACGCGGCGATCGGTGGTGCCAAAGCCAGGCACGCCTGCTCGGAACCGGGGCCGGTCGAGCAGCGCCTGCACGAGCGTGCACTCATGCCCGCCGGAGCAGGCGATCGCCGGCATCGCCTTTGCGACCTATCCCGCCGAAAGCGCCTCTTTACGCGCGCCCGGATGCCGCCGCGGCCGCGGGCGTTCCCCCCATAGACGTACCGGCCCGGCGGCGGGACGGCGGGCGCCAGGGTGCGGATTCTCAGGGACAGGGTTTGGGCGATGGTCATCAGCGGCAGGTTCGGCGCCGGGCGCCGATCATGGCCGGTCCCAAGTCCCGCCGGCCGCGAACGGGACCGTTTCGCCGCTTGCAAATCCTGTCGCGGAAAAAAACCTTTGGGGATTGGCAAATTAGACGAATTTTCTCTACCATAGGATAACCAAAAAAAAATACACGGTGCCGGGGGTAACCGGGCGGCAGTCCCGGGGTCCCGCACCGACGAGGGGAGGAGAAAATCACCATGAGAAGGACGACGATGTTTGCAGTGGCCCTGGCCCTGACATTGCTTGGTCTTGCGGGGTGTGAGACGGCGTACGGACCAAAGGCGTACGGCGTCGACCGGCTCAACGTCGGGGTCGGCAGCGCCCCCGCGACAAAACCATACGGCGGCTATCCCGGGCGTGGCAAAAATATCCTGTTCAGGACACGGGTGAATTTCTGAGGCAGGGACGTCATTGGCGCGGCGCGGCCGCGACGGCGCGACGCACGCGCCGTTAGATGAAAGGTCACGGTCGTCGTGGCATCCGCGGACGCCCGTGACTCGCGCATCACGGGGACGGCCGCCGACGCGGCGGCGCCCGGGGTCTTTGTCGCGGTCACAAGGCCTATGGCCGATCGATGACGACCGGGTCGGTACTAGGCGACGGTGAGGATAAAATACAGGGCCATCAGAGCCACCGTCAGGCCCTGCATCCCTACCCGCCAGCGCATCAGCAGGTTGGAATACCCGGCGCCGGTCTCGTCGTCGGAGCCCATCGCCCACAGGCCGAGGAACAGCACCGCGGCGGTCAATGCCATGGCAATGACCACGAAATACGGAAGCATGGCGGCTAACTCGCTCATGGCTCACCGTACATCGAGCCGGCCCATAATTCTACAAAAAAATAATGTATAATAAGAACAGTTCAAGACAGCGGCCCCACCGTTTGAGCCCGGTTTGCCGTGGCCGCGAAACCCACGCCCGGAAGCCCGGCCCGGAGTTTCCCGCCGGTTGTGCCGCCTTGGCATTGTCATCCCTGTCCCCTTAAGCCGCCGCCTTCATCCGCCGCCAGCCGCAGAATCCCGGCGCATCGGTTATTTTCGGCCAGGAGTGGATACAATAAATAAGACAATAAAATATTTGTGGTTATTTCCTGCTACGAATGGATACAACAAAACGGACTATGAATTAACCATTCCGCAACTATTTGCACCTAGCGTGCTCCGGTGGAGCATTAGTGATTCGGCGCACTTCCGTGGGTGCCGACGGATCGGCGAGGGCGGCGGGCAACGCCCACCGCACCCATCCCGGACCGCGCACCCGGTCTGATGCCGGTATTACCGCCCAGGCCATTGGTGGCTGAGCGGAATATCCGGCGGAACGGACGGTTGGGATGAAAATCTGGAAACTCCTTACCCTGATCGGGGCAGTTATTCTGATCCTGGGTTTGCTCATCGCGGGGGGGCAGCCAGTCGGCGAGATCGTCCTTGAGCCGGGTGTCGATGACAATCTCGTCCTGGAAACCTTGCGCGGGCGCTGGGAAGACATCGTTCTGGCGACGAGCATCGCCGGGGTCATCGCGATCTTTTTGGCGCTAAGGCTCGTCGCCGAGCGTACACGGAACGAAAAAGCCCTGCGCGAGAGCGAGGAGCGCTTCCGGGCCGTCGTCGACAACTCGCCGACCCAGATTCACATCAAGGATCTGGACGGCCGTTACATCCTGATCAACCGGGAAGCCGAGAAGCTGTTCGGAGTCTCCGACAAAGAGGGCCGGGGCAAGACGTCCTACGATATTTTTCCCGAGAAGGTGGCCGATTCCTTCGCCGCCCATGACCGCACCGTGGTGGAAACCCGGCAAGCCATCGAGGAAGAGGAGGAGTTTCTTCTTGAGGAGGCCGTCCGCACGTATCTCACGGTCAAGTTTCCGATTCACGACGCGACCGGAGAAATCGCCGCCGTTGGCGCCGTCGGCACCGACATCACCGAACGCAAGCGGAAGGAAGCGGCCCATATCGAGTATCTCGCCCTGCACGACAGCCTGACCGATCTGCCCAACCGCTTCCTCTTCCATGACCGGCTGGAGACCGCGGTCGCCCAATCGGTGCGCACCGGCAGCATGCTGGCCCTTCTGTTCCTGGACCTGGACGACTTCAAGGATGTCAACGACACCCTGGGGCACGACGCGGGCGATGCGCTGCTCAAGGCCGTCGCCCTCCGTCTCAAGTCCTATTTGCGCGAGAGCGACACCATCGGACGGCATAACACCGTCCTCGCCCGAATCGGCGGCGACGAGTTCACGGTCCTGGTCACCAATCTCACCGATCCGGTGGGTGCGGCGACGGTGGCGGAACGGATCATCGAGGAGCTGTCGCGTCCGTTTGCCATCGGCGGCAACGAGATCCACACCGGTGTCTGCATCGGAATCGCCATCTATCCCACCCATGGTGACAAGCCCGAGGAACTGCTGAAGAAGGCGGACCTGGCCCTCTACCGGTCCAAGGCCGAGGGGCGGAACCGGTACCACTTCTACAGTGAGCAGATGGAGACCGAAATCCGCGCCCGCAAGGACCTGGAGCGGGATCTGCATAAGGCCCTGGCCGAGGACCAGTTCTCGCTGGCCTACCAACCCCAGATGGACATCAAGAGCGGCGCCATGGTCGGCATGGAAGCCCTGCTGCGCTGG
>JBHHXI010000150.1:0-6768 GCA_046756945.1 Rhodospirillales bacterium
GCAGTCGTACTGAAGCGCGTAGGCGGTGCGCCGCGCCAGCCGCGCGATGCGTCCGAACCGGCGGCAGTGCGCGTCCGCCAGATCCAGCGCCTGGCGCCTTTGGTACTTTGCCAGGACGTCGATGCCGATGACCGAATCGGTCGGGTTGTCGAAGGTGATGCCGTCGGCGCTTTTCCCCAAGACCGCCGGCGCGCAGGCGGCCACAACCCATGCCGCGGCGCCCAGGATGGCAATTCGAGGAAATTGTCTCATCCCGTCATCCGCTGCGTCGACATGAGGCAAGGACAAACCCCCGGATCATTTTTTCTTGAGCAGGACCTTGATTTCGTCTTCGGAAAGATTGGCGCCGCCTTGCCGGGTCAGGTTTTCCCGGCGGCGTTCGGGCCCCTGGTAGTGGGGACTGCGGCGATCCGGCCCCGAATACGGGCCGGATTTGATGATTGGCGGCGGGTGCGGCAGGACGTTCTGAAACAACCGCAGAATCTTCTGAGCGTACATCCCTCTCTCCAACGACAACGCTTCCCTTTCGCCCGCCCTCTGAAAGCCGCGCGGAGCGCCATGCCCCTGTTCGACAGATATGCCCCCCGCGGGACCGTTTCAACCGGCCGCGTCCTCCGTCTCCGCCTCGTGGAACGTCCAGTCGCTTTCGCGGGCCGCCGTGTCCTGGGGGCGCATCCTGATGGTGAGGCCCTCGGGCAACTTGGTGTCGCGGTCTCCCCACGCCCGGTCAAGCTGCGCCTGGTTCAGGTTCGCGGATTCCTTCAGGTCCGCGCCGCGCAGGCTGGCCTCCCACAGCTCGGCCCTCTTGAGGACGGCCCCGTGGAGGGATGCCTCGAACAGGTTCGCCCCGTGAAGGTCGGCCCCGCCCAGGTCGGCCGCCTCGAGGTTGGCGCCGCTCAGGTCGGCCCCCTGGAGGGACGCCTCGTGCAGGTTGACCCCCTGGAGCAAGGCGCCGCGGAGGTCGGCGCCGCGGAGGTCGGCGCCGCGCAGATTGGCGCCGCCCAGGTCGGCCCCCTCGAGGCCGGCCCCCCAAAGGTCGGCGCGCTCGAGGTCGGCCCCCAGCAGGTTGGCCCGGCCGAGGTCGGCCTGCCGGAGGGAGGCGAAAACGAGTTTGGCGTCCTGCAGGTTGGCGCCGTGGAGTTGTGCGTGCCTGAGGTCGGCGCCCTGGAGGTTGGCGCCAGCCAGTTTGGCGTTCTGCAGCCGGACCAGACCGAGGTCGGCCTTCTGCAACTGGGCGCCGCCGAGGTCGGCGCCCATAAGGTTGGCGCCCGACAGGCAGGCCTCCTGGAGGTTCGCCTCCCGAAGGTCGGCCTGGATAAGCTTGGCCTCGGCAAGGTAAGCCCGGCGCAGGTCGGCCTTGCTCAGCAGGGCCACCCGCATGTCGGCTTTCGGGAGTTTGGCGGCGCGCAAATCCGCGCCGCTGAGCTTGGCCACGCGCAGGTCGGCGCCCTGCAGCATGGCCCCACGCAGGTCGGCCCCCTGGAGGTTGGCGCCGAGCAGGAAGGCCTCCTGCAGGTTCGCTTCCTGAAGGTCGGCCTGAATGAGGTTGGCCTCCTGGAGGTGCGCCTTGCGGAAATCCACCCGGCGCAGCACCGCGACACGAAGGTCGGCCTTCTGCACATTGGCGGCCCTGAGGTCCGCGCCCTGGGCGTTGCAGACGCGCAAGTCGGCGCGCTCGAGATCGGCGGCGAAAAGATCCGCCTCCTGAAGGTTGGCGCCCTGGAGGTCGGCGCCGCCCATGTTGGCGTCCTCCAGGCGCGCCTTGCGCAGGTCCGCGCCACGCAGGCGCGCGTCGCGCAGGTCCGCCTTCTGGAGTTCGGCGATGCGCAGGTCGGCCCGTTTGAGTCCGGCGGCCCCGAGGTCGGCCTCCTGGAGCCTGGCGACACGAAGGTCTGTCTCGTCGAGATTGGCGCCGCGCAGGTCCGCCCCGTGGAGGCGGGCCTGCCGGAGATTGGCCCCGCGGAGGTCGGCGTCCCTGAGGTCGGCGAAGACGAGATTGGCCCGGCTGCCCCCCTCGCCTTCCGACTCCAGCCACTTCCGATGGCACTCGAGGATGCGGCGCAGCGATTGTTCGGACACCCGGCGGCGCGGGCGACCGTCGGATCGGGGGCCGTGGGCCGAATCGGGGCCGTCATTCATGTCCGGGACCACGAGTTGCAAATCCGCGATACCTTTTGTCACCGCGATACACGTTGCCAGGACCGGGCGCCGCCTGCCTGCGCGAAGCCGGAGCTTCGCTTCGGCGAAGGCAGGCCGCGCCGGCTTTCGCCGGGCCACGGGCCCCGCACCCGATTCCGGCACCGGCCGCGCGTCGCCGGCGAAGACGGGATTGTCGTGAGTGAATATGGGTCAGCGGGCAACTGTCCTCAGCAACTTTCCAAGCCAACGCCTGCCCGCGTTATGCATTTCGACGATCGGCTCTTGATGGCCGATGACGACGGCAGATTAATACGGGATCAAACGCGATGGCAAGGCAAAGACCCGGATTGCCGCGAAGTGTTTTCGCACGACGTCCCAAACCGTCGTCCGGCGTCGTCCGGCGTCGGCCGCCGCGGCGGGGACGTTCAGCGCTCCTCCTCGCCGAGCGCTTCGTCGAGGATGTCCAGCGCCCGCTCCATGTCGCGCCCGGTGGTGATCAGCGGCGGGGTCAGGGTCAGCACATTACCCATGGTGGTCTTGAAGCTCAGGCCCTTCTCCAGCGCCCGGTACATGACCCGGTCGGCGATTTCGGCGGCCGGCTCCTTGCTGTCCCGGTCGAGCACCAATTCGACGCCGATGATCAGGCCCAGGCCGGGCACGTTTCCGATCAGGGGGTGTTTGTCCTGCATGCCGCGCAGGCGCTCCAGCGCCCGGGCGCCGACACGGGCGGCGTTCTCCACCAGCCCCTCGTCCTCGATGATCTCGATGGTGGTGAGCGCGGCGCGGGCGGTGACCGGGTTCTTCTCGTGGGTGTAATGGCCGAGCGCCTGGTCCGCCGCGACGTCCAGCCCGGGCCGCGCGACCATGGCCGAGATGGGCAGCATGCCGCCGCCCAACGCCTTGCCCAGGACCAGGATGTCGGGGATCACGTCGAAATGCTCTGAGACGAACATGCGCCCGGACTTGCCCAGGCCGGTGGGGATCTCGTCGAAGATCAGGAGTGTCCCGTGGGCGTGACAGGCCTCGCGCACGGCCTGCCAGTACCCCGGCGGCGGCAGGTAGGGCACTGCGCGCACGGGCTCGGCGATCACCGCCGCCACGTCTCCCTCCTTCTCCAGCACGTAGCGCACCATTTCGGCGCAGGTCATTTTGCACGCGTCGAGGTCGGGGCGGCCGTCCACGTCGTCGTAGCCGTACGGGCAGCGGTAGCAGGCGAACGGGGCCACGTGCTCGGCGCCGGGCAGCAGCGGACCGGCGGCGCCGGAGCGGAACAGGGCCTCGCCGCCGACGCTGATGCCGCCGAAGCCGGCCCCGTGGAACGAATCCCAGAACGAAATGGTCTTGAAGCGCCCGGTCGCGGTGCGCGCCAGTTTCAGCGCCATGTCGACCGCGTCCGAGCCGCCGGTGGCGAACAGGACCTTGCCCGACTCTCCGGGCGTGATGTCCACCAGCTTGCGCGCCAGCGCCACCGCCGCCTCGCTGGTAAAGCGGCGCGGCGTGAACGACAACTCGTCCATCTGGCGCTTGACGGCGTCGATCAGCCGCGGGTGGCCATAGCCGATGTGGTGCACGTTGTTGCCGTGAAAGTCCATGTAGCGGCGCCCGGCGGTGTCCTCGATCCAGATGCCGTCCGCCTTGCGGATGGCGGCCAGGCAGGGCGTCGACAGGGACTGGTGCACGAACAGCCGCGCGTCGTCGTCCAACAGGGCGCGGCTCGGGGCGTCGGTGATGCCGGCCGTCCACGCCTGGCGAAAGGGGCTCAGGTTGCTGTCCCCCTCGTCGGTGCCGACCGGGGACGGGAAGGTCGCCGGAACGCGGACGCCCGGCCGGTCCGTGGACCGTTTACGCGGTTTCATGGTCCGTCCCTCCTTCCCCCCTTCCGGCTAACCGGCCGCCACGATGACGACGATGCCGGCGGCCAGCATCAGCGAGGCGAACAGCCGCCGGGTCATGCCCCGCTCCTTGAGCCAGAGGCCGCCGATCAGCACCGAGAACGGGATCGATGCCTGGCGCACCGACGTGACCGCCGCCACGTCGCCGCCGTGCCCGTAGACCCAGAGGATCAGGTAGTAGGACACATAGCACATCACCCCGATGCAGAGGGTGCGCAGCGGCCTTGTGGTCCACAGGAACAGCGCGCCCCAGCCCGGCGCCGAACGCCCCCTGGCCCGGAACGCAAGCACGTAGCTGGGCAGGCAGAGCACCTGGACCCAGAACAACAGCACCGGCGGCTCGATGACCCGCATGGCGCGGGAATCCGCGATCGAGTAGACGCCCGTGCCGGCCATGGCGAGAACGGCCAGGACCAGGGTCCCCGGGTCGTCGAGAAGCCGTGCTGCGCGCCGGTACTGCAGGAAAAAGGCGCCGACGAGCACCAGGGCGATGCCGGTGAGCAGCGGCCAGGCATAGCGCTCGCCCAGAAACAGCACCCCGGCGACGACGATGAAGAGCGGCGAGGACCGTATGATCGGGTAGTAGGCCGAGAGGTCGCCGCGCCTCAGCGTGATCACCAGGCACGTGGCGTACACCATCAGGCCGGCCCACGAGACGGCGATCAGCGGCCACACGCGGCGCGCCGCCAAAAGGTCGTATCCGGCGACCAGGGAGTGGGCGCCGCCGAGCAGCGCCAAAAGCACCATCACGCCGAGAAAGGCCCCCTCGGGCCGGGGGTCGCGCTTGATGAGCGCGTTCCAAAGCGGGTGCAGCCCCGCCGACACCAGCACGAGCATGGCGAGGACGGGGTCCATTCAACGGCCCTTCCCCCTTGCGACGGGGCGGCCGGCGGACACGGACGGCATGGGGCATGGCCCAGGGCATGGCAACACCGAATGGTCTCCAAGATTTCCGCCGCCCGGCCGGAACACAGGCCCCGATCATGGCCTGAAGCGGGCCGGGGGTAAAGAGATTCCAACACAATACCACAAAAAGCCACAAAAGACCGCAAAATGGCCGGGCCGGCGTTCCGTCCCCGAGGCGGGCCCTATGACAGGCCTTCGGCGACCTGTTAGGGTTTCCGCCGAACCGGCAGGAGGGTTTGGCGGCGCGCCGCCGGCGGGTTTTTTTCGAGTGGGGAGCACACCATGGACCCGAGAAAGGTGAGGACGGCGGCCGACGCGCGCCGCATCGTCGCGGAACGCAGACTGGATCACGTCAAGGTCGGCGTCTTCGACATGGACGGGGTGCTGCGCGGCAAGTACATGGGCCGCGACAAGTTCCTCTCGGCGTTGAAGGGCGGCTTCGGGTTCTGCGACGTGGTCCTGGGCTGGGACGCCAGCGACCAGTTGTACGACAACGTGACCTATACCGGGTGGCACACCGGCTATCCCGACGCCCGGGTGCGCATCGTCCCCGAGAGCTGCCGCGACATCCCGTGGGAGGACGGGATGCTGTTCTTCCTCGGCGAGTTCGCCGCCCCGGCGGACGAGATCTGCCCGCGCGCCGTCCTGCGCCGGGTCCTGGACAAGGCCCGCGCCATGGGGTTCCAGTCCTACGCCGGGTTCGAGTACGAATTCTTCGTCTTCGACGAGACCCCCCATTCGGTGCGCGAAAAGCACTACCGCGGCCTCAAGCCCATGGCGCCGGGCTTCTTCGGCTACTCGGTGATGCGCAGTTCCGTCGGGTCGGACTTCTATTCCGAGCTTCTCGCCGGGTGCGAGGCCATGGACATGGGCCTCGAGTCCCTGCACGAGGAGACCGGCCCCGGCGTCGTCGAGGCCGCCATCGCCGCGGATTCCGGGATCGCCGCCGCCGACAAGGCCGCCCTGTTCAAGACCTTTGCCAAGGTCATGGCCCAGAAGATGGGCCTGATGGCCACCTTCATGGCCAAGTGGTCCGCCGACTGGCCCGGCCAGAGCGGCCACATCCACCTGTCGCTCAAGGACAGGAACGGCAAGGCCGTCTTCTTCGACGCCAGGAAGCCGGACCGGATGAGCGAACGCCTGCGCCATTTCCTCGGCGGCCAGCAGACTCTGATGCCGGAACTGCTGGCGATGATCGCGCCCACGGTGAATTCCTACACCCGCCTGATTCCCGGCTTCTGGGCGCCGACCGGGGCCAACTGGGGCATGGACAACCGCACCTGCGCGCTGCGCGTCATCAGCGGAAGCGCCAAGGCGCAGCGCGTCGAGTACCGCATCGCGGCCGCCGACGCCAATCCCTACCTGGCGCTCGCCGCCGCCCTGGCCTCGGGACTGTGGGGAATCGAGAACGGGATCGAGCCGACGGCGCCGGTCCTCGGCAACGCCTACGACCGGAAGGTGCCGAAACGCCTCGGCCTGCCCGCCACCCTGTGGGAGGCGGCCCAGCGCCTCAAGGCTTCCCGGGCGGCGCGCGCCTGCTTCGGCGACGCCTTCGTCGACCACTACGCCGCCACCCGCGAGTGGGAGGAGCGCGAATTCCGCAAGCACATCACGGACTGGGAGATGGAGCGCTATTTCGAGATCATTTAGCAGGCTGCTGAAAAAGGGCGTTGCTGGTGCCTTATGCTTCGAGACGGCGCTCCGCGCCTCCTCAGCATGAGGGGTAAGTGTTTGATTATATGAGAATCCTCATCCTGAGGAGCCGCCCAAAGGGCGGCGTCTCGAAGGATAGGACGGCACATGGGTGGTTTTTCAGCAGCCTGTTAGGGCG
>JBHHXI010000151.1:0-6764 GCA_046756945.1 Rhodospirillales bacterium
CGCCGTCTCGAAGCATAAGGCACCAGCAACGCCCTTTTTCAGCAGCCTGCTAGGCCGGGGACGGAGCGGGACGCGTCAACGCGCCGCTTCACCTCCCCGGGGGAGCCCGACGGCATGGCCTTCGTTCGCGTTTCGGGAATGCGCCGCGGGCCCTCCGCCCGATCATCCGATGCCGCGGTCAAGGCCCCCGGCCGGTCGAATCGTCGACGCCGCTGTTTCGCCTCAGCCCTTCTTGGAGACGTTGAGCACGACCTGGTCCCCCCAATCTCCCGACTCGTTGTGGAAACGGGACGACCGGGTGATCTCGACGGTCAGTCCGGCCGACACCGCCCGGGCGATGGATCCGTTCAGCCGGTGCATGTTCGAGGCGATAATGCGGATCACGCTGTTTTCCTCGGCCGTGAACTCGCTCGACGGCTCCGGTGGCGGGGGCTCGAAGCGGCCATCGAGTGAATCGACCGTGTGAGCCCTGGGCGTTCTCAGTTCCATTGTCATCTCCGTCCTGTTCTGGGCGTGTCCATGTGAATGCCCAAGGGTCCGCAATGGCTGGTATTACTCGGCCGCCTCGGCCGCCACCGACATACGGGCGAACTGGGCGGTTTCCGTGGACTCGCCCATGGCCACGGTCGAGGACCCTCCGCCCGAGAGCGCCGTGGCGACGGCGTCGAAATAGCCGGTGCCCACTTCCCGCTGATGGCGCGTGGCGGTGTAGCCGTGGGCTTCGCTGGCGAATTCGGCCCGTTGCAACTCCGCATAGGCCGCCATGCCGCGGGCGGCGTAGCCGCGGGCGAGTTCGAACATGCCGTGGTTGAGTTGATGGAATCCGGCGAGGGTGACGAACTGGAACTTGTACCCCATGGCACCCAGTTCGGTGCGGAACTTGGCTATGGTCTCGGCGCCCAGGTTGTCTTCCCAGTTGAACGACGGGGAACAGTTATAGGCCAGCAGCTTGCCGGGAAATTCCCTGTGGATCGCTTCCGCGAACGCGCGGGCGTCGTCGAGGTTGGGCTTCGCGGTCTCCCACCACAACAGGTCCGCATAGGGCGCGTAGCTCAGGCCGCGGGCGATACAGCTTTCGAGGCCGCCGCGCACCCGGTAAAAGCCCTCCGGCGTGCGCTCACCGACGTCGACGAAGGGAAGGTCCCGCTCGTCGATATCGCTGGTGATCAGCCGCGCGCTGTCGGCGTCGGTCCGCGCCAGGATCAGGGTCGGCACGCCCATCACGTCGGCGGCCAGCCGGGCCGCGTTGAGGGTCCGGATATGCTGGCCCGTCGGAATCAGGACCTTGCCGCCCAGGTGGCCGCACTTCTTTTCCGAGGCGAGCTGGTCCTCGAAGTGCACCCCGGCGGCGCCCGCCTCGATGAACGCCTTGGTGATCTCGAAGGCGTTCAACGGCCCGCCGAAGCCGGCTTCCGCGTCGGCGACGATGGGCGCGAACCAGTCGGTCCTGACGCCCCCTTCGCAGTGCTCGATCTGGTCGGCGCGCTGCAGGGTGGCGTTGATGCGCCGGCACAGCCGGGGACCGGAATTCGCGGGGTACAGGCTCTGGTCCGGATACATGGCGCCGGCACCATTGGCGTCGGCCGCCACCTGCCACCCGGACAGATAAATGGCCTTCAATCCGGCGCGGACCATCTGCATGGCCTGGTTGCCGGTGACCGCGCCGAGCGCGCCCACATAGTCTTCCGAGTGCAGCATGTCCCACAGCCGGTTGGCGCCGTTCTCGGCAAGCGTATGGGCGATCGGTACCGAACCGCCGAGGCGCACCACGTCGCTCGGCGTGTAATCCCTGCGGATGCCTGCGAAGCGCGCCGGCGGCGCGGCCGCAACAAGGGTGTCGAACGTCTGGGCCTGATTCTCCATCACCGTGTGTCCCCCTAGGGCGGAATATCCCGCAAAACGATCCATACAATTTATATCAAATTATATCAAACGCGCTTAATATTCAATAACCTATTGTAATTAAAAAGGTTATTATGTATTTACTAGGATAGAAATATTTGTTATAATGTAAAAATTGTAAATAACCGGGCGGAAACAAGGGGCGCAGATGGCAACGGGCCGCAAAAAGGTTTTCGCCGGCGTGCGCATCCGCAGGTTCCGCCGCGAGCTCGGCCTGACCCAGACGGCAATGGCCGGGGATCTGGGCGTTTCACCGAGCTATCTCAACCTGATCGAACGCAATCAGCGCCCCCTCAGCGCCCAGGTGCTGCTGCGCCTGAACGACGTTTACGACATCGACGTGAAGGAACTGAGCGGCGAGGACGACGCGCGGACCGCCGCGTCGCTGAAAGAGGTGTTCAGCGATTCGCTGTTCCAGGACCTCAGGATCGGGAACGACGAACTGACCGATCTCGTGGGAACCAGCCCGGACGCCGCGCAGGCCGTGCTCACCCTTTACCGGGCCTACCGCGAGACCATGACCAACGCGGCGGCCGTCGCCGAACAGATGGCCGACGGGGAGATCCCGGTCGACATCGACGCCGTCCCGTTTCCGACCGACGGGGCCCGGGATTTCTTCCACCACCACAACAATCATTTTCCCGAACTGGAGACGGCGGCGGAGAATCTGTGGGCGGACGCCCTGGACGGCACCGAAGACCTTGGCCATTCCCTGCGCCAACACCTCAAGCGCGCCTACGGCATCGCCGTCAAGGTCATGCCGATCGACGTCATGCCCGATGTGGTGTGGCGGTTCGACCGGCACACCAGCCGCCTGTTTCTGTCCGAGATGCTGGGCCAGCCGGGCCGCGTCTTCCAGTTGGCGTTCCAGGTGGGGATCCGCAGCCACCGCAACCTTTTCGACGACATCATCGCCAGGTCCGGCGTCGCGGGTGACGAGGCGGCGCAACTTTGCCGGCTCGGCCTGGCCAACTATTTTGCCGGCGCCGTCATGATGCCCTATGAGCGGTTTCTCAACGCCGCGGAAAAACTGCGCTACGACACCGAAGTCCTGACCCAGCGCTTCGCCGCCAGCTACGAGCAGGTCTGCCACCGGTTGACCACCTTGCAGCGGCCGGGCTCGCGGGGCGTTCCCTTCTTCTTCGTGCGCGTCGACCGGGCGGGCAACATTTCGAAGCGGTTCAGTTCCGGCGGGTTCCACTTCGCGCGCTTCGGCGGGACGTGTCCGCGCTGGAACGTCCATGAAGCCTTTCGCACACCCGGCAAGATCGTCACCCAGGTCGTCCAGATGGAGGACCGCACCACCTATTTCTCGGTGTCGCGCACGGTGACCGGGTTGGGCGGCGGCTTTCATCTGCCCGAGCAGCAGCTGGCCATCGGCATGGGCTGCGAGATCAGCCACGCGCGCCGCCTGGTCTATGCCGACGGTCTCGATCTGGCCGATACCGCGAGCCTGACGCCGATCGGCGTCAACTGCCGCCTCTGCGAGCGCGCCGATTGTAACCAGCGCGCCTTTCCGCCGTTGAACCGCCGCCTCGCCATCAACGAGACCTACCGGGGATTCGTTCCCTTTACCTTCGCCGTGCTGTAAAAAGTCGGGCGTCTTGACCGCGATGGAACGGCGCGGCAAGCCGCGTCCGGGCGGCCCTCGGCGGCCTAGCCCAGCCCCTGTTTGCCCATGGCCAGGAATTTTTCGCGGCGGCGGGCGCGTAATGCGCCGCGGTCGGTTCCGGCGAGGTCCTTGAGCGCCCCCTCGATGGCGTCGCCGACCGCGGCGATGCTGATCTCGCGCTTGCGGTGCGCCCCGCCCAGGGGCTCGGGGATGACCGCGTCGATGATGCCCAGCTTCTCCAGGTCCTGGGCGGTCAGCTTGAGGGCCTCGGCGGCGTCCTGGGCCTGATCGCCGTCGCGCCACAGGATGGAGGCGCAGCCCTCGGGCGAGATCACCGAATAGACGGCATGTTCCAGCATGAACAGCGTGTTGGCCGCGGCCAGCGCCATGGCGCCGCCGGAGCCGCCCTCGCCGATGATGACGCTGACCAGCGGCACGCTGAGGCCCAGGCACGTTTCGATGCTGCGGGCGATGGCCGCGGCCTGGCCGCGCGCTTCCGCGTCAATGCCCGGATAGGCCCCGGGGGTGTCCACCAGGGTGATCACCGGCAGGGCGAAATGGTCGGCCAGCGCCATCAGCCGCTGCGCCTTGCGGTAGCCCTCGGGCCGCGCCATGCCGAAGTTGTGGGCGACGCGCGACTCCGTGTCCGCCCCCTTTTCGGTGCCGATGACGACCACCGAGCGGCCGCGGAACCGTCCCAGGCCGCCGATGACCGCCCGGTCCTCGGCGAACGACCGGTCGCCGGCGAGGAGCGTGAAGTCCTCGAACAGGGTCTCGATGTAATCCAGGGTATGGGGCCGGTCGGGGTGGCGGGCGACCTGGGTCTTCTGCCACGGCGTGAGCTTGGCATAGGCCTGCTGGAGCAGCCTGTCGACCTTGGCCTGCAGCTTGGTCACTTCCTCGGCGATGTTGACCTCGCCGGTGCCGCCCAGGTGGCGCAATCCCTCGATCTTGCCCTCCAGTTCGGCGATGGGCTTCTCGAAGTCCAGGAAGCTGTGCATGAAGTTTCCTAGCACAGAGGCCCGAAGCAGGCGAAGGCTATTCTGCCCCTGGCGCCGGGCGCCACGGCGGCGATGGAGGCCGGTGAGATCGGGCGACGCGCCCGGCCCGCGTCCGTCCGGCGCCTTTCCGTCGAGCGTTGATCGGGGGGATCAGGCCGCGTTGCCGGCGGCGATGGCCTCCGCCTTGCGCACCATCACCTCGGCCTGCTTGATCGACGCGATGTCGATGAGCCGCCCGTCCAGGGCCACCGCGCCCTTGCCTTCCTTCTGGGCCTGCTCCATGGCGGCGATGATGCGCCTGGCCTTGGTGACGTCGTCCTCGCTGGGGGTGAAGAGTTCGTTGGCCAGTTCCACCTGGCTCGGGTGGATGGCCCACTTGCCCTCGCAGCCCAGCACCGCGGCGCGGTTGGCCTGCGCCTTGAAGCCTTCCGGGTCGGAGAAGTCGCCGAACGGCCCGTCGACGGGACGCAGGCCGTTGGCCCGCGCCGCCACCACCATGCGGGCGATGGCGTAATGCCACATGTCGCCCCAGTGGACGTCGCGGTTGCCGTCCGCATCCGGGTCGGTGAGCACGTGATAGTCGGGATTGGGGCCGCCGATGTTGGTCGTCCGCGCCTTGGTGGAGGCGGCGTAATCGGCGACGCCGAAGTGCAGGCATTCGTTGCGCGGGCTCGCCGCCGCGATCTCGTCGACGTTCTGCATGCCCAGCGCGGTCTCGATGATCATCTCGAAACCGATGCGCTTCTTGTACCCCTTGGCGGCCTCGATCTGGGTCACCAGCATGTCCACCGCGTAGATGTCGGCGGCCGTGCCCGCCTTGGGGATCATGATCATGTCGAGCTTGTCGACGGCCTGCTCCAGGATGTCCACCACATCGCGGTACATATAATGGGTGTCCAGGCCGTTGATGCGGATGGAGAGGGTGCGGCCGCCCCAGTCCAGGTCGTTCAGGGCCTCGATGATGTTCTTGCGGGCCTGTTCCTTGTCGTCCGGCGCCACGGCATCCTCCAGGTCCAGGAAAATGACGTCGGCCGGGCTGTGGGCCGCCTTCTCGAGAAACTTGGTGTTGGAGCCCGGAACCGCCAGTTCCGAACGGTTCAGACGCGCCGTACATTGCTCAATGACAGTGAAACTCATGGATATCTCCCCGGCCCCCCCCAAAAACGGCCTTTTATATAGCCAATGGGCGCGTTCCCCACCAAGGAATTTTTTTTGCAGGTGCGAAACGGCGGTGACCGGTGTGGACCTGGTGTGGGGCTATGGAGTCTTGTCCGCCGCCAGCGGATGGGAGCGCGCGACCAGCGCCTTCAGGCGTTCATCCAGGACGTGGGTGTATATCTGCGTCGTCGCGATGTCGGCGTGTCCCAGCATCTGTTGCAGGGCGCGCAGGTCGGCGCCGTGGGCGAGCAGGTGGCTGGCGAACGAGTGGCGCAGCACGTGGGGCGAAACCCGCGCCGCATCGAGGCCCGCTTCCAGCGCCACCGCCTTCAACATCTGGGCGAAGCGGGCGCGGGTCAGGTGCCCGTCCCGGGCACGCGAGGGAAACAGCCACGGCGAATCCCGGCGCGCCGGCCGGCCCTTGGGCGCGAAGCCCCCGCGCACCGACTCATAGGCCGCCAGCGCTTCCGTCGCCGCGTCGCCCAGGGGAATCATGCGCTCCTTGCCGCCCTTGCCGCGGACGATCAGCATCTGGCCGTCGCGGGACAGCGCGGAGCGCGGCAACCCGACCAATTCCGAAACCCTGAGGCCGGTGGCATACAGCACCTCGAGAAGCGCCACCAGCCGCGTACCGTCGGCGCCGCCGCGCCGCCGCGCCGCCGCCAGCAATTGCTCCACTTCGTCTTCGCTCAGGTGCCTGGGCAGGGGCCGGCCCTGGCGCGGACTGTCGATGGTGGCGCACGGGTCGTCGTCGCGCAGCCCGTCCGCATACAGGAAGCGGAAGAACTGGCGCAGGGCGGAAAGCCGGCGGGCGCTGGTGCTGGGCGCCAGGCCGGCGCCGGACAGGTGCGCCAGATAGTCCCTGACGGCGGTCCCGTCCGCGTCCTCGGGCAGCCGCCCCCGGGCCCCCACGAAGGCGGAGAAATCGGCCAGATCGCGGCGGTACGCCTGCAGGGTATTGCGCGCCGCGCCGCGCTCCGCCGCCAGCATTTCGAGGAACGTGTCGACGCGCCGCGAAAGCGGCGCCCTGGCCGGCCGCCGGGGGGCAACGGGGGGTGTCCCCCCGGACACATTTTGCGGGGGACGCCCCC
>JBHHXI010000152.1:0-6674 GCA_046756945.1 Rhodospirillales bacterium
GGTCAACATCTGGATCACCAACATGGTGCGCCTGTTCCGCCCGCAGATCGAGGACTTGGTGCGCGGGCGCGACCGGGCGGTGGCGGACTGGCAGAAGAAACACCCCCGCCGGGACGCCTTCGAGGACCGCAAATGCGACATCACCTCGGTCCGCAAGATCTCGGTGGCGGCCCAGATCAAGCGGATCAACACGGCACTGGAGAGCGCCTACGCCCGACCCGCCCCGCGCAAAGGCTCGGGCCGCGAGGTCAGGGGCGGCGAGCGAAAAGGGCAGGTGCGAACAAAGCGAGAGCCACGGTTGCCGGTGTCCGCGGCGCGGTAGCCAATGAAATTGACCTGAATCAACGAACGGTCGAGACGCGTTCGTTAAGGAGTGTTCTGGCATGAATGGGGGGAATGCAGGATGTTCCTGACTGAAGAACAGACCGCGGAGTTCAAGGAAAAGGGTTTCATCGTATTGAAGGGCTTCTTCGACAAGGCGGTGATGGACAGGGTCTCCGCGTGGCTGGATGAGCTGCGGGACGAGCAGCCCGCCAGGAACCAGGCGGCAAAGTACTACGAGAAGAGCACGATCACGGGCGAGAACATCCTCGTGCGTATCGAGAACGTGCTGGGTGACGACAACCCCGAATTCACCAGGCTTCTTATCTCGCCCGAGGCCGTTGAATGCCTGACCCAGCTCTTCGGTGAGCCGCCCGTTCTCTTCAAGGAGAAGATCAACTACAAGCTCCCCGGCTGCCGGCCGGACAAGCTGCATCAGGATCAAACAGCCGGCTGGAATTCGTATTGCGATTTCTTCATCACCATGGGCATCGTCGTGGACGAGAACAGAAAGGACAACGCGGCCCTGAGCTTCATGAAGTCGGGGAACTACGAACGGAAGCTGATGACGGAGGAGTGGCGGACTTTGTCCGACGACGATCCCCCGTATTCGCCCGCGGAGGAATATGTGCTGCTCGAAGCCGATCCCGGGGACGTCATCTTCTTCGACGCCTACGTGCCGCACGGATCTCCGGCCAATACAAGCGACCGGAGCAGGCGCAACATCTTCCTGACCTTCAACAGACAATCCGATGGCGACATGAGGGCCCGGTACTACAGGGATAAATGGGCGAGCTATGCGCCGAACGAGGCCGGCGACGCGCGGTCGGAAGAATCGTATCGGGTGTAAAGACCCGACCCCCTCAAGGTCCGTTTGAAAGGATCGTGCGCGGCGCGCCTAGGATTCCAAGCGGTAGCGCCGCACCGCGTCCTCGTCCCACTCCAGTCCGTTGCCGGGGACGTCGCGGGGAATGAGATGCCCCTTGTCCAGGGTGAACGGCTCGGCCAACAGTCCGTCCGTCCAGTCCTGCCACTCCAGCCAGTGGCCCGTCTCCGTGACGCGCAGCAGGTGGCTGGAGACCTCGGGGTAGAGGTGGGACGACATCTGGATGCCGGCGGTCCCGGCGATGGCGGCGGCGCGCATCCAGCCGCTCACCCCGCCGATGCGCATCAGGTCGGGCATCACGTAGTCCCCCGCTTTGCGTTGGATCGCGCGGTACAAGGATTGCGGACCGTAGAAATTCTCGCCGAGCTGGACGGGCGTGTCCAACTCGCGGGCAAGCTGCGCGTAACCGTCGATATTGCCGTGGGCGATGGGCTCCTCGAACCAATAGAGGTTCTGGTCGTCGAGTGCGTGGCAGCGCGCAAGCGCATCGCCGAGCGACAGTCCCTGATTGAAGTCGCACATCAGCTTGACGTCGTCGCCCACCGCGTCGCGGACGATCCTGATCGCCGCGATGTCGTCGTCCAGGCGCTCGCGGCCGAGACGGAGCTTGAGCGCGGTGAACCCGCCCTCGCCGACCAGTGCGGACGCTTCGTCGGCCAGGGTTTCCAGGGGCGTCAGCCACAGGCCGTTGCTGTTGTAGGCGGGCACGGGCCCCAGGGAGCCGCCGAGCAGGACCGCGAGCGGCAGCCCCGCCGCTTTCGCCAGGGCATCCCAGGCGGCCATGTCGAGACCGGAAACCGCGATCAGCGATATCCCCTCCATGCCGACGAAGTGGAGCGCCGAACGCCCGCCCGCGAAGTCGTCGAACGGGGCGATGACGTGGCCCTTCCGGGCGTCCGCCAGATCATAGATCGCCGGAACGATGTAGCGCGGTGACCGCCTCAGATAGGGCGCCAGGTAGCTGCGGCCGACGATGCCCTCTTCGGTGTACAGGTCGATCAGGATGAGGGGCCACTCGTCGAAGAACCCCACGCGGGAGACGATAGGGCGCTTCAGCGGCACCGCGACCGGCCGCACGTCGACGCGTTGCATTGTCAGCATTTCGGTCTCCCTAATCGTGGAATCCAGGCGCTTCGCTACGCCGCCCGACAGATGATCTCGGCCAGGGCGACGCGCCTTTCCTCGAGGTTCCGACGCTGGTTTCCCGCCATCAGCGCGAATTCCCCGCCCATCAATACGTGAAAACCCAGCGCAGGCAATCCGGTCTCCCGAACGTGTGCCGCCATGTCCCTGAACCAGGCCAGCCCTTCTTCGGTGGTATCCCGCCGATCGACGATCTCGAAGCCCGCATCCAGCAGGAGTTCGCTCATTTCGTCCGCCGTCGCGAGAAAGCTTATGGAGGGCTCGCGGGCCCAGGGGACCGGGTAGACGACATCGCCCCCGTCCCCCTGCACAACGTCGTAGATGGCGAAGGTTCCGCCCGGCCGCACGACACGCCGGGATTCCGCGTACATGCGGCCCTTGTCGCGGATATTCATCGCCACATGCTGGGTGATCGCGGCGTCGAAGCTCTCATCGTCAAAAGGAAGATCCAGCGCGCTGGCCCGGCGAAAGGTGACCAGGTCCGACAGGCCGACCCACCCGGTGATCTCCCGGGCGGCCGCGCAATAGGCCTCGGTGAGGTCGATGGCGCTTACCCGGCAACCGTACGTTCCGGCCAGCAGCCGCGCCGCGCCGCCGAGCCCGCTGCCGATGTCGAGAACCCGGTGGCGGGGGCCGAGGCCGAGCCGTCCGGCCATCTCCAGGGTCGCGGCGCGGCCGCGCACGTGAAACTCGTCGACCGGGGCAAGGTCCTCCGGGGACAGACCGGCCGTATCCTTGCCGAGCCGGGCCAGGCCTTCCCGGATCGCGTCCAACAGGTTGTCGGCGGTGTAATGGTCCTCGACGGCCGTGCTCATCGGTTCGCCCCTCCCGCGGTGAAAGGGGCGTTGCCCCTTTCGATCCCCACCAAGGGCCGGCGGCCCTTGGAACCCCAATAATGGGGAACATGCGATTCCATCCTCCGCCCTCTCAGCGGCGCTTGAGGGCCGCCGCCTTGCCCCGGTCCACCCACCAGGTGTTTAGCTGATAACTGTAGAGCGGCGTCACCGTCGGGCGGCCGAACTTGTCCCAATAGGCGATGCGGTCCCCGGGCAGGTGGAACAGGGGCACCACGTAGTGGCCCCATTGCAGCACCCTGTCCAGCGCCCGGGTGGCGTCGATGAGGGCCGGGCGGTCGCGGGCGGCGATGAGGTGTTCGATCATGGCGTCCACGGCCGGGTCCTTGATGCCCGGATAGTTGCGCGTGCCCTCGGTGTCGGCGGCCCGGGAGCCCCAGTAGAACGCCTGCTCGTTGCCCGGCGACAGCGATTCGTCCCACCAGTAGATGATCATGTCGAAATCATAGGTGTTCAGGCGGTACTGGTACTGGGCCGAATCGACGGTGCGCACGCCGACGTCGATGCCCAGGCGGGCCAGCTTGCGCTTGAACGCCAGGGCCAGGCGCTCGTCGCGGGGGTTGATCAGCAGGATCTCGAAACCCGCCGGCTCGCCGTCGGCGGTGACCATGCGCCCGGCCCGGTTTGTCCAGCCGGCGCCGGCCAGCAGCCTGAGCGCGGTGCGCAGGCCTTCCCGGGTCGAGCCGCCGCCGTCGGAGACCGGCGGCCGGTAGGGCCTGGTGAATACCTCGGGCGGCAGGCGGTCGCGGAAGGGCTCGAGCAGGGCGCGCTCGCCGGCGCCGGGCGGGGCGGCGGCGGCCAGTTCCGATTTGTCGAAGTAGCTCGCCGTGCGTGCGTAGGCGCCGTGGAACAGCGTCTTGTTCACCCATTCGAAATCGAAGGCGTAGGCGAGCGCCCGGCGCACCCGGCGGTCGCGGAAGATGGGCCGGCGGGTGTTGAAGGCGAATGCATACATGCCGGCGGGCCGCCCGTGGGGAACTTCCTCGAGCACGATGGCGCCGCGCTCACGGGCCGGAGACGCGTACCCGTTGGCCCAGCGCCCGGGATCGGATTCGGGGCGCAGGTCCACCAGCCCCGCCTTGAAGGCCTCCAGCGCCACCACGCTGTCCCGGTACACGTCGTAGCGCACCACATCGAAGTTGTAGCGGCCCCGGTTCACCGCAAGGTCCCGGCCCCAGTACTCCGGGTCGCGGGCATACGTGATGCTGCGCCCGGGTTCGACGGCCCGGACACGGTAGGGACCGCTGCCGAGCGGCGGCACAAGTGTCGTTCTTTCGAACTCCACGTCCCGGTAATAGGCCTCGGACAGGATCGGCATCAGCCCCATGATCAGCGGCAGTTCCCGGTTGTCCCCGGGCTTGAAGACGAGCCTGACCTTGCGCGTGCCCAGCTTTTCCATGCGCGCCACCATCTTGTAATAGAGCCGGTGGTTGGGGCGCCCTTTCCGGCTGAGGGTCCTGACCGAAAAGATCACGTCGTCGGCGGTGATCGGGCTGCCGTCGTGGAAGCGGGCCTCGGGCCGGAGCGTGAAGGTCACCGACGAGCGGTCCTCGGGCGTCTCCACGCTTTCGGCGATGCGCCCGTAGAGGGTAAAGGGCTCGTCCTGGCTGCGCTCGAGCAGCCGTTCGAAGATCAGGTCCAGCCCCGGCGCCGCCACCCCCTTGATGATGAAGGGGTTGAGGCTGTCGAAGCTGCGGGTGTCGCTGAGCACCAGGGTCCCGCCCTTGGGCGCGTCCGGCTCGACGTAGTCGAAGTGGCGGAAACCGGGCCCGTATTTGGGCGCCCCGTGCATGGCGATGGCGTGGGCCGGTTCGGCGGCCGCCGGCCAGGCGGCGGCAGCCGCCAACAGCAGCGCGGTCGACAGTGGCCCGATGCGGATCACGTCACTCCCCGGCAAGATGCAGGATCAGGCGCCGCTCATGGGGCCGCGCGCGGTGCTCGAACAGGTATATCCCCTGCCAGGTGCCGAGCCCCAGGCGGCCGCCGCTGACCGGGATGGTTAGGGAGACGTCGGTGAGCGCGCTGCGGATATGGGCCGGCATGTCGTCGGGCCCCTCGGTGGTGTGGCGATACAGCGACGGGTCTTCCCTGACCAGGCGCCTGAAAAACGCCTCCAGGTCCCGCTGCACGTCTGCGTCCGCGTTCTCCTGGATGGTCAGGGACGCCGAGGTGTGGCGGCAGAACACCGTCAGCAGGCCGGCGCCGATGTCCTGGCGGGAAACCCACTCGGCGATCTCGGCCGTGACCTCGTGCAGGCCCTGGCCCCGGGTGCCGACGGTGATCGTGTCCTGGGCCTGTTTCATGGGAGCCGCAGGCTACACCCCTTTGTCGCGTCCTCCAACGGCGGCGCCTTCGCGGCGCAGGAGTTTTTCCTTGCGTTTCACCCCCCAGCGGTAGCCGCCCGGCCCGCCGCCGCCGCCCACCGCCCGGTGGCAGGGGACGACCAGGGACACCGGATTGGCGGCGCAGGCGCGGCCGACGGCGCGCGCCGCGCCCGGCCGGCCGATGTCGGCGGCGATGTCGCCGTAGGTGCGGGTCTCGCCCCGGGGGATGGCCTGGAGGCGTTCCCACACCTGCCACTGGAAGGCGGTGGCGCGGAGATCCAGCGGCAGGCCGCGGTGCGGCACCGCCGCGCCGTCGAGACAGGCGAGCACGGCGGCCAGGCGCGCGTCGAGGGCGCCGTCGTCGCGCCGGATTTCGGCCAGGGGGTAATCGTTGTCCAGCGCCGCTTCCAGGTTGGCGTCCGTATCGCCCAGGCTGACGGCGCACAGCCCCCGCTCCGTCGCCGCGACAAGCAGCCTCCCCAGGGCGCAGGCGGCGATCGTGTAGGCGATGCGGGCGCCTGCGCCGCCCCTGGCATAGGACGCCGGGGTCATGCCCAGGTGCCGGGGCGCTGTCTCATAGAGCCGGCTGGACGATCCGTAGCCGGCGCCGTAAAGGGCCGGCGCCACCGCCTCGCCGTCCTTGAGAGCCCCCTTCAGCCTGTCCAGGCGCAGGGCCTCGGCGTAGCGGCGCGGCGAGATGCCCATGACGCCCTTGAAAACCCGTTGCAGGTGATGGGGGCTGCCGCCGATAAGGGCCGAGAGCTCGGCCAGGGTGGGAATGCCATCGCCGGCGTCCTCGATGGCCCGGCACAGGCGGCGCACGGTGGCGATGCGGGGATCGGCCGCCGGCGCGTCCTGGGGGCGGCACCGCTTGCACGGACGGAAGCCCGCGTGCGCCGCCGCCTCGGGAACGGCGAAGAAGGTCACCTGGGGGCGCCGGGGACGGCGGCTCGGACACGACGGATGACAGAAAACGCCGGTCGAGCGCACCGCATAGACGAACGCCCCGTCGAAGCGCCGGTCCCGCGCGACCACGGCGCGCCAGCGGTCGTCGTCGTGCACGGGCAGGGGTGTCATCGGCTCGGCCATGGCGCCATGGTACCCCGTAGGGCGGGGAAATCTATCCGAAGCTTGCGTTGGAACTCG
>JBHHXI010000153.1:0-6604 GCA_046756945.1 Rhodospirillales bacterium
CATCAGCCTCGTGAGCCCACGCGTCCGCCAATTCCGTCCCACGGGGGCGGTTAGAGCAGCTTCTTGAACTCGTCGACGCCGCGTCCCGCGTCGGTCACGATCCCGCCCATGGTATAGGCGTCGATGGGATTGCTGCGTGGGATGGTAAGAAACCGGTTCCCGTCGGACATCACCACATGCTTGCGGCCTTCACGAGCGATCCGAAAGCCGGCCCTTATCAAGGGCACGAATGGCCCGGCGGTGGTTGACGCCCGGGATCTTGGGCATCGCTAATCGGCCACGTCGACTTCCCGAACATCTTCGCCAACAAGTGTTTGTGCAACGGCGGCCTTGTATTCGCCGATGGCATCACGGATGTTGCCGATGGCCTCGGCCTCGGTCGCGCCCTGGGACCAGCATCCAGGTAAACCCGGGCAGTTGACGCTAAAACCCTCGTCGGTTTGTCTGAGGACCACTTTGTACTTCATGCTCAGCACTTCATGCTTATCGAATCCGCGACCGTCCGAATCGGACCGAACCAAGACCACGATACATGTTCAGGCCGGGCAATCCCAGGGCTAACGACGGCAGGGACGGCTTGCAGCCGATGTGGATTGGTGCCCCCGGGGAGACTCGAACTCCCACTCCGTTGCCGGAAACAGATTTTGAGTCTGCCGCGTCTACCAGTTCCGCCACAGGGGCCAACCGCCTGCCGGTGAATCGGCGCCCATCATAGGCTTGGCCCGAGGCCGGTCAACACATCCACGGCGCGCCCCGAAGCCGTCCGATCGCCCGCCCCGGGCCGGCGCGAATTGCCCGGCCCGGACCCGCGCCACCGCCCGCCGCCGGCGACGCCCGATTTGCCCGCCCGCGCCGCGCCTGCTAAACCACCGCCGCGTATCCCCACCGGGGGAAGGGCGCGTATCCCCACCGGGGGAAGGGAAAGCGGTGCTGAGAAAACTTTACGACCGGACCATGGCGCTGGCCGCCCACCGCCACGCCCTGTGGGCGCTGGCCGTCGTCTCCTTCGCCGAGAGCTCGGTCTTTCCCATTCCGCCGGACGTGGTGCTCATTCCCATGGTGCTGGCGGCGCGCGGCAGCGCCTGGCGGATCGCGCTGGTGTGCACCGCGGCCTCGGTGCTTGGCGGGTTCGCCGGCTACGGCATCGGGTATATGCTGTTCGAGACCGTCGGGCGGCCGATCCTCGATTTCTACGGCTACGGGGCCCAGTTCACCCGCTTCCAGGGCTATTACAACGAATGGGGGGCGTGGATCGTCGCCGGCGCCGGGTTGACGCCGTTCCCCTACAAGGTGATCACCATTGCCAGCGGGGTGACGGCGCTCGATCCCGTGGTCTTCGGCATCGCCTCGGCGCTCTCCAGGGGCGCACGCTTCTTCGCCGTGGCGGCCCTGCTGTGGTATTTCGGCGCCCCGGTGCGCGCCTTCATCGAGAGCAACCTGGGCTGGCTGACGGCGCTGTTCTTCGCCCTCCTCGTCGGCGGCTTCGCCCTCGTCCGCTTCGTCCTGTAGCCCGGGGGGCGCATAATGCGGTATACCGGGACCATGATCGCACCAACCGCGGGCGTCGAGTGGCTGCGCCACATGCCGATGGCCATCCTGGCGGCCAGCGTCGGTGCCCTGGCCGTCGCCTACATCGCCGAGTTCGTCTTCGGGTTCGAGCCCTGTATCCTGTGCCTCTATCAGCGGGTGCCGTACGCGGCCACGGGAATCCTCGCCGTCCTCGCCCTCGGCCTGCCGCCCCGGAGCGGCGTGCGGGCGGCCTCCGTGGCGCTGTGCGGCGCCGTGTTCCTGGCCGGCGCCGGGATCGCCGCCTATCACCTCGGCGTCGAGCAGCACTGGTGGGCCGGCACGGCGGCGTGCAGCGGCGCCCTGCCGGCGGAGATGACGGTCGACGAGCTGCAAGCCCAGCTCGCGGCCAAGCCGCCCAAACCCTGCGACCAGGTGGACTGGACCCTGTTCGGCATCTCGTTCGCCGGATACAACCTGATGGCCTCGCTGGCCCTGGCCGGGTTCTCCCTGGCCGGGGCGCGGCGGCTGATGGGCGCGCCATGACCGGGGCCCGGCGCGGCGGACGGACCGGGCGCCTGCCCGGCGACCCGACCGGGGAGCGGTCGGTCCACCGGATGATACGGGTCGATCAGGCCGGCGAGTACGGCGCCATGCGCATCTACCAGGGGCAGTTGCGGGTGCTCGGCGGGTCCCCGTCGGCGCCCGTGATCCGCCGCATGGCCGACCAGGAGCAACAGCACCTGGACGCCTTCAACGCCCTGATGGTCCGCCGCCGGGTGCGGCCGACGGTGCTGATGCCGCTGTGGCACGTGGCCGGCTTCGTCCTCGGGGCGGGGACGGCGCTGCTCGGCGAGCGCGCCGCCATGGCCTGCACCGTCGCCGTCGAAGAGGTCATCGACGAGCACTACTCAGGCCAGATCGAAAGGCTCGACGACGACGACGAGGCGGACCTGAGGGAAACCGTCGCCGCGTTCCGCCTGGACGAGATCCAGCACCGGGACACCGGCCTCGCCCGCGGCGCCGAGCAGGCGCCCGGCTACGAGGCCCTCACCGCCGTGATCAGGGCCGGCTCCAGGCTCGCCATCTGGCTCTCGGAGAGGGTTTGACCGCCTGGGACTTGTGGCCCTCGTGTCTTCGTGGCCAAAAAAATTTCCCGTCGCCCCTCTTTTCTCCTCTGCGTCCCTTTGCGTCCTCCGCGTTGGGATTCAAAACGCCGGGGACGCAAAGGGACGCAGAGGGTTTCCCGCCGAGCGCACATACCCCCAGAGACAAATTCCTTGATCACCCGGACACGGAGGGCTGTCGGGTGGTCTTCCCTTGGTGCCTTGGCCCCTCGGCGGTGAAAACCGTCCCTACCCGGTCGGTCCCTTCCGTCCCCGGGTCAGCGCCGCGATGACGCCGCGGAGCGTGCGCACCTCCTGGTCGGTGAGGCCGGCGCGCTGGAAGATGTTGCGCAGGTTGCGCACCATGTAGGGCCGCTTGCCGGCGACGTGCAGGAAGCCGCAGGCGTCCAGTTCACCTTCCAGGTGCTCGAACAGGCCGATCAGCTCTTCCTTGGTGGCGGGCCGCGTCGTTTTCGGCGCGCTCAGGCCGGGCGGCGGCGCGTCGGCGGCGGCGTGCAGCCACTCGTAGCCGACGACGAGCACGGCCTGGGCCAGGTTGAGCGAGCTGAATCCGGGATTCAGCGGCACCGTGAGCACGGCGTCGGCAAGGGCCACGTCGTCGTTGGTGAGCCCCTTGGCCTCGGGCCCGAAGAGCACGCCCGAGCGTCCGCCCGTTGCCGCGAACGACCGCATCTCGGCGGCGGCGGTGCGGGGGAGCAGCGTCGTCTTGGTCATGTCCCGGTGGCGCGCCGTGGCCGCATAGACGCGCTGCAGGTCCTTGATGGCGTCGGCGGTGGTGTCGAACAGACGGGCCTTTTCGAGCACGCTATCGGCGCCCGCGGCCGCGGCCACCGCACTGTCGTTGGGCCAGCCGTCGCGGGGCCTGACCAGGCGCAGGTCGGCGAGCGCGCAGTTGTGCATGGCGCGGGCCGCCATGCCGATGTTCTCGCCCAGCTGGGGATCGACCAGGACCACGGCGGGCGCGGCGCCTGCCGCCGCCCCGGCGGGCACGAGCCGGGAGGCGTCCGTTCCGGCCATGGCTTCAGGCGTCGGC
The DNA here is from genome assembly GCA_046756945.1 of Rhodospirillales bacterium. Lineage (GTDB taxonomy): Bacteria > Pseudomonadota > Alphaproteobacteria > Rhodospirillales > 2-02-FULL-58-16 > JACZQZ01. The sequence goes on from JBHHXI010000153.1 coordinate 3,667, forward strand.
GCCGGCGTCGGCGCCGGCGTCGGCGCCGGCGACGGTGGCGCCGTCCCGGTACAGCTTGTAGATGATGCTGTCGCGGAGCGCGCCATAGGACGCGTCGATGACGTTGGTGGACACCCCGACCGTGGACCAGTGCGCGCCCTCGCCGTCGGCGGATTCGATCATCACCCGCGTCACCGCCCCGGTCCCTTCGCCGGGGGTGAGGATGCGCACCTTGTAGTCCACCAGCCGCACGTCGGCGAGCTGCGGATAGAGCGGCGTCAGCGCCTCGCGCAGCGCCGCGTCGAGCGCGTTCACCGGCCCGTTGCCCTCGGCCACGGTCATCGTCGAGCGGCCGCCCACCTCCAGCTTCACCGTCGCCTCGGAGAGCGTGATCAGGTCGCCCTTGGCGTTCCAGCGCCGCTCGTCGATGACGCGAAAGCTGGTGTGTCTGAAGTATTCGGGAACGCCGCCGAGAGCCCGGCGGGCGAGCAGCTCGAAGCTGGCCGCGGCGTCGTCGTAGGCGTAGCCGTCGAACTCCCGCGCCTTCACCGTCTCCACCAGTTGCGCCACCTTGGGGTCGCCGGCGTCGATGTCCAGTCCCATCTCGCGGAACTGGGCGAGGATGTTGGAGCGGCCCGACTGGTCCGACACCACGATGTGACGGCGGTTGCCGACCAGGTCCGGCACCATGTGCTCGTAGCAGCGCGGGTTCTTCTCCACCGCCGAGACGTGCAGCCCGGCCTTGTGCGCGAATGCCGCCTCGCCGACGTAGGGCGCGGTGCGGTCCGGGGCCCGGTTCAGGCGTTCGTCCATGACGCGCGAGATGTGGGTCAGCCCGGCCAGGTTGTCGTGCGAGACCCCGGTCTCGTACCCCATCTTGCACATCAGCGACGGGATGACGGCAATCAGATCGGCGTTGCCGCAACGCTCGCCCAGGCCGTTGAGCGTGCCCTGGACCTGGCGCACCCCGGCCTCGACCGCGATCAGGCTGTTGGCGGCCGCGTTGCCGGTGTCGTTATGGGCATGGATGCCCAGGCGCTCGCCGGGGATGTGGGCCATGACCGCGCCGACGATGGGCTCCATCTCGTGGGGCAGGGTGCCGCCGTTGGTGTCGCACAGCACAACCCAGCGGGCGCCCGCCTCCAGGGCCGCCTTCACGCAGTCGAGCGCGAACCCGGGGTCGGCCTTGTAGCCGTCGAAGAAGTGCTCGGCGTCGAACATCACCTCGTCGACGCGCCGGCAGGCATGGCGAACGCTGTCGGCGATCATTTTCACGTTTTCGGTGAGCGCCACGCCGAGCGCCGTCTCCACGTGGAAGGCCCAGGCCTTGCCGACGATGCACACGGTGTCCGTCTTGGCCGAGAACAGGGCGTTGAGGCCGGGATCGTTTTCGGCGCTGCGCCCGGCGCGGCACGTCATGCCGAAGGCCGTCAGCTTGGCGTGCCCGAGTTTGGGCGCGTCGGCGAAGAAGGCGTCGTCGGTGGGGTTGGCCCCCGGCCAGCCGCCTTCCACGTAATCGATGCCCAGGCCGTCCAGTTCCCGGGCGATGGCCGCCTTGTCGGTGGCCGTGAAATCGACGCCCACGGTCTGCGCCCCGTCGCGGAGCGTGCTGTCATAAAGATATACGCGCCGGTCGCCCATGCCCGCGAATTCCCCGACTCTCTCAAAAGAAGGCGGCGACAATGGCGGATTTGCGGGCGTGGCTCAAGGATTTCCGGTCCCCGCGGGCGGCTCCGCACTATCCGTCTGGCACGTTGCAGGGCCGGGGCCGGAGTGACACATCCCAATTCATGTGCGCTGAGGGACCCGAAGACGAGGGCGACGCCCCCGCCGCATCCCCGGGAACGGACGACCCGCCCGGCCTGCCTGCGCGCAGCCACGCTCCCGCCTCCCGAAGTCGTACGGAGGGCAGGTCGGCCGAGGCAGCCCGGCCCGCCGACGCCGGGGACGACGGGGACGCCTACAGGGCCTTTCAGGAAACGGTCAAGGGGACCAACATCAACCCCCAGACCCTTCTTGCCACCGACTATCTCAACCATTTCAACGAGATCGTCATGACGCTGGAGATGATCCCCGACATGCCGGACCTCCTGGGCGACGCCAGGGGGTGGCGGCCGAAGACCTACCGGGAGCACTTTCAGGAAAGCGGTTTCGCCCACAGGGAACTGGCGATCGAGGCCTACGAGCACGTGCCGGCCAGGTTCCGCCAGCCCTTCGAGCTCACCATCGGGACCCTGAATAGCTTGATCGCCATGACCCTGGAGCGTGCGGAAGCCACCGTGGCGGCGGGCCAGTTCGAGCGTCTGAAAAGCATCGTGAACGACGCGTCGGGGGCCATCCGCAGCCTCTTGGACTCGGCCGGCGCCATCATCCACGGTACCGCCCGCACCATGGAGCAGTCCGAAATCGACGCGCTGCTACGCCCCTAGCAGGACGCTCCCGACGTCTTTAGCCATTATCAAATAACGCAGGGCACAGAAAAGACCCGGCGCCTGGCGACGCCGAGTCTTCTCATGGGCAGATGGGGCGCCGAGCGCCCCATCGTGCATACCGGTCGTTAACGGGCAGAGAGTGCGCTGCGCCAGGAGCTGTTGCCCTTCGAACGCACCATAATTCTTTTGCGGGAACTCATCTTCCGGCGCCCCTTCACCGCGTGAGAGCGGGCGCGCTTGGGCAGAGCCCTTCTCGCCGTCGGCTTCCGGGCCACCCTCTTCTTGGCAACCTTCTTGCGGGCCGGCGAGCGCCGCTTGGCGGTCTTTTTGATGGTCCGCTTCTTGGCGACCTTCTTGCGGGAGACCGTACGCTTCTTGGCGGTCTTCTTGATGGTCCGCTTCTTGGCAACCTTCTTGCGGGAGACCGTGCGCTTCTTGGCGGTCTTCTTGATGGTCCGCTTCTTGGCGACCTTCTTGCGGGAGACCGTGCGCTTCTTGGCGGTCTTCTTGATGGTCCGCTTCTTGGC
>JBHHXI010000154.1:0-6603 GCA_046756945.1 Rhodospirillales bacterium
ACCCATCTGGAATGCAGCGAAACCGGCGAACACCACGCCGCCGACCAATTGCACGGGCTGTCCAGGGCGGGCAAGCCGCTGCTCGTGCGCTACGACCTCGATGCCGTCCGCCGGGCCGTGTCCAGGGACGACCTGGCCGGCCGCAGGCCCGACATGTGGCGCTACCGGGAGCTGCTGCCGCCGGCGCGTACGGACGACATCGTCAGCCTCGGCGAGGCCATGACGCCGCTCGTCGCGCTGCCCCGCATGCGCAAGCACCTGGGCGGCGGCGCGATCATGGTCAAGGATGAAGGGCGCCTGCCGACGGGATCGTTCAAGGCGCGCGGCATGGCGCTCGCCGTGACCATGGCCAAGGCCTTCGGCAAGACGCGCATCGCGGTGCCGACCGCCGGCAACGCCGGCGCCGCGGCGGCGGCCTATGGCTCGCGCGCCGGCATGGAGACCTACGTCTTCACGCCCGAGGACACGGCGGAGGTCACGGCGCGCGAGATCGCCTATCACGGGGCCAGGGTCTACCGGGTCAACGGCCTGGTCAACGACTGCGCCAGGATCGTCCGCGAGGGCACCCAGGCCATGGGCTGGCACGACCTGTCGACCCTCGAGGAGCCCTACCGCATCGAGGGCAAGAAGACCATGGGCCTGGAGCTGGCCGAGCAGTTGGGCTGGGACGTACCCGACGTGATCTTCTATCCGACCGGCGGCGGCACCGGTTTCATCGCCATGTGGAAGGCGTTCGCGGAACTGGAGGCCATCGGCTGGATCGGCGCCCGGCGTCCGCGCATGGTGGCGGTGCAGGCCACCGGCTGCGGCCCCATCGTCAAGGCCTTCGACGAGGGCGCCGACCATATCGCCGAACCCTGGCAGGACGTCGATACCGATCTCCACGGCGTCCGGGTGCCGGGGCCCATCGGGGACAGGCTGATCCTCAAGGTGATCTCGGAAAGCGGCGGCCTGGCGACCGCCGTCGACGACGGGGCGGCGGACGAAGCGCGCCGGGACGTCGCCGACCGGGAGGGACTGCATATGTGCCCCGAGGGGGCGGCCACCGTCGCCGCTTATAGGAAGGAACTGGCGGCGGGCCGCATCGGCCGCGACGACAGCGTGGTGCTGTTCAACACGGCGAGCGGGCTGAAATACCCCATGCCGTCCGCGGACCGGACCCTGGACCGCACCAAGCCCATCGATTACGCCGCCCTGTAGCGGCGCCGGGCCTCAGGGCTTGAGGACCAGCGTCGCCTTTCGCGCCCCGCCGGCGCGCACGTACCCGACGGCGAAGGACTCGCCGATGCGGTGCATGTAGACGGTGGCGGAGACGTCGGCGCCCTTGGTGATCCGGCGCCCCCCCATCGCCGTGATGATGTCGCCCACGGCAAGCCCGGCCGCCGCCGCGGCGCTCCCCGGGGCGATGCGGGTTATGCGCGCGCCGGCCGTGGTGGCGCGCTCTTTTTCCGTGAGGTCCTCGACCCGCAGGCCCGACTTGCCGCGCCTGACCCGGCCATGGTCCCTGAGGTCCTCGGCGACCCGCAGGACAAGGCGCATGGAGGCGGCGAAGTTGACGCCGATATTGGCATCCGATTTCTTGGTGAAGATCGCCGAGACCAGCCCCACCAGGCGGCCGTCGGCGTCGATCAGCGCGCCGCCCGAGCCGCCCGGATTGACGGTCGCGTCGGTCTGGATGAAATCCTCGATGGGGTTGAATCCGGTGCCGCTGCGGTGGACGGCGGAGACCACGCCGCAGGTGACCGAGAGGCCGAGGCCGAACTGGTTGCCGATGGCGCAGACGGGCGCCGCCAACGGCGGTTCGGGGCCGATGGCCGGCACCGGCAGGTCCACCGCCACCTTGATCAGCGCGATGTCGGTGAGGGGGTCGCGGCCGACGATCTGGCTGCCGATGATGCGGCCGTCGGCGAGGCGCACCGTGACCCGCGTGGCGCGGCCGAGCACGTGGACGTTGGTGGCCAGGTATCCGCCCGCCAGCACGGCGACGGCGGTGCCCTCCGGTTCCTCGGGGCGGCCGTCGGCCGGCGCCGGTGGGGGCCGGTCCGGCCACTCGGGCAGGACGCTGACCACCGATCGCAGCACGTCCGGGGAAAAGGCGTGCGCCGGCGCCGCCCACGCACACATGAGGGCGAGGGCGGCGATCGCGCGCCGCCGGCCGATCCTGGCGGTCCAGTCCATGTCTTCCGCTACGCCTGTGGTCCGAGGGGTCAGATCATGACGAAGGCGGGGGCCTGGGTCAAAGGCGCCTCGCGGCGCCGGTATTGGCCACTCCGCCTCGCAAGGCGTATAACCCCCGATCATGAAATTTCCCCGCACCATCCGCCTCGATCCCTCCGACGTCAACGTGTTCCCCCTTGCCGCCGAGCCGGGGGAATGGGCCGTGCCCGGCACCTTCGCCTTCGCCGACCTGCCTTCGCCGAAGCGAAGCCCCGGCTTCGCGCAGGCAGGCGCCGAGCCCGCGGCCCTGTCCCGGAAGGAACAGCTCGCCTTCAAGAGCGGCTGGCTGGGCACCGCCACCTTCGGCCGCTCGACCATGGTGCAGGTTGTGGACATCACCGCCGGGCAGTACGACGAAGTGGTGCGCGCGATCGCCGACCATCTGGTCAGCGCGTACGGCGCCCCGGACAGAGACGCGGCGCTTGCCGCGGCGCGCGACGAGGCGGCCTACGCGGCGGGGCTGTGTGACCACCCGGTCAACACCCTGCTCGCCATCGAGCGCGCGTTCACCGACGACGGCATATCCGAGCGGGTGCGCGCAATCACCCCCGAGCCCGCCGGCGCCCACACCCGGGTGTGGGAGATCGTCGAGGACGAGGACTGAGCCGCCGCGCCGGCCCACCGTCAGCCCCCCGCCGCGCCGGTCGCCTCGATGTCGAAACGGAGCCGGCGGTGGGCCTCGCGCAGGGCCGCCTCGGCGGCGGCCGCGTCGTCGGCGTGGGCGAAGATGAAGCCCAAATACCGGTATCCCTCGGGCGGCGGAACGACCGGATGGCCGGCGGGGATGGTGATGGTCACGTCGTCGATGCCGGGAACCGCGCGGGCGTCGGCGAGGCCCTGCACCTGGCGCAGGATGCCGGCCTCAGGCGTGGGGATCATCATGACCCCGGCCGCGCGGTTCTCCCGTTCGACGGACTCGATCGGCAGGTCCAGCGCGTGCCGCAGGATAAGCTCCTCGAGGCGGACGCCGGCGCCGAACCTGAGGACGCGCGCGCACAGGCCGCCGATGGACCGCGCCGCCGCCTCCACCATCCAGTGGCCGCGGTCGTTGATGCGCAACTCCGCATGCACCGGCCCGTCCAGCAGTCCAAGGGCGGCCAGGGCCTTCGCCGTGGTGGCGACGATGCCCCGCTGTGCGTCGGCGGGCAGGCGCGACGGCGTGGTGTAGATGGTTTCCTCGAAGAACGGGCCCTCCAGCGGATCGGGCTTGTCGAACAGGGCGAGCACGGTCAGGCGGCCCGCCTGCAAAAGCCCCTCGACCGCCACCTCCGCGCCGGGGATGTATTCCTCGACGAGGATGCGGTCGGTGCCATAGGTCCCGGCGTCGGGCTGCTTCAGAATATGGGCGATGCGGCGGAACGCCGCCCGGAAGGCCGCGGCATCGTCGGCGCGGATGACGCCGCGCCCGGCCGACAGGGCGAGCGGCTTGAGCACGCACGGATAGACCGCCGCCCCGGCGGCGGGCGCCGGATCGTCGTCGACGGAAACCACGGTGAACCAGGGCGAGGGCAGGCCGCTGTTGGCGAGGCGGGTCCTCAGGCGGTACTTGTCGCGCGTCGCCGCCACCGACTCCGGCGTGTTGTGGGGCAGGCCGAGGGCCCGGGACGCTTCGGCGGCCAGAAGGACAGGCTCGTCGTCCACCGGGACGATGGCGTGCAGGGGATACTCGCGCACGTAGGCGCGGATCTGCGCGACGCCCTTTTCAAGGTCGGTGAAATCGAGGGTAACCGTCTTGCCCCTGGCGTATTGTTCCAGGACCTGGCGTTGGTTCGAGCCGACGGCGACGTCGACGCCGAGCCGGCGGGCGGCGTCGAGGAAATCGCCGACGCGATAGGACGTGGTGGGAACCAGTAACAGCAGCCGCCCCATGGCCTCAGTCCATGCCCCACGGCGGGTCGGGCGCAATCATCCCGGTGCCGCGACCGGCTAAAGGCGCGCGAACTGACCGGACGTGGGCTCGGCGCAGCAATACCAGGGCTCGCTGAGATGGGGAGGGCAGGCCTCGGCGTGCCGGCCAACGGGCGCCGGCGCGGGCGGCAGGCCCAGGGCGTCGCGGCCGAGACGCCAGATCCCCTCGAAGACATCGCGGCGGCCGGCGCCCTCGCCCTCTTCGACGACCCGCGCCACCTTTTCCCACAACCCATCGACCCTGGGATCGGGATTGGACCAGCGGTAACTCAAGGCGTCCGGGTCGAAGTCGCCGAGATGGGCCTCAAGTTCCGGCACCCTGAGAAGCCACGATCCCCTGGGCAGGAGCAGCCGGATACCAAGCTGAATCGGCGCCACGTGGGCGACCAGGTCGAGCTCGGCGACCACGGCGAGCAGATCCAGGTAGCCCTCCAGCGTCGTCCACGGCGTGAACGGGATGAAGGTCGGAGACAGGGTCAGGCCGGCGTCCCGGGCCAGCCCGACCGCCTCGACGAAATCGGCCCGCGTATGGCCCTTGTCCAACAGCCCGAGGACGCGGTCGTCCACGGATTCGACCGCCGTGGTGACGAAAAGGCAGCCCGTCCGGGCGAGCGTTCCCAGATGGCGGGCCTGTTTGAGCAGGTGCTCGACCTTGATCGTGACGTCATAGGTGAGCCGGGGAAATTCCGCGTTCAACGCCCCGACCAGCCGCATGGCATGGCCGACGCCGTTGAAGAAGTCCGGATCGCCGAAGGTGATGTGACCGGCCCCCGCGGCAACCTGCCGGCGCACGTCCTCCATCACCGCGTCCAGCTGCACGATGCGGAACCGTCCGCCATAGACCGGAACCACCGGACAGTGCCGGCACACGTGCTTGCAGCCCCGGCTCGCCTCGGTGTACCCGGCCGTGCGGCGCCCGCCGTTCCCCGTCTCCAGATGGGCGTAGCGTTCGAGGGGCGGCAGGCCGGTGCGGTCGGGAACGCGGAACCGTTGCTTGGCAAGGGAGATCAGGGGCTCGCCCTGGGCCCGCCGGGACGGCCCTGGCTTCGCCGAGGCGAGCGCGCCGTTCGCCGAGAGCCGTTCATAGAGGCTCACCAGGCCGCTTTCGAACTCGCCGCCGAGGATGGTCCTGCCGCCGAGCCGGTGCAGGAAATCCTCGTTCAGCGGCGCGTACAGGCCGTAGAAGCACAGGTGCGCCGTCGGATTGAGGCGTTTAAGCCTGGGCGCGAGGGCGCCCGCCAGCCGGGTGGCGGTGTGCATGGGCAGGTAGACGGCGATCAGGCCGGCGTCCAGCACCGCCTGTTCGTCCAGGTCGTCGAGGGCCAGGTCGTTGCAGGTGACCGACGCCCCGGCCTCGCGCAGCCACGCCGCCGGCGACGCCAGCCCGAACGGCTGATGGCCAAGGTCATAGGTGGACAGAAGAACGACGTTCATTGCCACTCGCCCCCGCCCGGTGGCGGCGCAGGCCGGAGTCGGAACAGGCTCACGGCCGGCCCGTTAAAACGGACTCATGGCGCCGCCCTTGCCCGGCTGGTAATAGGGGTTGGTCCCTCCGGCGTGGTCGGTCACGTCGAGCACGGCGGTGATATTCGGCACCGCCTGCTTGATCTCCGTCTCGATCCCCTGTTTGAGCGTGACGTCCGCCATGCCGCACCCCTGGCAACCGCCCTCGAGGCGGATGTAGACGGTGTCGTCCTGGACATCGACCAGGGAGATATGCCCGCCATGGGACGCCACGGCCGGGTTGACGCGCTCGTCCAGCAGGGCCTGGATCAGTTTGCCCTCGGGCGTTTCCAGGCCGGGCTTGGGCAGGGCGTCCCGGTAATCGCTGACCCCCGCGACCTCGGGAACGTAATGGCGCAGCATGTTCTCGATCCCGCCCTTCAGGCCGTAGCCGGAGCCGATCATTTCCAGGAGGACGACGCCGTCCTTGAAACCGCGGTAGATGACGTCGCCGCCGTCCTGGGCCGCCGCCGGGCGGATGCGGGTGTCGATCAGTTCCTTGATCTTGGCCGCTGTCTCGCTGTCTTCGCCGGTATCGTCAATGTTTTCCGCCGCCTGTGCCTCGACAACGGCCGGTCCGCCGGCGGTGAAATGCTCCATGATGATGCCGAGGATGACCGGCTTCAGGGTCTTCCAGTCCGTGTCGTCCCGTTTGCTGACGGTGATGGACCGGGGGTCCAGGAACACGCTGGTGACGCCTTCGACCTCGAAGATGCGGTGCGCCAGGGGCGACCCCGCGGCCGACTCCGCGTTGGGAAAATTGGCCGTGCCCGACGGCAGGACGGCCTCGCCGGGCAGGAACCTCAGGGCATCCTGGTCGGCCAGGGCCTCGGTCTGGATGAACATGGTGGCACCTCCTCCCAAACAGCTATTGAGGCCCCCTCAATATAGGCAAAAACCCCGCCGATGCCCGTTTAAATTTTCCGCCGTCGGGTGGAAGGAGACCGGAAGGCAGGCGGCGCGGGCGTCCCGGCG
>JBHHXI010000155.1:0-6534 GCA_046756945.1 Rhodospirillales bacterium
CCTGCCAGGGCGACGGCCTGATCAAGATCGAGATGCACTTCCTGCCCGACGTCTACGTCCGCTGCGACGTCTGCAAGGGCAAGCGTTACAACCGGGAGACCCTGGACATCCGCTTCCGCGACAAGTCCATCGCCGACGTGCTCGACATGACCGTGGACGAGGCGCTGGAGTTCTTCAAGGCGGTGCCGGCCATCCGCGCCCGGTTCCTCACCCTGCAGCGCGTCGGCCTCGGCTATATCCACCTGGGCCAGCAGGCGACGACCCTTTCCGGCGGCGAGGCGCAGCGCGTCAAGCTGGCCAAGGAACTGTCGCGGCGCGCCACCGGCCGGACCTTCTATATCCTGGACGAGCCGACGACGGGCCTGCACTTCGACGACGTGCGGAAACTGCTCGACGTGCTGCACGCCCTCGTCGAGTCGGGCAACACCGTCGTCGTCATCGAGCATAACCTGGAGATCATCAAGACCGCCGACTGGATCATCGACCTGGGCCCGGAAGGCGGCGACAAGGGCGGCCGCGTCGTCGCCCAGGGCACGCCGGAAGACGTGGCCGCCGTGGCCGAAAGCTTCACCGGCCAGTACCTGGCCAGGTATCTGGGGCGGGGCAAGGAGCGGGCCCGGGCGGCGCCGAGACCCGAGAAAAAACCGAAAATCAGGAAGCGGGCTTAGCCGCTTACGCGGGCGCTGCGCGCGGCCGTTGCGGGGCTTCGCCCCGCACCCCATTACGTGTTGCCGGGATTTTCCTGTATACTGCCGTTCCGGACAGATGGGTAACCAGGCCATGCTGCGCGACGAAATCCTTGACAGGCTGCGCGCCGACAAGGAGGCGCTGGACGCCTTCGGCGTCAAGACCATCGGCGTCTTCGGCTCCGTCGCCCGCGGCCAGGATGGCCCCGACAGCGATGTGGATATCCTCGTCGATTACGACCACCAGGTGACGCGGGGTATGTTCGGTTTCCTGGACTTGAAGGAGCACATCGAGGACGTGCTCGGCCGCAAGGTCGACCTGGTGATGCGGAACGGTCTGCACAGACGCCTGCGGGACCGCATCCTCGACGAAGCCGATTATGCCTAGGGACTTGGTTGCGTAAATCCGCCACTCAATCGACGGATATCGCCTGCGCCGGGTAGGCTCGCACCCGCGAGGGGGAACCGTGGACCCGGTGGGGCCGCGTAAGTCCCCTGAGCCCCCGCTTTTTCTTAGGGCCGTAGGCCCCAAAATCATGGGGTGCGGGGCCTTCGGCGCCTTAGAAAGCCGGCGCGGCAGCGCTCGCGGAGCGACATAGGGCGACGAACGTGGGCGGCGGCCCGACAGGCAACCGAAAATCAGGACACCGGTGTGAGCGCCGCCGTCAGGTCCGGGGCGTCGCGCCATTCCTCGGTGTCGTTCAGGCGTGGGAGCGCCAGAACGGGGGTGACGAACCGTTCCAGGGTTTCCACGGTTTCGGCGAGCGGCACCGGGGAGTCGGCCGACTCACTGACGATCACCGCCGCGACATGGATTCCGCGCGCCTTCAACGCCTCGGCGGCGCTCAGCGTGTGGCTGAGGGTGCCGAGATAGCTGCCCGTCACCAGCAGGGCCGGAACGGCGAGGGCGGCGATCCAGTCGGCCACCGTTTCCCGCTCCGTCAGCGGCACCAGGACCCCGCCCAATCCCTCGATGAGCAGGACGTCGCCGGCTTCGTCCCGTAACCCGCGGCAGAAATCGACCAATCGGCGGAAATCGATGGACCGGCCCTCGCGGCGCGCCGCCATGTCCGGCGACAGGGCGGCGCGGAACCGCCACGGCGAGGCTTCGGCGACGGCCCCGGGCGTCGCGTCCAGTCCCTGGGCGTCGAGCAGCAGCGCCGTGTCGGTGCCCCCGGGCGCGTCGTCGTCGAAGCCGGTGATCACCGGCTTGACCGCCCGCACCCGCCGCCCCGCCGCCCTCAACTGCCGGCACAGGAGACAGGCGACCACGGTCTTGCCGACCTCGGTTCCGGACGCGGTGACGAAAAATGCCCTCACCCGCCGGCCCCGGTGACTTTCAGGCCCAGGTCGTCGAGGCACCGGGCGAGGCGGGCGATGTCTTCGTCCCTGTGGGCGGCGGAGAAGGTGAAGCGCAGGCGCGCCGTGCCCTCGGGCACCGTCGGCGGGCGGATGGCGATGACCAGGAAGCCGGCCTCCAACAGGGACTCCGACGCCGCCAGGGCGGTGTCCGCGCCGCCGAGGACGACGGGCACGATGCAGCTTTCGGCCGGCGGCAGGCCGAGCAGCGAGGTGAACCGCCGGGCCTTCGCCACCGGCGCCTCGGTGAGGGCCGTATCGCGGGCGATGATGTCGAGGGCGGCGATGGCGGAGGCGACCACCGAGGGCGGCAGGCCGGTGCTGTAGACGAAGCTGCGCGCCCGGTTGTTGAGGAAATCGATGACGGGGCGGGCGGCGCACAGATACCCCCCGTAGGCGCCCGCCGCCTTGGACAGCGTCCCCATCTGCAGGGGGACGTGCACGCCGTCGCCCCAGTGGGCGGCGCTGCCGCGGCCGCCGCCCAGCACGCCGAACCCGTGGGCGTCGTCGACCAGCAGCCAGGCGTCGAAGTCGGCCGCCAGGGCCGAAAGCGCCGGCAGGGGCGCCAGGTCCCCGTCCATGCTGAACACGCCCTCGGTGAGAATAAGGCAGTGCCGGTGCCGGGCCCGCTCGGCGGCGAGGAGCCGGCGGCAGGAGTCCGGGTCGTTGTGGGCGAAGGTGCGCGTCGTCGCCCTGCTGAGGCGGGCGCCGGCGTGCATGCACGCATGGCCGAGCTCGTCCACGACGACGAGGTCGTCGGCGCCGGCGAACGCCGGGATGATGCCGATGTTGGCCAGATAGCCGCTGCCGAACACGCATGCCGCCTCGGTCCCCTTGATGCGGGCCAGCCGCGCCTCCAGGTCCGCATACAAGGGGTGGTTCCCGGTGACCAGGCGCGACGCCCCGGCGCCGGCGCCGTAGCTCTCGATGGCCTCGACCGCGGCCCGGCATACCTCGGGGTGGTGGGACAGGTTGAGGTAATCGTTGCAGCAGAACGAGATCAGCTCCCGGCCGGCGCGGAACGCCCGGTCCGGGCCGGCGCGCCGGGTTTCGTGGAGGCGGCGGCGGAGACTTACGGCCTCCAGCGCGTCCAGCTTGACCTGGGCGAACCGCTCCGGCGGCGGCGGCGGCGATTTAGAGGTTTCGCTCATGCGTCCCCGGATGTATGCATACCGCTGTGCCCGCGAGACGGGCGGGACAGGGCCGGAGTGAGAGTTCCATGACCGCACATGCACGCGCCGGCGCCCAGGCGCGCACCGCCCCGGCGGACGACGGGGCGCGCCACGACTGGACCGTGGACGAGATCCTCGCCCTTTTCGCGTTGCCCTTCGGCGACCTTTTGTTCCAGGCACATTGCGTCTACCGGCGTACCTTCGATCCCAACCAGATCCAGGCCTGTACGCTGCTCAGCATCAAGACCGGCGGCTGCCCGGAGGACTGCGGCTACTGCGCCCAAAGCATCCATTATGCGACCGGCGTGCAGGCGCAGAAGCTGATGTCCGTCGACGACGTGGTGGCCGCCGCCCGGCGGGCCAAGGATGCCGGTTCGGGGCGCTTCTGCATGGGCGCGGCCTGGCGGGACCTCGGCGAGCGCAATGTGGACCGGATCACCGACATGATCAAGGCCGTGAAGGCGGAGGGCATGGAGACCTGCGTCACCCTGGGCATGCTGACCGGGGACCAGGCCCGGCGCCTGAAGGCGGCCGGCCTGGATTACTACAACCACAACGTGGACACGTCCGAGGCCTATTATCCGGCGATCATCACGACGCGCACGTACGGGGACCGCCTGGAGACCCTGGCCCACGTCCATGACGCCGGGATCAAGGTGTGCAGCGGCGGCATCCTGGGCATGGGCGAAGCCCGCGCCGACCGCGCCGGCATGCTGATGACGCTGGCGAACCTGCCCCACCATCCGGACAGCGTGCCCATCAACATGCTGGTGCCGATCGCCGGGACGCCGCTGGAGGACGCCGGCAAGCTCGATCCGCTGGAGTTCGTGCGCACCATCGCCGTCGCCCGCATCCTCATGCCCAATGCCTTCGTGCGCCTGTCGGCGGGGCGCGAGTCCATGAGCGACGAATTGCAGGCGCTGTGCTTCTTCGCCGGCGCCAACTCGGCCTTTCTCGGCGACAGGCTGCTCACCGCGCCGAACACGGAACTGGACGCCGACATGCGGCTGTTCGAACGGCTGGGGATCGGGATCATGCCGCCGGAGACCGCCGACGCGGCAGCCGAATGACCGCCCCCCCGCCCGGCAAGGAACCCCGGTGGCTGACGCGGGGCTGGCCCCACGTGTGGCTGCCCTATGCCCAGATGAAGACGACGCCGCTGCCGCTGCCCGTGGTGGCGACCGAGGGGACGCGCATCCGCCTCGCCGACGGACGCGAGCTCATCGACGGCATCGCGTCGTGGTGGACCGCGTGTCACGGCTATAACCACCCCCACATCATCGGCGCCATGGAACGCCAGCTGAGGACCATGCCCCACGTCATGTTCGGCGGCCTGAACCACCAGCCGGCCCTGGACCTGGCGCGGCGCCTGACGGCCCTCCTGCCGCCCGGCCTGAATCACGTCTTTTTTTGCGATTCCGGGTCGGTGTCGGTGGAGGTGGCGCTGAAGATGGCGCTCCAGTACTGGATCAACCGGGGCGTCACCGGGCGCTCGCGGTTCGTCGCCTTCCGCCACGGCTATCACGGCGACACCCTGGGCGCCATGTCGGTGTGCGACCTGGAAGGGGGCATGCACCAGCCGTTCACGGGCCATGTTCCCGAACAGTTTATCGTCGAGCTGCCGTCGACGAAGGAGGCACGTACCGGATTCGACTCCTTCCTGCGCCGCCACCGGGACGAGATCGCCGGCCTCGTCATCGAGCCCCTGGTGCAGGGGGCGGGGGGCATGAAGTTCCACGGCGCGGACACCCTTGCCGCCGTCCGCCGCATCGCCGCCGAGAATGACGTGCTTTTCATCGCCGACGAGGTGATGACCGGGTTCGGGCGCACGGGCCGCATGTTCGCCTGCGAAGACGCCGATGTCTCGCCCGACATCATCTGCCTGTCCAAGGCCCTTACCGGGGGCGCCATGGGCCTTGCCGCCACCGTCGCCAGCGACAGGGTCTACGACGCCTTCCTCGACGACGACCCGGCCAAGGCGCTCATGCACGGCCCCACCTACATGGCCAATCCGCTGGGCTGCGCCGCCGCCAACGCGTCCCTCGACCTGTTCGAGCGGGAGCCCCGCCTGGACGCGGTGGCGGCCATGGAGGCGCACATGTCCGAAGCCCTGGAACCGTGCCGGTCGCTGCCCGGCGTCCGCGACGTGCGCGCCAAGGGGGCGATCGGCGTCGTGCAGTTGGACGCAATGCGCCATCTCGACTGGCTGAGGCGGCGTTTCATCGAGGAAGGGGTATGGCTGCGCCCCTTCGGCGACATCGTCTACATGACCCCGCCCTTCGTCGTCGATGGGGACGAGCTCGCCCGGCTCACCGGCGCCGTGGTCCGTGTGCTGGGCGAATGGGCGCGGCGGGGAGCGGGTTGACGGGCCCATGGCGGTCGATTGGGATTTGAAAGCGCTGCGGGCCCGCACCAGGGACGCCAAGAGGCGGACCCTGCACGAAGCGGGTTCGCCGAACCGGGAAGAGATCGACCTTTACGGAAGGTTCCTTCTCGAGGCCTTCCCCGGGCGGAAACCTCCGTTGGACAAGCGCGTCGTCGTTCTCGGGATGACCCCGGCGCTGCGCCTCCTGGCCCATCGGCTGGGCTGCGAGGTCGTCTGCGTGGACAACAATGCGGCCTCGATCGAATACTTCCGCGACTGGAACCCGCCCGAATCATCGGAGACGGAAAGAATCGTCCAGGCCGACTGGTTGGACCTGGCCCGCGTTCTCGGCGGACGCGCCGACGCCATCCTGGGCGACGGGGTCTTCGGCAACGTGCTGTCCGTCGAAGACCACCAGGCGCTGCTGCGGGTGTTGAAAGATTCGGTCCCGGAAGACGGTGTCCTGATTTTTCGAAAAATTCTGATCCCCCGGTCCTTTTCCGTCCAGGAGAACGAAGCCGAACGGCTGCTTGAAAAATTCCGCACCGGCGGTCTGACGGAGGCCGAGTTCGGTTTCGCGATGCGGATCTGGGGAAGTTTCCACCATGCCTACGACCCAAAGACCTTTTTGCTGGACAACGGTCTTGTGTTTGAACGGTATGAAACATGGCTCGACGAAGGCGTGCTGAGCCGTGACGAGCACCGGGTGATCGAGCGGTATTATTTCGCCGGCCTCAACCTCGTACCGGCGCAGGATTTGTGGGAAAGCCTGCTGGCGGAGGCGGGTTTCCGGTTCCGGTGCGAGCCGCTGAAGGGAAAATCCTGGTACCGGTACTATCCGGTGTATTGCTGTCGCGTCGGACAAACCAAGCAGGCGTCCGGCGGCGCGGAAGGACCATCGAGGGGGCACACTCCATGAGTCCCGGGCGCGCCGGCAAAGGCCGGACCGGCA
>JBHHXI010000156.1:0-6348 GCA_046756945.1 Rhodospirillales bacterium
CGGGCAAGTCGGGCAAGTCGGGCAAGTATAGCCAAGGGTTTCCGGGGGCGGGAGAGAATTTCTGCGGATGCGAAGGCCCCCCGTCCCGGACCCGCCGTCGGTGAATTAACCACAAGATGTTGGGTAGGGCTTGCTCGGATTCGGCAAATATAGTAAACCTCCCTTCACAGGGGGAATCGGGCCCCCGCCCGCGGGGCGTCAGGGAATCGCCCGCGCGGGAACGTCGAAACCGGGCTTCGTCCCGCGTTCGCGGGCCGGGAAAGAGAGACATGGAAAACGAGTGGACAACGGTGCGCGTCGGCGTGCTTATCGCCTATTGGAAAGAAGGCCTGCCGACCAGCGAAATCGGGCGGCGATTGCAGGTGACGAAAAACGCGGTTGTCGGTAAGGTGCATCGTTTGGGGCTGGAAAAACGCCGCCCGACCATCCACAGAAAGCCCAAGGAGGCCGAGATCATCAAACTGGACGCGCTCGGCGCCGGTATGTGCAGTTGGCCCGAAGGCGAGCCGGGAACGGCAACGTTCCGCTTCTGCGGCCGGCCGGCGATCGCCGGCAAGCCCTACTGCGGCGACCACTGCGCAAGGGCCTACGTCAAAAGCACCCGGGACCGCAAGGTCACCCGGGCGGCCTAGCAGCCTGCCAAGGCTGTATTTTCACCGTCCACCCGGTTTCGAGAACTCTTCCAGCGCCGCCTGAACCTCGGCGATGACCGGTTCCCAGTCTCCCGGACGCGGTTGCCGGAACAGGCGCATGGTCGGGTACCAGGGGCTGTCGTCTCGGTCCCGCAGCCACCGCCAGTCGGCGGCGTAGGACAGCAACACCCAGACCGGCCGCGCCAAGGCCCCGGCCAGATGCGCCACCGCCGTGTCGACGGTGATCACCAGGTCGAGCCGGCCGATGACCGCCGCCGTGTCGGCGAAATCCGCCAGATGCGGGCTCATATCCACGATCCCCGCGCCGGCCGCCACGCCGGCCAGGTCGCGCGCCTTTTCCCCCACCTGCAGGCTGAAGAACGCCGTGCCGTCGGTCCCCGTCAGGCGCGCCAGCAGCCGGACCGGGCAGGCGCGGTTGTGATTGTTGGGTTGCCGGGGGTTGCCCGACCACACGATGCCCACGTTCATCGTCGTCCCACGGCCCTCCGGGAACGGCGGGCCGGGGGCGGGCGGAACGGCGATGTAGGGAACCCGGTCGGGGATCGTTTCCAGGGTCGTGGCGAAACGGCGGGGCAGGCTCATCAACGGCGCATGGCAATCGAAATCCGACGGCTCGTCGAACAGGGGAACCACCCGCGAGACCCCCTCGCATCCCGCAAACAATTTCAGGAGGTTTTCATGGCAGGCCAGGGTGACCGTGGCCCCCTGGCCGGCGACAAGGGGCGCGTAACGGACAAACTGGATGGCGTCTCCGGCGCCCTGCTCCGCATACAGCAGGATGCTCTTTCCGGCCGGGTCCCCATCGCCCCAGGGGGGCTGGCGAAAGGCGCGCGGCGGCGTCTGCGGGCGCTTCCACCGCCATTCGTATTCGGCGAATCCGCGCCCGAAGTCGCCGATGGTGAGCAGGGCCTGGGCGCGCTCGAAATGGGCGTCGGCGAAGTCGGGGCGTAACGCGATCGCCGTCTCCTGGCAGCGGACGGCGTCTTCGGCGTCGCCGGCGTCCCGCGCCGCCAGGCCCAGGAAATGCCATGCCTCGACGAAATCCGGGCGCGCCCGCGTCGCCTTCTCATAGTACGTCCGGGCTTTTTCGCCCCGGCGCAGGGCGCTCAGCGCATTGCCCGCCCAGAACAGGAAGTCGGCGTCTTGCCCGTGGTGGCGCAGCGCCCCTTCGTAGACGGTGAGCGCGTCGTCGAACCGGCCCGCCCTGGTCAACGCCAATCCCAGGTTTGCCGACGCCGCCCGGTATTCGGGCCTGATCGCGGTCGCCCGCCGCCAGGCGGCGATGGCGTCGTCGATGCGCCCAAGCCGCTCCAGCACGACGCCGAGATTGTAGTGCGCGTCGGCGTTGGACCCGTCCAGGGCCAGGCTTTTTTCGATGGCGTCCGCCGCCGCGCCCCCCTTCCCGCCGTGGGCGAATATGAGGCCAAGGACGTGCAGGAGCCCGGGATCATCGCCGCGCGCCGCCAGGGTCTCGCGGCACAGGGCCTCGGCGTCGGCCAGCGCCCCGGCCTGGAGCAGCCGTGTCGCCTCGTGGACGGTGTCTTCGATGGTGATCGCTCCGGCTCCCGGCCCTCAGGAAGGCGGTCGCCGCCTTCGTGGCGATACCCTGCATTTCGTGCGCACGCAGGCGCCCGGCAACGGCGAATACGGGCAAAAGCTGGCACAGGGCCGCGGCGATGACAAGGCCGCGCCCGGCCGGATCCGCGTGACGTAATAACCGCGGCCCCTGTATCCTTCATGGTAAAGTGAACCCATGCGGTCAAAGGGGCGTTGCCCCTTTTGATCCCCACCAAGGGCCAACGGCCCTTGGAACCCGAATAGTGGGGTCCAGGGGCTT
This sequence comes from Rhodospirillales bacterium, assembly GCA_046756945.1. Classification (GTDB taxonomy): domain Bacteria; phylum Pseudomonadota; class Alphaproteobacteria; order Rhodospirillales; family 2-02-FULL-58-16; genus JACZQZ01. The sequence goes on from JBHHXI010000156.1 coordinate 2,491, forward strand.
ACCCCCGTTCGGGGTGGGCATGGTCCGGCGCCACGGAGGAAGCGGGTGAGTTTTCTCGACCGTGTCGCGGAGTGCCGCGTCTTCGATCCGTCCCACTACCGGCCGTTCCGGGTGGATGGGGCCGCGGTCGGCCTGGTGGCACCCGGTTTCGCCGAAACCCTGCGCCAATTCGCCAATGTCTTCCGGGTGTCGGACGATGCCGTCGACCTGCCCGACGGCCTCGACGGGTTCGACCGCAGGACCGGGGCCGTGGACGGGGTCCTGCGGCGGCTGGCCGGGCAGGGCGCGATCACCGGCTGGCGCGACGAGCCCTATCCCGTGGCGCGGTCCCATGCCCATCCGCCCCTGTTCACCATGGAGCGCGCCGCCGTGCCGCTGTTCGGGGTGCGCGCCTGCGGCGTCCACATGAACGGCTTCGTGCGCGCCGCCGGGGGCATGAAGATGTGGATCGGCCGGCGCAGCCTCGACAAGCCGACGGGGCCGGGAAAGCTCGACCAACTGGTCGCCGGCGGCCAGCCGGCGGGCATGTCGGTGCGCGACACCCTGATCAAGGAATGCGCCGAAGAGGCCGCCATCCCGGCCGAACTGGCGGCGCGCGCGGTGCCGGTGGGCGGCGTTTCCTATTGCACGGAACGCCCCGAGGGCCTGCGCCGCGACGTGCTGTTCGACTTCGACCTCGAGCTGCCGGCGGATTTCCGCCCGGCCAACGCCGACGGCGAGATTTCCGATTTCTACCTGTGGCCCATGGAGCGGGTGATCGAAACCGTGCGCGACACCGACGACTTCAAGTTCAACTGCGCCCTGGTGGTCATCGATTTCCTCATCCGCCACGGCTTCATCGGGCCCGGCGATCCCCAATACGTGGACCTGCTCGCCGGTTTGCACGGGTAGTACTTACTTGCACGGGCGTCCGTGCCGGGTGCAGAGACGGCGTGACATCGGCACGCCTGTTCGGGTACCACTCGGCCACCCGAGCCCGTCCGCCAACCGAAGGAAAACCGATGGCCGAGCTTCCCCGCCTCGACGGCCCCAGCCTCGGCCCCGCCTCCGGGGGCGCGCCGCGGCAACTGGCCATCCTTCTGCACGGCGTCGGCGCCGACGGCAACGACCTGCTCGGGCTGGCGCCCCATTTCCAGGGCGCGCTGCCGGACGCCCTGTTCCTTTCGCCCCACGCGCCGTTTTCCTTCGACATGGCGCCCGTCGGCTACCAGTGGTTCAGCCTCCGCGACTCCACGCCCGAGGCCCGGCTGGCCGGTGTCCGGGCCGCGGCGCCCATCCTCGACGCCTTCATCGACGCCCGGTTGGCCGAGCACGGCCTGGGCGAGGACCGCGTGGTCCTCATCGGCTTTTCCCAGGGCACCATGATGGCCCTGCACGTGGGGCTCAGGCGGCAAAGGCGACTGGCCGGCATCGTCGGCTACTCGGGCATGCTGGCCGGCGCCGAGGCCCTGGCCGGCGAGGTCCGCGCCAAGCCGCCCGTGCTGCTCGTTCACGGCGACGCGGACCCGGTCATTCCCGTCCAGGCGCTGCCGGCGGCGGTGGCGGGACTCGAGGCGGCCGGCATCCGGGTAGACTCCCACATTTGCCCGGGCCTGGGCCACGGCATCGACGCGGAAGGCGTGCGCCTGGGCGTGGACTTCGCCGCCGGCCTTTTCGGCGCGGGCAGCACGTAGCCGTCACCGCGCCGCGCAGGGGACGCGGCGCGGGAATATTGGCAAACAACGATCATACGTGTATTCTCCGCGCCCTTGACTGGGAGAACACGGTTGTCTCTGGCGGTAGAAAACTATCCGACGCTCGTCCTCAATGCCGATTTCCGGCCGTTGAGCTATTTTCCGCTGTCCCTGTGGCCGTGGCAGGACGCGATCAAGGCGGTGTTCCTCAACCGCGTCCACGTGGTGTCGGAATACGAACGCTACGTGCACTCGCCCAGTATGGCGATGCGCCTGCCCAGCGTGATTTCGCTCAAGCACTACATTCCGCTCTCGCGGCGTCCGGCCTTCACCCGGTTCAACGTGTTCCTGCGCGACCGCTTCACCTGCCAGTACTGCGGCGGCGCCTTCCAGGCCGAGGTCCTGACCTTCGATCACGTGGTTCCGCGATCGCGCGGCGGCAGCACCGTGTGGGACAACGTGGTGACGGCCTGCGCGCCGTGCAACCTGCGCAAGGGCCACCGCCTGTCGAGCGAATCGCGGGTCTTCCCGCTGCGCCAGCCCGGCGAGCCGACGAACTTCGAGCTGCAGACCAACGGCCGCGCCTTTCCACCCAACTACCTGCACGAAAGCTGGCGCGACTTCCTGTACTGGGACACCGAGCTCGAGTCCGCCTAGCTCGATCGTGCGATAGGGCGGGCTTCCGGGGAAATTGACTTCGGGCGGCCAGGGCGTATACTCCGCCGCCGCATTCCCGAGAACGCGGGCGCCAAGCCCCGTCCTTTTGGACCTATCGGGACAATACCAACCCAGTGAACGGGTGAATGCCAATGACCAAGCGCATCAAGGCCAAGTACAAGATCAACCGCCGCCTCGGCGTCAACCTCTGGGGGCGGCCGAAAAGTCCCGTCAACGTTCGCGATTACCGTCCCGGCGAGCACGGCCAGCGCCGCCGCAAGCCGTCCGACTACGGCACCCAGCTGATGGCCAAGCAGAAGCTCAAGGGCTATTACGGCAACATCAGCGAGCGCCGCTTCCGCCGCTACTACCAGGAAGCCGTGCGCCGGCGCGGCGACACGTCGGAGAACCTCATCGCCATCCTCGAGCGCCGCCTGGACGCGGTGGTCTACCGCATGAAGTTCGTGCCCACGGTCTTTGCCGCGCGCCAGTTCGTCAACCACGGCCACATCAAGGTCAACGGCAAGCGGGTCAACATCCCGTCCTATCTGGTGAGCGACGGCGACGTCATCGAGGTCAAGGAGAAGTCCCGCGAGCTGCCCCTGGTGCTGGAGGCCAGCGTGTCGCCGGACCGGGACCTCCCCGACTACGTGGACGTGGACTTGAAGAAGATGCGGGGCACCTACGTGCGGGCGCCGAAGCTGGCCGACGTGCCCTACCCGGTGCAGATGGAGCCCAACCTGGTGATCGAGTTCTACTCGCGCTGAGCGGGGCCGCGGCGGTTGCGCCGCCGGCCGCCTGCCGGTGAAGCGGGCACGCAAAAAGGGCCGCCGCGGCGGCCCTTTGGTTTATCTTCCCCGGAAACGTGCTCAGCCGGCGTATTCGACGCCCTTTTCGTCCAACAGGGTCTTCAGCTCGCCGCTCGCGTGCATCTCGCGCACGATGTCGGCGCCGCCGACGAACTCGCCCTTCACGTAAAGCTGGGGAATGGTCGGCCAGTTGGCGAACGCCTTGACGCCCTCGCGGACGTCCGGGTCCATGAGGACGTCGATGCCCTTGAACTTGACGCCCAGTTGGGTCAGCGCCTGCGCCACCGCGGCGGAAAATCCGCACTGGGGGAACATGGGCGTGCCCTTCATGAACAGGACGACCGGGTTTTCGTCGACCTCCTTCTGAATGCGCGCCACGGTGGGATTGTCGGTCATGTCATTTCCCTGTGCTGTTGCCTGTTTACGCGTCCTCGGGGACGCTGGTTTGCAGGGCCAGCGCGTGCAGCGTCGTGCCCATCCTGTCCTGCAGGGCGTCGTACACCATCTGGTGCTGTTGCACGCGGGTCTTTCCCTTGAATGCCGCCGAGACGACCAGGGCGGCGTAATGGTCGCCGTCGCCGCGCAGGTCCTCGATGGTCACCCGCGCGTCGGGGATGGCTCCCTTGATCAGGTCTTCGAGGTCGACGGCGTCCATCGCCATGTTCGCGGCCTCCGGAATTCACCTGTCCGGCCGCCTCGAAGCCCGGCGGCCAATGGGT
>JBHHXI010000157.1:0-6153 GCA_046756945.1 Rhodospirillales bacterium
GGTCGTTGCCCTCGCGGGTGCGCTCGCCGACGCCGGCGAACACCGAATAGCCGCCGTGGGCCTTGGCGATGTTGTTGATCAGTTCCATGATGATCACGGTCTTGCCGACGCCGGCGCCGCCGAACAGGCCGACCTTGCCGCCCTTGGGGTAGGGTTCGATCAGGTCGATGACCTTGATGCCGGTGATCAGGATTTCGGTGTCCGTGGACTGGTCGACGAACTCGGGCGCCGGCCTGTGGATGGGCGCGCGCTGCTTGGTTTCCACCGGGCCGCGCTCGTCGACCGCATCGCCGATGACGTTGATGATGCGGCCCAGGGTCTCCGGGCCCACGGGCACCGTGATCGGGCCGCCGCTGTCGGTCACCTGCTGGCCGCGCACCATGCCGTCGGTGGTGTCCATGGCGACGGTCCTGACCGTGGACTCGCCCAGATGCTGGGCCACCTCGAGCACCAGCCGCTTGCCCTGGTGGTCGACCTCGAGGGCGTTCAGGATGTTCGGCAGGTCGCCTTCGAAGTGCACATCGACGACGGCGCCCATGACCTGGGTGACGGTGCCGATAATGTTCTTTTTCATCGTGCTGGCTCCCCTGGGAAAAATGGGTGTCCGGCGGCCCGGCGGGCCTTGGTATTATAACGCCTCGGCGCCGGAAATGATCTCGATCAGCTCCTTGGTGATGACCGCCTGGCGGGTGCGGTTGTAGGTCAGCGTCAGGTCGTCGATCATCTCGCCGGCGTTGCGCGTCGCGTTGTCCATGGCCGTCATCCGCGCCCCCTGCTCGGACGCATAGCTCTCGGCGAGCGCGCGGAACATCTGCACCGAGACGTTGCGCGGCAGCAACGCCTCCAGAATCTCTTCCTCCGACGGCTCCAGGATGTACAGCGCCTTGAGTTCGCCGTCGCCGGCCGCGTCGTCCGCGCCTTCGGGCGGCGGCAGGGGAATCACCTGGAGCGCCGTCACCACCTGGCTGATGACCGACTTGAAGGTGTTGAAGAAGACCGTGCAGACGTCGAATTCCCCGGCCTCGAACATGGCACACAGGCGCTGGCCGATGTCGTGGGCGGCCTCGAATCCCGCTCCCCGCTTGGTCACGTCCTCTAAGGTATCGAGGATAAGGCTTTCGTGATCGCGCTTGAGCGCGTCCCGCCCCTTGCGGCCGACACACAGCACGCTCACGGATTTCCCGCTCTCCAGAAGGGTGATGACGTGCCGTCTGACCGCCCGGACGATGCTGGAATTGAAGCCGCCGCACAGTCCCCTGTCGGCGGTAATGGCGACGATCAGGTGGGACTGATCGCCGCCGCTTCCGGCAAGAAGCGCGGGCGCGCCCTCGACGGTGGGCAGGCTGGCCGTGAGGGCGCCGAGCATGCGCTCCATGCGGTCCGCGTAGGGGCGCGCGGCTTCCGCCGCGGCCTGGGCCCGGCGCAGCTTGGAGGCCGCCACCATCTTCATGGCCGAGGTGATCTTCTGCGTCGACTTGACGGTGGCGATGCGGATTCTCAGGTCTTTTAGATTGGGCATCGTCTATCACCGCCGGTGACGGCCGCGCCGTTCAGGGCCGGCGTCATGAAAACGTCTTGGCGAAGCCGTCGAGGAAGGATTTGAGTTTCCCTTCCGTTTCCTCGGACAGTTCTTTCTCGTCGCGGATGGCGTGCAGGATGTCCTGGCCGTTGGCCCTGAGGTCGTCCAGCATGGCGGTCTCGAAGGCGGTGACGTCATTGACCTCGATCTTGTCCAGGTATCCGCGCACCCCGGCGAAAATGGAAACCACCTGCTCCTCCACCGGGCACGGCGCGAACTGCCCCTGCTTGAGCATTTCGGTCAACCGGGCGCCGCGGGCGAGCAGGCGCTGGGTCGCCGGGTCGAGGTCGGAGGCGAACTGGGAGAACGCCGCCATCTCCCGGTACTGGGCCAGTTCCAGCTTGATGGTGCCGGCCACCTGCTTCATGGCCTTGACCTGGGCGGCGGAGCCGACGCGGCTGACCGAAATGCCGACGTTCACCGCCGGGCGGATGCCGGCGTAGAACAATTCCGTCTCCAGGAAGATCTGGCCGTCGGTGATGGAGATCACGTTGGTCGGGATATAGGCGGCCACGTCGCCGGCCTGGGTCTCGATCACCGGCAGGGAGGTGAGCGACCCGCCGCCGTTGTCGTCGCTCATCTTGGCGGCGCGCTCGAGCAGGCGCGAGTGCAGATAGAAGACGTCGCCCGGATAGGCCTCGCGCCCCGGCGGGCGGCGCAGGAGCAGCGACATCTGGCGGTACGAGACGGCCTGCTTGGACAGGTCGTCATAAAAGATCACCGCGTGCATGCCGTTGTCGCGGAAGAACTCGCCCATGGTGCAGCCCGTATAGGGCGCCAGGAACTGCAGCGGCGCCGGCTCCGACGCGGTGGCGGCGACGACGGTCGTATAGTCCAGGGCGTTGTGTTCCTCCAGCGTCTTCACGATCCGCGCCACGGACGAGCGCTTCTGGCCGATCGCCACGTAGATGCAGTACAGCTTTTCCGATTCGTCCTTGGCGTTGTCGTTGATGTCCCGCTGATTGATGATGGTATCGAGGATGATGGCGGTCTTGCCGGTCTGGCGGTCGCCGATGATGAGTTCGCGCTGGCCGCGGCCGATGGGAATCAAGCTGTCGATGGCCTTCAGCCCCGTCTGCACGGGCTCGTGCACCGACCGGCGCGGAATGATGCCGGGGGCCTTGACCTCGATGCGCGCGCGTTCGCTATCGCCGATCGGGCCCTTGCCGTCGATGGGATCGCCGAGGGCATCGACGACGCGCCCGAGAAGCGCCTTGCCGACGGGCACGTCGACGATGGCGCGGGTGCGTTTGACCGTGTCCCCTTCCTTGATGTGGGTGTCCTCGCCGAAGATGACGATGCCGACGTTGTCGGTCTCCAGGTTGAGGGCCATTCCCCTGATGCCGCCCGGGAATTCGATCATCTCGCCGGCCTGCACGTTGTCCAGCCCGTAGACGCGGGCGATGCCGTCACCGACGGAAAGCACCTGACCGACCTCGGCGACCTCGGCCTCGGTACCGAAACTGGCGATCTGTTCCTTCAGGATCGCCGAAATTTCCGCCGCCCGGATATCCATCACCCAACTCCTTTCATGGCCAGGCGCAGGTGTTGCAGCTTGGTACTGAGCGAGCTGTCGAACATCCGCGATCCGACGCGCACGATCAGGCCGCCAAGCAGCCCGGGATCCACCTTGACGTCGAGGGCGATCGTTGCGCCGACCGCCTTTTTCAGGGCGGCGCCGATGGCGGTGCGCTGCTTTTCGCTCAACGTTTTGGCCGAGACCACTTCGACGCTGGCCTCGCCCCGGTGCGCCGCCAGCAGGGCGCGGTACGCGGTGATCATGTCGGGGAGCACGAACAGCCGGCGGTTCTGCGCCACGACGCCGACGAAGCGCACGCTCAACCCGCCCATGGCGGACTTTTCCATCAGCGCCGCCATGGCCCGCGTCTGGTCTTCGCGGGAGATCACCGGCGAGCGGACCAGCCGGGTCAGATCGTCGCTGGCGTGGATCATGGCTTCCAGGCGCGCGAGGTCGTCGGCCACCTGGTCCAGCACCCCGTCCGCGTCCGCCATTTCGAACAGGGCGGTGGCATAGCGGCCGGCAAGCCCGGTGGCGCCTGTGGTCTTCGATGACACCTGGGGAAAATCCTTGGCTCGATTCCCGATGAGGTTCAGGAGCCCGACAGCTCCCGAAAAATCGAAACGATGCGGTGCGAACAGGGCCTGTTGTCTAACATAGTCGCCCCAGCCATGCAAGCCGGCTCCCGGCCTTGGAAGCGGCGCGAAAAAAGGCGGAATCCTGCGCCTCAGAGGGGCACGCGCCGCGGCGAATTGGGCCCCGGGAACGGCCACAAAAGGCAACTCACAAAAAGCTGTACGGGTCCACGTCCACCTGGATCCGCACCGTGCCGGGCGTCTTGGCGGCGGCCAGCCAGCGGCGCACCAGCGGCTGCACGTTCACCTGCTTTCCGGCCTTCAGCAGCAGCCTTCGCCGGTGGCGTCCCCGGAGCCGGGCGATGGGCGCCGGCGCCGGCCCGAGCACGTCGACGCCATCGGCGCTGGGCGCGGCCCGGCGCAGACACCGCGCCGCCTCGTCCACGGCGCCTTCGTCGCGCCCCGAGACGATGAGCGCCACCAGCCGGCCGAAGGGCGGCATGCCGGCCCGCTCGCGGACCGCCGCCTCCGCCTGGAGAAAACGGTCGCGGTCGCCGGACACCAGCGCCGCCATCACCGGGTGCTCGGGCATGTAGGTCTGCACCAACACCCGGCCCGCCCTTTGCGCGCGCCCGGCGCGGCCCGCCACCTGGTAGAGAAGCGCATACATCCGTTCCGCCGCCCGCAGGTCGCCGCCGCCCAGCCCCAGGTCCCCGTCGACCACCCCGACCAGGGTGAGCAGGGGAAAGTGGTAGCCCTTGGCGACGATCTGGGTGCCGATCACCAGGTCGATGTCGTGGTCTTCGATGCGGCGCACCAGGTCCGCCGCCGCGCGCGGGCCGGGGATGGTGTCGCTGGCGGCGATGGCGTGGCGGACGCCGGGGAACAGGGCGTCGACCTCCTCGGCCAGGCGCTCGACGCCGGGGCCGCAGGCGGCGAAGCTCTTTTCGGCCTCGCATGAGGGGCAGCGCCCGGGCAGGCGCACCGCGTAGCCGCAGTGATGGCACTGCAGGCGGCCGCTCCGCCGGTGTTCCACCAGCCAGGTGGTGCAGCGCGGGCATTGCAGCCGGTGGCCGCACCTCCGGCAGAGGGTCAGCGGCGCATAGCCGCGGCGGTTGAGAAACAGCATGGCCTGGCCGCCGCCGCCAAGCGTCCGCTCAAGGGCGGCGCGCAGCACCGGCGAAATCCAGCCGCCGCGGGGCGGCGCGTCCCGGCGCATATCCACCAGGCTGACCTCGGGCAACGCCGCCCCGGCGTGGCGGTCCGGCAGGTGCACGCTGGCGTACCGTCCGCGCCCGGCGTTGACCACGGTTTCCAGGGACGGCGTGGCCGACGCCAGGACGATGGGAATGGCGCCCAGGCGCGCCCGCACGACGCCCATGTCGCGGGCGTTGTACACCACGCCGTCTTCCTGCTTGTAGGCGGTGTCGTGCTCCTCGTCGACGACGATCAGGCCGAGTTCGGGAAAGGGCAGGAAGAGGGCCGAGCGCGCCCCGACGACGACCCGCGCGCGGCCTTCCGCCACCGCCCGCCACCCGGTGCGCCGCTGGACCGGCGTCAGGTCGGAATGCCACTCGAGGGGCGCGGCGCCGAACCGGGCGCGGAAGCGGGCCAGCCACTGGACGGTGAGGGCGATCTCGGGCAGCAGCACCAGGGTCTGGCGGCCCTGCTTCAGGGCCTCGGCCACGGCCTGGAAATCGACCTCCGTCTTGCCGGCGCCGGGAACACCGTCGAGCAGGGTGACGGCGAACCCCCCGCGCTCGGTCCTGGCCCTCAGGTCTTCCGCCGCTTTCGCCTGTGCCGGCGACAGGGCCGGCCCCGGCCGGCGCCAGTCGGGCACGCCGACCACGGGCCGGGCGGGCACGTCGGCGGTCGAGATGGCGCCGGCGGCGGCCAGGCCGCGGACGACCGAGGGGCTTGTTCCCGCCTCCCGGGCCACCTCGGCGGCCGGGCGGGGCGGCCCCTCGGCCACGACCCGGAGCACCCGCCGCCTGGCCGGCGTCATGCGGATTTCCGGCGGCGCCGGATTGAGCGCGTAGGCGACGACGGGCTTCGGCGCATGGAGGGCGCCGGGCACGCCGATCGTCATCTTGAGCACGGCGCCCGCGGCATGCACGGTGTAGGCGGCGACCCAGTCGACGAAACGCCGCGACACCTCGGGCAGCGGGGGCGCGTCGAGCGGCCGGGAAATGGTTTTGAGTTTCTCCTCCGCCACGTCGCCGGTGCCCGCTCCCCAGACCACGCCCGCCGTCTCGCGGGCGCCAAGGGGCACGACGACGAAATCGCCCGGCTCCGCCGCCAGCCCGTCGGGCACCCGGTACTCGTAGGCCCCGGCCAGCGGCAGGGGCAGCAACACGCTGACCCGGTCGCCGGGACGGCGGCGGGAACTGGCATGGGGCGGAGGCATGGGCTACACTTTAACGTCTCCCGTTCGCTTGGCGAATTGGCATTGTGCTCGGCGCGTCCCGTCCCGGAAAGGC
>JBHHXI010000158.1:0-5979 GCA_046756945.1 Rhodospirillales bacterium
GCCCTGCAGCGGCCGAAGCGGTTCTTCGGCGCCGCGCGCAACATCGAGGAAGGCGGATCGCTGACCATCATCTCGACGGCGCTGATCGATACCGGCTCGCGCATGGACGAGGTCATTTTCGAGGAGTTCAAGGGCACCGGCAATTCGGAGATAATCCTGGACCGGAAGCTGACCGACAAACGCACGTGGCCGTCCATCGACATCACCAAGTCGGGCACCCGCAAGGAGGAACTTCTGGTCGACAAGAACACGCTCTCGAAGATGTGGGTGCTGCGCCGCATTCTCAGTCCCATGGGCGTCGTCGACGCCATGGAGTTCCTGCTCGACAAGCTGAAGGTAGCGAAGACGAACGCCGAATTCTTCGATACCATGAACACCTGATACCGAAACTCAAAACACCTGATCGTTTCGCCCCGAGGCCCCACGGCGCACGGCAGTCCTTCGGCGTCCCGATCAGGGAATCAGAACGGTCGATCCCGTCGTCTTGCGCGCCTCCAGGTCCCGGTGGGCCTGGGCCGTCTCGTCCAGGGGATAGGTCTGGTTGATGGCGATCTTGACGTGGCCGTTCTTCACCACGTCGAGGAGCGCGTTGGCGCCGTCCATCAGAAGCTCCCGGGTCGCCGTATGGGTGGCCAGGGTGGTGCGGGTGAGGTAAAGCGATCCCTTCGGCCCCAGGATGGCGGGATTGACAGGTTCGACCGGCCCCGACGCGTTTCCGAAACTGACCATGAGGCCAAAGGGCGCGAGGCAGTCCAGGGAATCGTCGAAGGTGGCCTTGCCGACCCCATCGTAAACCACCGGCACGCCATCGCCGTTGGTGATTTCCCGCACCCGCCCGGGCACGTTTTCGTCCCGGTAGAGGATCGGATGGTCGCAGCCGTTGGCCCTGGCCAGCGCGGCCTTCTCCTCGGAGCCGACGCAGCCGATCACGGTGGCGCCCAGGTGCTTGGCCCATTGGCAGAGGATCAGGCCGACGCCGCCGGCGGCGGCGTGGACTAAGATGGTGTCGCCCTTCCGTACCTTGTAGGTGCGGTGGATCAGGTAATGGGCGGTCGTGCCCTGCAGCATCATCGCCGCCGCCTGGCGGTCGTCGATGGCGTCGGGAAGCGGCACCAGACGCCCGGTGCCCATGACGCGCTCCTCGGCGTAGGCGCCGAGGCCCATGGTGTACGCCACCCGGTCGCCGGCCTTGAAGCCGCTGACGTCGGGGCCCACTTCGTCGATGACTCCGGCCGCCTCCATGCCGATGACCGCCGGCAGGTCCTTGACCGGATAGAGGCCGCTGCGGTGGTAGACGTCGATGAAGTTGAGGCCGACGGCGGTCTGCCGGAGGCGCACCTCGCCGGGTCCCGGCGCGCCGACGTCCACGTCCTCGTACGTGAGCACCTCCGGCCCGCCGGGCTGGTGGATGCGAATGGCCTTGGTCATGGTTCTCCCCCATTGGCGTGGTGACGTGTCAGGCGGCCCGTTCGCGGCCCGCCGGCGGGCCCTATTCCGGCCCGCTCCCTGGTATCAGATCCTCAGGCCGCCTCCAGGCGCAGAAGCGCCCGCTTGGTGGCCACGCCCTCTCCGCCCGAATACCCGGTCATCGCGCCGCCGGCGCCGACCACCCTGTGGCACGGAATGACGATGGGAATGGGGTTACGGCCGCAGGCGCCGCCGACCGGCCGGGGAGCGGTTCCCAGAATACAGGCGAACTCTCCGTAGGTGCGGGTGGCGCCGTAGGGAATATCGCCCATGAGGTCCCACACGGTGCGTTGGAACACCGTCCCGGCGGGCCTGAGAGGCAGGTCGAAATCCCTGAGGCGGCCGTTGAAATACGCGTCCAGCTGATCCGCCGCCTCGGCCAGCAGCGGCGAGGGCAGTGGGTCGGGCGCCCGTCCCCACTCGATGGCGACGAGGGCGCCGCGGTCCTCGAACACGGTGAGGGGGCCGAGCGGGCCGTTCATGGACAGGTGGGCCATGGCCGGACATTACATTGCCGACAGCGCCTCGATCAAGGCGTCGGGCCGGGTCACCGGGGGGCCGCACGTGGGCCCGACGCAGACGTAGGCCGAGGGCAGGCCGTCCACCTGGCCCTTGCCGTGGGCGGGGTGGCCCTTGGGCAGGGCGGTGCCGGGGGCAAGCTGGGTGAGCACCCGGTTGGGCGGGTCCGCATCGAAAACGGCGCGGACGAGGGAGCGGGTCGCGGCATCCTTCGGCGCGCCGACGATGACGATCTGGACGGCCTTTTCCAGGAGCTCGTAGCCGTCGAGCAGGGTCGGCATATGGAGGAGCATTTCGGGTGTGTCGCCGGCGAACACCGCGATCAGTTCCCCGGCCCGGTCGCGGTAGGCGGTTTTCCCGGTCACGTAAAACAGGCGGGCCAGCACCTCGACCATGACGCCGTTGCCCGGCGGCATGGCATTGTCATTCGCCGTCTTGGTACGGGTGATCACGTCGCCGGTGTCGTCCGCGGTGAGGAAGTAGCCGCCCCCGTCGCCGTCCCAGTACCGGGCGTCGGCGACCGCCACCCAGGCCTCGGCCTGGTCCAGGTAGGCGCGGTCTCCCGTCACCTCGAACAAGGCCAGGGCAGCGCGCGCCATGTTGGCGTAGTCGTCGAGGACGGCGGGGTGCGCGGCGCGCCCGGCGCACCAGGAATGGCGCAGGCGGCCGTCCTCGGTGATGTCGGCGAGGACGAAGGAAAAGGCGCCCTCGGCCGCCGCCAGCCAGGCGGGCTCGTCGAAGGCCGCGCCGGCGGTGGCGAGGGCCGCGATCATCAGGCCGTTCCAGTCCGTCAGCACCTTGTCGTCCCGTTGCGGCGGCACCCGCGCCGCGCGGGCGGCGAGCAGCCGGGCGCGGCATCGGGCCAGGGTCTCGTCCACGGCCGCATCGCCCATCCGCCCGGCCGCGCTGCGGTTGAGGATGGTCCTGCCTTCCCAGTTGCCGCCGGGGGTGACGTCGTAGGCTTCCTTGAAAAGCGCGGAGTCGTCGCCGAGAACGGCGTCGATCTCTTCCGCGGTCCAGACGTAGTACTTGCCCTCGACGCCCTCGCTGTCGGCGTCGACGGCGCTGGCGAAGGCGAAAACGGGTGCGTCGCCGCCGGCCCGGCCGGCCCCATCGTTCACCACCCGCATCTCGCCCAGGGCCCAGTCGATGGTTTCGCGCACGCGGACGGCGTAGAGCGGGCCGCGGGTGTCCAGCCAGGCCGCGGTCAGCAGCTCGACGAGCAGGGCGTTGTCATAGAGCATCTTCTCGAAGTGGGGCACCAGCCACCGCGCGTCGGTGGAATACCGGGAAAAGCCGCCGCCCAGGTGATCGTAAATGCCGCCCTGGCACATGGCGTCCAGGGTCACCGTGACCGCCTCGCGGAAAAGGGTCGAGCCGGTGCGCCTGTAGGCCCGCCACAGGAACCTGAAAAAACAGGGCTGGGGAAACTTCGGCGCCCCCTGGGTGCCGCCGTGCAGGGGGTCGACCAGGCGGCCGGCGGCCCCGGCCGCCCGGTCCAGGAGCTCGACGGAAAGGCCGCCGCCGCCGGCCGGCCGGCCGAGCCGGGCCAAGGCCTCGCGGATCGCGCCAACGTTCTTCAGCACCATTTCGTTTTGATTGTGGAACGTTTCCGATATGGTCTTCAACAGGTCGGGAAATGCCGGCCGGCCGAAGCGGGGCGTGGCGGGAAAATAGGTGCCGCCCCAGAAAGGCTCGCGCCCGGGCGTGAGGAACATGGTCAGCGGCCACCCGCCCTGGGTGCCCATCAGGGCCAGGGCGGACTGGTATATGGCGTCCAGATCGGGACGCTCCTCGCGGTCCACCTTGATGTTGATGAACAGGTCGTTCATCACCCTGGCGATGGCCTCGTTCTCGAAACTCTCATGGGCCATGACGTGGCACCAGTGACAGGCGGCGTATCCGATGGACAGCAGGATGGGCTTGTTCCCGCGCTCGGCGAGGGCGAGGGTATCGGCGTTCCATGCCCGCCAGTGGACCGGGTTGTCCTTGTGCTGCAAAAGGTAGGGGCTGGTTTCCTCGGCCAGGAGGTTGCGGGTCATGGTGCGAAATCCGTGTTCAGGAATAGGCGCGGCCGGCGTCCCGGGTCCGTTGCGCGGGCCTCCGTGGGCGCTTACTTTGGGGCAAATGGCGGACGAAACAACCATAAACGGACTGTGGACAAAACCCGGGATAAATCCCGCGGACGGCCGCGAAACATTGGGGATTGGCAAGATGAAGATTCAGGTCGATGTTGATTGCACGCCCGAGGAGGCGCGCGCCTTTTTCGGTTTGCCGGAGGTGAAGCCCATGCAGGACGCCATGATGGCCGAGATCGAGGAGCGCCTGAAGGCGAACCTGGCGGCGGCGGATCCCGAAGCCCTGGCGCGCATGTGGCTGCCGGCGGGCATCGAGGGATTCGAGCAGTTGCAGAAAATGTTCTGGTCGCACCTTGGCGGCGCCAAGGGCAAGGAGGAGTGACCGCGGCGTCCGCCGCCGCCGGTGGGGGTCGATCGGTCGCGGATGTGCGCCGGTGAATACGAGGGGGGAAGTCCGCGGCGCCTGTGACCGGCCCCGGACATTCGCCGGGCGCCCATTGATGGGTGCGATTCAGCGGATACGGGCCACTTGGATGGACGGTAACACCGTTTCGGGCCGGACATGAAAACCGACACCATCTTCGCCCGGGCCAGCGGCATCGGCCGGGCCGGGATCGCCGTCGTCCGCGTTTCCGGACCGGGAACCGGCGATACCCTGCGCCGGCTGTGCGGGGGCGATCCGCCGCCGCCCAGGCGGGCCACCCTGGTGCGCATCCGCAATCCCGCCGACGGGGAGGCGCTGGACGAGGGTCTGGTGCTGTGGTTTCCGGGCCCGGCCAGCTATACCGGCGAGGACATGGCGGAGCTGCACCTGCACGGCGGGCCCGTCGTCATGTCGGCGGTGCTCGCGGCCCTGGGCGGGTGCCCGGGGCTGAGGTCGGCCGAGCCCGGCGAATTCACCCGCCGCGCCTTCGAGAACGGGAAGCTCGACCTGACCGCGGCCGAGGGCCTCGCCGACCTGATCAACGCCGAGACCGAGGCCCAGCGGCGCCAGGCCCTGCGCCAGTTGCAGGGGGAGCTGGGGCGCCTCTACGAATCCTGGCGCGGGCGCCTTCTCGGCGCCCTCGCCCACGTCGAGGCGACCATCGACTTTTCCGACGAGGACCTGCCCCCGGGGGTCGATGAGGCGGCGCGGCGGACGGTCGTCGAGCTCGAGACCGAGATCGCCGGCCATCTCGGCGACGAGCGGCGCGGGGAACGCCTGCGCGACGGCGTTTACCTCGCCATCATCGGTCCGCCCAATGCGGGAAAGTCGAGCCTGCTCAACCTGTTGGCCCGGCGCGACGCGGCCATCGTCTCGCGCACGGCGGGCACCACCCGGGACGTGATCGAGGTCCACCTGGACCTCGGCGGATATCCGGCGGTGGTGGCCGACACGGCCGGTTTGCGCGAGGGCCTCGACGGGGTCGAATTGGAAGGCGTGCGCCGCGCCCGGCGGCGGGCCCGGGACGCCGATTTGAGACTGGCCGTGTTCGACGGCGCGACCTGGCCCCGGGCGGACGCCGCGACGGCGGCCCTGGTCGACGCCGACACCATCGTCCTCATCAACAAGGTGGACCTGGGCGCCCCGGCCCCGCCGCTCGAGGTCAACGGCAGGCCGGCGATGGGAATTTCGGTCCTCACCGGGGCCGGGATCGACGCCATGCTGGAGGCCGTTCAGGGCGAGGTGGCCAGGCGCTGCCTGGTTTCCGCCTCCCCGGCGCTGACCCGGGCCCGGCACCGGGATGCCCTGGAGGAATGCCGCCAGGCCCTGGGCCGGTCCCTGGCGGCGCCGGCGCCGGAACTGGCGGCCGAGGACCTGCGCCTGGCGGCGCGGGCCCTGGGGCGGATTACCGGGCGGCTGGGCGTGGAGGACATGCTGGACGTGATCTTCCGGGATTTCTGTATCGGCAAATGATGTTTCACGTGAAATAGG
>JBHHXI010000159.1:0-5940 GCA_046756945.1 Rhodospirillales bacterium
GTCGGGGGAAACACCGCCCATGTGGAGCATCACCCCCCTTGAGATCGAGGCCATCGGCCTCAGCCTGCGCGTCGCCCTGTGGGCGGTGCTGTGGAGCCTGCCGCTCGGCATCGCCACCGCGTGGCTGCTGGCCCGGTGCGACTTTTTCGGCAAGACCCTGGTCAACGGCTTCGTCCATCTGCCCCTGATCCTGCCGCCGGTGGCCGTCGGCTACCTGCTGTTGATCCTGTTGGGACGGCGCGGGCCCGTCGGCGCGTGGCTTTTCGACATGTTCGGCGTCACCGTCGCCTTTACCTGGAAGGGCGCCGCCATCGCCTCCGCGGTCATGGCCTTTCCCCTGATGGTGCGGGCCATCCGCCTTTCCCTCGAGGCCGTGGATTACCGGATCGAGGAAGCGGCGCGCACCTTGGGCGCCGGGCGGGCATGGGTGTTCCTGAGCATCACCCTGCCCCTCATCGCGCCCGGCATCCTGACCGGCACCATCCTGTGCTTCGCCCGCAGCCTGGGCGAATTCGGCGCCACCATCACCTTCGTTTCCAACATTGCCGGCGAGACGCGGACCCTGCCGCTGGCGCTGTTCACCCTGACCCAGACGCCGGACGGCGAGCTCGGCGCCCTGCGCCTGATGATCATCTCGGTGGTCCTCGCCCTGGTCGCGCTGATCGCCTCCGAAGTGCTGGCGCGGCGCATCTCGGCGCGCATCGGAGGATGAGGTGATGGCCGCGGAGGGGGACGGCGCCGTGCTGACGGTGGACGTGGGCCGCCGCTTCGGCGATTTCCAACTGGACGTGCGCTTCGCCGCCGAGGGCGGACTGACCGCGCTGTTCGGCCGTTCCGGCGCCGGCAAGACGTCCCTGATCAACCTGCTGGCCGGCCTCGAGCGTCCCGAACGGGGCCGCATCAGCGTCGACGGCCACGTGTTGTTCGACGCCGACGCCGGCATCGACGTGGCGCCGGAACGCCGCCGCCTGGGCTACGTGTTCCAGGAAGGGCGCCTGTTCCCCCACATGAGCGTGCGCGGCAACCTGACCTACGGCCGGCGCCTGGCGCCGCCCGCCGGCGACGGCCAGGACTTCGACCACGTGGTCGACCTTCTCGACCTGCGCCGCCTGCTGGAGCGGCGGCCGCGCAACCTCTCCGGCGGCGAGAAGCAGCGCGTCGCCATCGGCCGGGCCCTGCTCGCCAACCCGCGGCTGCTGCTCATGGACGAGCCGCTGGCCTCGGTGGACGCCGCGCGCAAGGACGAGGTCCTGTCCTTCATCGAACGCCTGCGCGACGAGGTGGCGCTGCCCATCGTCTACGTCAGCCACGCCATGGACGACGTCATCCGCCTCGCCGACACCATGGTGATCCTGTCCGACGGCGCGGTGGTCGCCGACGGCGCGGTCGAGGACCTGATGAGCCGGCTCGACCTCTATCCCCACACCGGACGCTACGAGGCCGGCGCCGTGCTCACCGTCACCGTCGCCGGCCAGGACCTCACTTTCGGACTTACGGAATTGGCCTTCGGCGCCAACCGGCTCGTCGTGCCCCGGCTGGACCTGCCCGGAGGCACGGCGTTGCGCGTGCGCATCCGCGCCCGCGACGTGTCGCTCTGCCTGACGCCGCCCGAGGGCATCAGCGTGCTCAATATCTTCGAGGGCCGGGTCCTGGAAATCGAGACCGGCGCCGGGCCCATGGCCGACGTGCGCCTCGACATCGGCGCGCCCCTGATCGCCCGCCTCACCCGCCGCTCCCTGCACGAGATGGCGCTGGAGCCCGGCAAGACGGTGCACGCCCTGATCAAGGCGGTGGCCGTCGACCGCCCCAGCCTCGGCCGGCGCGGCACCCGCGCGCGGCGGGGGTAAAGGGGGCGTGGGCGAACAGGCAAACGAAAAGGACCCGCCCGCCATTGGCCGGGCCCCGTTTCGATTGGCGCGCCCGGCAGGACTCGAACCTGCAACATCCTGCTTAGAAGGCAGGTGCTCTATCCGGTTGAGCTACGGGCGCTCCAGGTGGTTTTGCGGACGGTTCCCCGCCCGGGGACGGGCGCCGAGTATACCGGCCGGGGGCCGGAAAACCCAAGCGGGTCGATACGTCGGCCGCCGTCCTAACGGAAGTTATCGGCATAGTTCTTCGGCCGGATGCGCCGCGTCTTCGGCTCCTCGACCCGGAATTCGAGGCCGTTTTTTTCGGCGAACGCCACCGCCTCGTCCCTGCTGTCGAAGGTCATGTGCACCTGTTCGCGGGTATCGGCCGAGCCGGTCCACCCCATCAGGGGATCGACGATCTTCGCCGCCGCGGGCTCGAACTCCAACACCCATTTCCGGGTTTTCGCCCGACCCGACTGCATGGCGGTCTTCGCCGGCCGGTAGATGCGCGCCTCCGTCATGGCGATCCTTTCGTCCCAGGCCAGGTGAAACAGGTGGTCGGGGAGACTGGATTCGAACCAGCGACCCTCTGCTCCCAAAGCAGATGCGCTACCAGGCTGCGCCACTCCCCGGCGCCAAGGCTTTCTAGGGGATTCGGGCGATTCGCGCAACTGCGCAAAAGGGAACGATAGGGCATCAACGGCCCTTTCAGGCTCCCAGAGTCCCGGACTGTTCCCCAACCGGCGGCAAGGGCGCCCTGGGCCGGCGGCGCTTCACCCTCCGGCGCGCTTGAGCAGCTCGGCGTGCAGGGCGTCGGGGATGTCGACGCCCGAGCGCCGCGCCTTCTCGCGGTTGGCCAGCCGCCGCTGCCCGGGCAGGCGGGTCCCCGGCTGGTCCAGAATCGCCTTGAGGAGTTCCTCCAGGCGCCCGGGGAAGGCGTCGCCGGCGAAGTTTTCGGGCCTGAGCACGAGGAAGAACTGGCCGGTCCGGGGCGGCGGCCCCTTTGCGTCGAAGAAGGAGCTCGCCTGGTAGCCGAAATGGGAGTTGGTCAGCGCCGCGGCCAGGATCTCGACCATGAGGACGAGGGCCGAGCCCTTGGCGTCGCCCATGGGCAGCATGGTGCCTTCCATGGCCGCCGTGGCGTCGGTGGTCGGCCGGCCCCCGGCGTCAAGGGCCCAGCCCTCGGGAATCGGCTCGCCGGCGCGCGCGGCGACCATGATCCTGCCCCGGGCGGCCCTGCTCAAACCGAGGTCGATGACCAGGGGCGCGGCGCCGGTGCGCGGACAGGCGCAGGCGATGGGATTGGTGCCGAACAGGGCCCTGGACCCGCCCCACGGCGCGATGGCCGCCGGCGAGTTGCCGAAGGCGAGGCCGACGAAGCCCTTTTCCGCCAGCCGCTCCACGTGGTAGCCGGCGGCGCCGAAATGATGGGAATTGCCCACCGCCACGGCGACGACGCCGGTCTTCTCCACCAGGCCGGCGGCGCGGTCGAGGCCGAGGGCGATGGCCGGGTAGGCGAAACCGTTGCGCGCGTCCACCCGCACCGCCGCGGCCGCCGTTTCGCTGAGCCCGGGCGTGGCCAGGCCGTCCACCTTGCCGGCCACGGCCTGGTCGGCATAGGACGGCAGGCGCGACGCGCCATGGCCGGCCAACCCGTCGGCCTCGGCCGCCACCAGCGCCTGGGCCACGGCGGCGGCGTTCTCCGGCGAGGTCCTGGACGCGCAGAGGACGCGCACGGCCAGATCGTGGAGCGCGTCCAGGGTCAGGCTGGCCACGGATCAGCTCCCTTCCAGCACCCGGCGCACGTTGGCCGCGGTGACCGCGCTGATGCGCCGGTGCGAGTCCTCGCTCAGCCCGGCGATGTGGGGGGTGAGGATCAGGTTGGGGACCCCTTCCAATGGCGAGCCCGCCGCCAGCGGCTCGTTCTCGAACACGTCCAGCATGGCGCCGCCCAGCGTGCCCGCCCTGAGGGCCCCGGCCAGCGCGTCCTCGTCGACGACGCCGCCGCGCGCCGCGTTGATGAGGACGGCGCCGGGCCGCATGCGCGACAGTGCTTTGCCGTCGATCAGATGGCGGGTCTCGTCGGTCAGCGGCACGTGCAGGCTGAGGGCGTCGCTTTCGCCGACGATATCATCCAGGCCCCGCGCGTCCACCCCCGCCCAGGCCGGATCATCCGGGGACACGTATGGGTCGTAGGCGGCAACGGTCATGCCGAGCGCCCGCGCCCGGGACGCCACCGCCCGGCCGATGGCGCCGAAGCCGATCAGGCCGAGGCGGCGGCCGGCGACCTCGCGCCCCATCAGGTCCGTGCGCGGCCACTCCCCGGCCAGCACCCGGGCGCCGGCGTGGTAGGCGCCGCGCAGAAGCATGAACAGGCCGGCGATGACATACTCGGCGACCGCCAGGTCGTTGGCGCCCGACGCCGGCCGCACGGTGACGCCCCGGGCCTAGCAGGCCTCGATGTCGATATTGTCGAGGCCGACGCCGAGGCGTCCCAGCGCCTCCAGGCGCGGCGCCGCGTCGAGCAGGGCGCCGCCCACCTGGGTGCGGTTGCGCACGACCAGGGCCCGGCAGCCGGCGATGGCGGCGAGCAGGTCGTCGGCGCGGTCGACCAGTCCGGGGTCGTAGACCACGTCGTAGTCCCGGCGCAGGTCCTCGACCGCGGCCTCGTCCATGAACTCGGCGATGACGATGTCCGCCATTGTCGGGCCCTACTCGGCGGCCGAATCGGCGAGCAGGGTCTCGCCCGGCTCGACCCGGGTGAAGCGCACGGGCTCGGTGTCGACCACCATGGCGCCGCCGTCGAGGCGGACGCTGGTGAAGCGCGAGGCGGCCAGGTCCCCCGTCTCCGGATGGTCGGAATTAAAGTGGGCGCCCCGGGAATCCTGGCGCCCCATGGCCGCCGCGGTGATGGCCCGGCCGACCAGGATCAGGCTCTTCAGGTTCAACCAGTCGTGCCAGGTAAGGTTGTAGACCAGGTCCTCCCCGGCGACGCCGACGGCGTCCAGGTCGGCCTCCAGCGCGACCAGGGCGGCGCCCGCCCGGTCCAGCCCCGAAGCGCTGCGGACGATGCCCACGTCCTCCCACATCAGCTCGAAAAGCCGCTCGCGGATCTCGTCGAGGTCCCCGGTCGGTCGGCCGAGCGGCGTCCGGCAGCGCTCCACGCCGGCGGCAATGGCGTCCTCGTCGGGGTCGGCGAATCCGTCCGCGCCGGCAACCGAGGCCGCCATGCTGTCCCCGGCGATGGCCCCGAAGACGGTCGCGTTGGCGACGCCGTTGCCGCCCAGGCGGTTGGCGCCGTGCACCCCGCCGGTGTCCTCGCCGGCGGCGAACAGGCCGGCGATCCCGGTCGAACAGTCGACGCCGAAGACGACGCCGCCCATCATGTAATGGGCGGTGGGCACCACCTCGACCAGGCCGCCGACCAGGTCGAAGCCGCAGTCGGCGCACCGTTCGACCATGCCCTTGAACCCGGCCTTCACGGCGTCCGCGTCCAGGTGGCGCATGGTCAGGTACAGGCCGCCCTCGGGCGCCGTGTTGCCGGCGCGCATTTCGGCGTACATGGCGCGGCTGACGATGTCCCGCGTCGCCCGCTCGGCGCGGCCGTCGTAGTCGGGCATGAAGCGCCTCTCCGCCCCGTCGAGCAGGTGCCCGCCGAAACCGCGCAGGCCCTCCTCCAGCACGGTGCCGGTCATGCGCGTCTCCGGCCCCGCCATGAGGCCGGTCGGGTGGAACTGGATCATCTCCATTTCCCTGAGCGGCAGCCCGGCGCGCAAGGCCATGGCCATGCCGTCGCAGCTCTTGTCGCCGGACGGCGTGTGGTACTTGTACATGGTGGGGCCGCCGCCGGTGGCCAGCAGCACCGCCCGCGCCTGGACGAAGACGAAATCGCCGGCGCGCATGTCGATCATCAGCACCCCGGCGATGGCGTCCCCGGACGGCGTCTTGATCAGCTCCACGGCGCGATGGTCTTCCAGGCGGCCGATGTCGCGGGCCCACACCTGCTCGGCCAGGCGGTTGATGATCTCGATGCCCGTCAGGTCGCCCTTGTGCACGGTGCGGTCGAAGGTCTGCCCGGCGAAGGCCTTCT
>JBHHXI010000160.1:0-5814 GCA_046756945.1 Rhodospirillales bacterium
CGGCGGCCTGTCCTCCAACAGCGGTTCCGGCGGCGGCGGCCTGTCCAGCGGCGGCGGCCTGTCCTCCAACAGCGGTTCCGGCGGCGGCGGCCTGTCCAGCGGCGGCAACGCCGGCGGCCTGGGCACCAGCACCAGCACCAGCATCAGCACCGACGACAGCAGCGGCAGGGGCCGCGGCCGCGGCAGGGGCCGCGGCGGCGATTCCTAGCCGCCAGACAGACGGCGAGAGGCGTCCTTACGGGTGTTCCGTGCCCGTAGGGACGTCGCGCTGTTGACGACACCGCCAGCCACGAAAAGCGCCGAGAGAGGCAAAAATGCCGAACGGACCGTCCACAGAACACAAGGCCCTAAAGGCCCGGTACGTCACGGCCGCCATTATCTTCCTGGCGGTCGCGGCGTTCTACCTTTCCGGCGGTCTGCGCTTCGTCGACAACAAGATTCACGAGGCCCATTTCTCCGTTTTCGGGCGTGACGCCACCCCGGATCTGGTGATCGTCGCCATCGACGCGGAAAGCCTGGAGGAAGTGGGAACCTGGCCCTGGCCCAGGGAGTACCATGCGCGGATCCTGGAGACGCTTCTCGACGCCGGGGCCGAGCGTGTGGCGTTCGACGTCGACTTCAGCTCGGCTTCCGACGCCGACGGCGATTCCCGTTTCGCCAGGGCTCTGGCGCGGGCCGGGTCCCGCGCCATCCTGCCGGTGTTCAAGCAGTACCGCCAAGGCCAGGCCGGCGAAGACGCCGGCGAATCCCGCATCATCCTCACCGAACCCCTGCCCTCGTTCCGCGACAAGGCTTCGCTGGCCTCCGTGTCCCTGCGCCCGGACCCGGACGGGGTCGTCCGGCGGGTCGACATCCAGCAGCCATGGAAGGACGGAACCATTCCCTTCCTGGCGGCGCAACTGGCGGGCATCGAGAACCACGCCGGCGGCACCTACCATATCGACTTCGGCATCTCGCCCAGGACCATCGACCAGATCTCCTATGCCGACGTGCTGGCGAAGCGTTTCGACCCCGGCCGCGTCGCCGGCAAGCGGGTGATCGTCGGGGCCACGGCGGTGCAGCTGGGCGACAACCTGTCGGCGCCCCGGTGGGGGATCATACCGGGTGTCAAGGTGGTCGGACTGGTCTACCAGTCCCTGGTCCAGGGCCGTCTGCTGCAAAGACTGAATCCCTTGTTCGTGCTCGCCGTCGCGGGCCTGCTGGTATTCGTCTTCGGCCCCAGGTACGCCGGCTGGAACTGGCGCAAGAGTCTGGCCCTGCTGGTCCTCGTCTGGGCGGCCGTGACCGGCGCGGCGATGGCCGCGCATCACGAGAATCTCATTTTCGACACCTCGGCCATTCTCCTGGCGACGGCGCTGTGCTTCGTTTCCGGGATCATCAGCCAGTCCAACTGGATGACGCTGCGCATCCGGCGCCAGGGCACCGAGATCCGCAACAAGGACGCCATGATGAAAGGCGTCGTCCGCACCAGCTTCGACGGCATCCTGGTACTCGATGAGGCCGGGGTTATTCTCGATGCGAACCCCGCCGCCGGGAATTTGTTCGGCGAGGACGCGAAAGAACTGGCCGGCCGCCCTATCGGCACCTTTATCCCTGACGCCAGCCCCCTGATTCGGCGCCCTGGCGCCGATGCCGCCCCCGCGGCGGGCGCCCGGCGCCACGAGACCGAGGCGCAGCGGGCCGACGGGTCGAAATTCCCCGTCGAGATCGCCTTGCGCGAGATGACGACGGACGACGGGCGCTGGCAGATCGCGTTCGTCCGCGACATCACCGACCGCAAGGCGCGCCAGGAGGCCCTCGAGCACCAGGCGCTGCACGACGCGCTGACGGATCTTCCCAACCGGACGTATCTTTCCAGGCGCCTCGGCGAAACCATCCGCCGGGCCTCGGGCACGGGCGAGCAGTTCGCCCTTTTGATTCTCGACCTCGACCGCTTCAAGGAGATCAACGACACCCTCGGCCATCACATCGGCGACCTGGTGTTGCGGCAGATCGCGACCCGCCTGAAGACTCCCTTGCGCAGGTCGGACATGATCGCCCGGCTGGGGGGCGACGAGTTCGCCGTCCTTTTGACGCCGGTGGCGGGCGAGGCGTCGGTGACAACGCTTGCCGGGCGCCTGGAGAAGGTGCTGGAAGCGCCGGTGCAGTGCGAGGGACTGACCCTCGACGTCGGCGCCAGCATCGGTGCCGCCATCTTCCCCGACCACGGAACCGACGCCACGGAGCTGGTCCAAAAGGCCGACATCGCCATGTACGTGGCCAAGAACGCGGGACTTCTGCTGGCCTTCTACGATCCGGATCAGGATCAAAACAGCGTGCGCCATCTGACCCTGACCGGAGAACTCAAGCGCGCCATCGAGGGAGAGCAGCTCGAGCTGCACTACCAGCCCAAGATTTCCGTCGAGACCAACCAGGTCATCGGCGTCGAGGCCCTGGCCCGGTGGCGCCACCCGGCGCATGGATACATTCCGGCCGAGGAGTTCATCACGCTGGCCGAGCGGACGGGGCTCATCGGGAACCTTACCGAGTGGGCGTTGCGGACCTCCATCGAGCAGTGCGCGCGCTGGCGCGCGGCGGGCATGGACCTGAGCGTGTCCGTGAACCTCTCGGCCAAGATCCTGCAGGACGACGACCTGCCCCAATTGATCGGGGAGCTGTTGGAAGAATACGGCGTGGCGCCGGAGCGTCTCGTGGCGGAGATCACCGAGAGCGCGATCATGGCGGATTCGGATCGCTCCAAGGCGGTCATCGACCGTCTCGCGGAGAAGGGGATGAAGCTGTCCATCGATGATTTCGGCACCGGCTATTCCTCGCTCGCGTACCTGAAGGACCTGCCGGTGCACGAACTCAAGATCGACAAGTCCTTCGTCATGGAAATGATGGAAAACGAGAGCGACCAGGTCATCGTCAAATCCACCATCCAGCTTGCCCACAACCTGGGCCTGAAGGTGGTCGCCGAAGGGGTCGAATCCGCCGAGATCCTCGCCCTTCTGGCGGACATGGACGGCGACATCGCCCAGGGCTATTTCATCAGCAAGGCGCTGCCCATCGGCGATTTCGAGGACTGGCTCCACACCTGGCGGGCCGCCCAGGAGCCGCCCCGGCTGGTGGTCGTCGCCGGCTAGCAGGCTGCTGAAAAAGGGCGTTGCTGGTGCCTTATGCTTCGAGACGGCGCTCCGCGCCTCCTCAGCATGAGGGGTAAGTGTTTGATTATATGAGAATCCTCATCCTGAGGAGCCGCCCAAAGGGCGGCGTCTCGAAGGATAGGACGGCACATGGGTGGTTTTTCAGCAGCCGGCTAGTGTCCCCTGATACCCGGTCGGGCCGTCACGCCTAATGGCGGCCCGCGGCGGAACCGGAACCCCACCCCCCCGAAAGCATCGAGAATCAAACGGGACCGGCACCCTGTGCGTTGTCCGTGCAATCCATGCAATTTAGATAAAATTTTATATAATATTTATCGATATTATATTCACATTTTATTGAATATTTTACAGATTCGTGGAATTTTTATTGTACTTTTTCGTTAATGCATGTTGACCAAGTGGTTAATTATTGGTAATTTATGTGAGAATTATTGGCATCTTTCACTGGGCCGGATAGGCGCGGCGCCGGAAGCCGTCGTCACCGGACGTCCGAGGGGGGCGTGACGACAAAACGATCCCCTGCTGGCGCGCCCACCGCGGGCCGCGTCGGCGGACCCCCTGTCGTAGTCATCGGGCCGGCGGCAATGGCTGGCCGCCCGACGCAATCGTAGCGGAGCCCGTGCGGGCTTTCCGCCCCCGCCGGGACGCCGCGCCACATGGACGCGGCGCCCGCAAAACGCAGGGAGAGGTTCGAATGCCGAGAGGACCCAAAGCGCCGAAGACATGGTACGCGACCTCCGCCCTTCTCTTCCTGGCGGCCGGGGCGTTTTACCTTGCCGGAGCTTTGCCCTTCGTCGACATCGGGATTCTGGCGGCGCAATTCACGGTTTTCGGGCGCCCGGCCACCTTCGGCCCGTTGATCGCCACTATTCTGACGGCGACGGCGCTTTGCCTGGTTTACGCACTCTTCCACCGGGCCGGGCGGAAACCGTCGCCCCTGCGGCGCCAGGGCGATACCGTTGGCCACCGCCAAACCATGAGAAACGGCGCCGTCGACAACAGCTCCGACGGCATCCTGTTGCTCGATGAGATCGGGGTCATCCTGGACGCCAACCCCGCCGCCAAGCAGATGCTCGGCGCGAGCGCCGAGGACGACGGCGCGCAAACGCTGGTCGGCCGCCATATCGGCAGTCTCATACCGGACGCGACGGCGCTCATGGCACGCCCCGATTCCGGCGCCGCGCCGGCGCCCGGCATCCGCCGTCGCGAGTTGGTGGCGCACCGGATGGACGAGTCGGCCTTTCCCGTCGAAATCACCATGCGCGAACTGGTCAATGACGGCGGGGCCTGGCAGATCGCCTACGTCCGCGACATCACCGATCGAAAAGCACGCCACGATGCGTTGGAACACCAGGCGCTCCACGATGCGCTGACGGGCCTTCCCAACCGGACGCTCCTGTATGATCGCATGCACGACTGCAGTCGCCGGGCCCGGCGCACGGGGGACCGGTTCGCCCTGTTGGTTGTCGATCTCAACCGGTTCAAGGAGATCAACGACACCCTTGGCCATCACGTCGGCGACCTGGTGTTGCAGCAGATCGCCAGGCGCCTGACCAAGCTTTTGCGCGCCTCCGACATGATCGCGCGACTGGGCGGGGACGAGTTCGCCATCCTTCTGTCCCCGGTGCTCGACAGGTTCGCCGTGACAAACCTGAGCGAGCGCCTGAAGAAGGCGCTGGACGCGCCTTTGCTGTGCAAGGGGCTGACCCTGGACGTGAACGCAAGCGTCGGCGCGGCAATCTTTCCCGACGACGGAACGGACATGACGGAGCTGATACAAAAGGCCGACGTCGCCATGTACGTGGCGAAGAACGCCGGAGTGCCGATGGCGTTCTACGATGAGGATCAGGATCATCACAGCGTGCGCCATTTGACCCTGGTGAGCCTGACCGGCGGGCTCGGCCGCGCCATCGAACGCGAAGAGCTCGAGCTTCACTATCAGCCCAAGATATCCGTTCCGACCAACCAGGTGATCGGTGTCGAATCGCTGGTGCGGTGGCGTCACCCCGTATACGGGTTCGTACCGGCGGACGAGTTCGTCGCGGTCGCGGAGCATACCGGCCTGATCCACGATCTCACCGAGTGGGCGTTGCGGTCCGCCATCGAGCAGTGCGCGCGCTGGCGCGCCGCCGGCATCGACCTGACCATGTCCGCCAACCTGTCGGCCAAATCCCTGCAGGACAACGATCTGCCTCAATTGATCGAGAACCTGGTGGACGGATACGGCGTCGAGCCGGAGCACCTGATCATGGAATTCACCGAGGATGCGATCACGGTGGATACGGAACGGTGCAAGACGAACATCGTGCGTCTTGCCGAATTCGGCTTGAAAATCTCCATCGACGATTTCGGCACCGGCTATTCCTCGCTCGCCTGCCTGCAGGCGCTGCCGGTGCACGAGCTCAAGATCGACACCTCCTTCGTCCGCGACATGCTGGATAACAAGGACCACCAGACCATCGTCAGATCGACGATCGATCTGGCCCACAACCTCGGCCTGACGGCCAGCGCCGAAGGGGTCGAATCCGTCGAAACCCTCGCCTTGCTGGCGGCGATGGGATGCGACACCGCCCAGGGCTATTTCATCGGCAGGCCTCTGCCCGTCCCCGACTTCGAGGCCTGGCTGCGCGCCTGGCAGGCCCCGAAAGAGGCGCCCCGGCCAGTGGCC
>JBHHXI010000161.1:0-5635 GCA_046756945.1 Rhodospirillales bacterium
GCGCGGGCGCGCTCGAGGTCGGCGGGAGTATCGACACCGAGGGGAACCGTGTCAACGAGGGCGGCGTCGATGCGCATGCCGTGCTCGAGGGCGCGCAACTGCTCCAGCCTCTCGCGCCGCTCCAGCACCCCGGCATCGAGGCCGACGAAGCGGGCCAGGGCGGCGCGGCGGAAGACGTAAAGCCCGATGTGATGGTACAGATCGCCCTCGCCGGCGGGAACCTGCGCGCGGCTGAAGTACAGGGCGCGCCCGACTTCCGAGCCGGGCTTCAGCGAAAGGACCGCCTTGACCACGTTGGGGTCGCCGCGCTCGCCGGCGTCGCGGATGACCGAGGCCAGGGTGGCGATGTCGACGGCGTCGTCTTCCAAAGCCCCGATGGCGGCAAGTATGGCGGCCGGCGTGATGGTCGGCAGATCCCCCTGGATGTTGACGACGGCATCAAAGCGCCCGTCCGGGTCGACGGAGCCGAGCGCCTCGAACACCCGGTCCGAGCCCGTACGGTGGTCGGCCCGGGTAAGCACGGCGCGCCCGCCGGCGGCGCCCACGGCCTCGGCGACTTCGGCCTCGGCGCAGGCGACCACCACCGGCCCGACGCCGGCCTCCTGGGCGCGGCGCCAGACGTGGACGATCATCGGCGCGCCGCAAATGTCGGCCAGCGGCTTGCCCGGCAGGCGGGTCGACGCCATGCGGGCGGGAATGATGACGATGGGATTGCCGGGCACGCTCATGGATCGGTGTCGTTTTACGCCTCCCGGGTGTCGGCGCGGGGCGCGCCGGCGCACCATATACCGCCGCGCCGTCCACGGAAAACAGGTTTCGCCAATAGGCGATTGAACGGGCCGGACCGTTGAGGCAAAATCCGCCCCGGCGGGGACGCCCGGCGTCGCCAGGTCCCCCACGGCAAACCGGCGCCCCGGTCCATCGCGGGGGCTGAACGGATATCGCTTCATGAGTAATTTGTTCCTCCAGAAACTCGCCGCCGCGGCGCTGGTAGTAGTATGGGTGCTGTGGGGCAGCATCATGGTCGGCGAGCTGTTGATACCCGCCGACGAACCGGAAGTCCCGGCGGCGCTCAGGGTCGTTAAAACGGCACCGGCTGCGTCCGCGCCGGCCCCGTCCGCGCCGGCCGCCGAAACCGGCGGCCCGTCGGGGGACGGGACGGTAGCGGCCCTTCTCGCCTCGGCCGATGCCGGCGCCGGCAAGAAGGTCTTCAAGAAGTGCAAGGCCTGCCACACCGTGGACAAGGGCGGCGCCAACAAGGTGGGCCCCAACCTGTGGGACGTGGTGGGGCGCGCCAAGGCCGGCGCCCAGGGCTTCAAGTTCTCGGGCGTCCTGGCCGGCCTCGGCGGGGCGTGGACGTTCGAGGACCTGGACGCCTTCCTGGCCAAGCCCAAGGCCTTCGCGCCGGGCACCAAGATGACGTTCAACGGCATCAAGAAGGCCGCCGACCGGGCCGCCGTCATCGCCTACCTGCGTTCGCTCAGCGACTCGCCCAAGCCCCTTCCATGACCGGCCCGGCAACGCCGGGGGACGGCGCCTTTGCCTTCGCCGACGTGGCCGGACGCCTGGCCGACGCCGCGGCCCGCGTCGCCATGAAATATTTCCGCCGGGATCTCGCAGTCGACGACAAGACGGACCGAAGCCCGGTCACCGGCGCCGACCGGGAGGCCGAGGCGGCCATGCGGGACATCCTCGGCGCCGCGTTCCCCGAGCACGGCGTCTATGGCGAGGAGTTGGGCAAGGTGCGCATCGACGCCGAATACGTGTGGGTCCTGGACCCCATAGACGGCACCCAGTCCTTCGTCACCGGCAAGCCCCTGTTCGGCACCCTGATCGCGCTGACCCGGCGCGGCGTGCCGGTTCTCGGCGTCATGGACGCGCCGGCCCTGAACGAACGCTGGATCGGAATCGAGGGGCGGCCGACGACCTTCAACGGCGCCCCGGCGCGGGTGCGCGGGTGCGCCGAGCTGGACCAGGCGTGGCTGTACGCCACCTCGCCGCAGATGTTCCCGGGCGGCGACTTCGACGCCTTCGAGCGCCTGCGCGCCCGCGTCCGGCGCGCCGTCTACGGCGCCGAGTGCTACGCTTACGGCCTGCTCGCCAGCGGCCACGTCGACCTGGTCGCCGAAGCGACCATGGCGCCCTACGACTTCCTCGCCCTGGCCCCCATCGTCGCCGGCGCCGGGGGCGTCATCACCGACTGGGGCGGAGAACCCCTGACCCTCGCCTCCGGCAGCCGGGTCCTCGCCGCCGGCGACGCCCGCATCCATGGCCCGGCCCTGGAGGTCCTGGCCGGCTGATACCACTAGGAGGATCACAACCGGGCGAGGGGTACGATACGGTCCTTGAACCCAAGGGGGTGTGCCGCCAATATCCCCGGGCAACGCGAACACTGGAACGAGTGGAGGGCTCATGCGAGCGATCACCGCGGCGCTGGCCGGCATCGCGGCCCTGGCCGCCATCGGGCTTCACGGCGCCGGCGCCGAAGCGGTCACGCCGCGCCACGCCATCGCCATGTACGGCGATCCGAAATACGGGCCCGATTTCAAGCACTTCGACTACGTCAACCCGGACGCGCCGAAGGGCGGCGAAGTCAAGCTTGCGGCCATCGGCACCTTCGACAACCTCAACCCCTATATCCTGAAGGGGGTGGCGGCGGCCGGTCTGGGGGGGCTGTTCGAGACGTTGCTGACCAATTCCGATGACGAGCCCTTCACCGAATACGGCCACCTGGCCGAATCCATCGAGATGCCCGAGGACCGTTCCTGGGTGGCGTTCACCCTGCGCAAGGAGGCGCGCTGGCACGACGGCAAACCGGTGACGCCTGAGGACGTGATCTTCAGCCTGGAGATATTGAAGACCAAGGGGCAGCCCTTCTTCCGGTTCTATTTCGCCAACGTGAAGAAGGCCGAGAAGACCGGGCCGCGCACGGTGAAGTTCACCTTCTCGGGCGGCGAGAACCGCGAGCTGCCGTTGATCATCGGCCAGTTGCCCGTGCTGCCCAGGCACTTCTGGGAGGGCCGCGATTTCGCCAAGACCATCCTCGAGCCGCCGCTCGGCAGCGGTCCCTACCGGATCAAGGCCTTCGAGGCCGGCCGCTCGATCACCTATGAGCGGATCAAGGACTACTGGGCGGCGGACCTGCCCGTGAACAAGGGCCGGAACAACTTCGACATCATCCGCTACGACTATTACCGGGACACGACGGTGGCCCTGGAGGCCTTCAAGGGCGGCGAATACGATTTCCGCCAGGAAAACGTCTCCAAGAACTGGGCCACGGCGTACGATTCGCCGGCCATCCGGGCGGGCCTGATCAAGAAGGTGGAGATCCGCCACCAGCGGCCGACGGGCATGCAGGCCTTCGTCTTCAACATCCGCCGGCCGTTGTTCAAGGACCCGCGCGTGCGCCGTGCCCTGGCCTACGCCTTCGACTTCGAGTGGACCAACAAGAACCTGTTCTACGGCCAGTACACGCGCACGAAAAGCTACTTCTCCAATTCCGAGCTGGCGTCGAGGGGCCTGCCGGGGCCGGACGAGCTGAAAATCCTCAAGCCCCTGCGCGGCAGGATCCCCGACGAGGTCTTCACCAAGGCCTATGAGCCCCCGTCCACGGACGGCTCGGGCAACATCCGGCGTAATTTGCGCAAGGCGCTGAAGCTGCTCAAGGACGCCGGCTGGGTGATCAAGGAGGGCCGGCTCGTCCACGCCAAGACCGGCAAGCCGTTCACCTTCGAGATCCTGCTCAGCCAGCCCACCTGGGAACGCATCGCGCTGCCCTTCAAGCGCAACCTGAAGCGCCTGGGGATAGACGCCCGGGTGCGCACCGTGGACAGCGCCCAGTACCAGAGACGCACCGAGGACTTCGATTTCGACATGATCGTCGACGTCTTCGGCCAGTCGCTTTCGCCGGGCAACGAACAACGGGAAATGTGGGGCAGCAAAGCCGCCGACAGGCCGGGCAGCCGCAATACCATCGGCATCCGCAGCGACGCCATCGACAAGCTCGTCGACCTGGTAATCGCGGCGCCCGACCGCAAGAGCCTGACCGCCCGCACCCGGGCCCTGGACAGGGTGCTGCTGTGGGGCCATTACCTCATTCCCCACTGGCACATCCAGAGTTTCCGGGTCGCCTACTGGGACAAGTTCGGCCGCCCCGCGGTGACACCCAAGTACAACCTCGGATTCGATACCTGGTGGATCGACGCCGGCAAAAACGTGGCCCTTGTGGAACGGCGGAAAAACATCTAGTGGCCCAAGTGGAACGGGGCAGCCTTATTCCATGTTCGCCTATATCATCCGACGCCTGTTGCTGGTCATCCCGACGCTGTTCGGGATCATCGTCGTCAATTTCGTCATCGTGCAGGCGGCGCCGGGCGGCCCGGTGGAGCAGCTGATCGCCCAGATCAAGGGCACGGCCGTACAGGCCACGGCGAGGATTTCCGGCACCACCAGCGGCGAGGCGGTCGGGCAGGGGCGGATCCGGGACACCGGCGGCGGATTCGCCGAAAAGTACCGCGGCTCGCGCGGGCTCGACCCCGAGCTGATCAAGGAGATCGAAAAGCTCTACGGCTTCGACAAGCCGGCCCACGAACGCTTCTTCCTGATGATGAAGAACTACCTGGTGTTCGATTTCGGGGACAGCTATTTCCGCGACCGCAAGGTGGTGGACCTGGTCCTGGAGAAGATGCCGGTATCGATCAGCCTTGGCCTGTGGACGACGCTGATCGTCTACCTGATCTCCATTCCCCTGGGGGTAGCCAAGGCGGTGCGCGACGGGTCGCGCTTCGACGTCTGGACCAGCGGCCTGATCGTCGTCGGCTACGCCATCCCGGGGTTCCTGTTCGCCATCCTGCTGGTCGTCCTCTTCGCCGGCGGCAGCTACTTCGACTGGTTCCCGCTGCGCGGCCTCCAGTCGTCCGAGTGGGAGCACCTCAGATGGTACGAGTGCGCCCTGAACTACCGGTGCGTCGCCGATTATTTCTGGCACATCACGCTGCCCATCTTCGCCCTGGTCATCGGCGCCTTCGCCACGCTGACCATGCTGACCAAGAACTCGTTCCTCGACCAGATCAACATGCAGTACGTGACCACGGCGCGCTCCAAGGGGCTGAGCGAAAACCAGGTGCTGTACGGCCACGTGTTCCGCAACGCCATGCTGATCGTCATCGCCGGCTTCCCCAGCGCCTTCATCGGCGTCCTGTTCACCGGGGCGTTCCTGGTCGAGATCATCTTTTCCCTCGACGGGCTCGGCCTTCTCGGGTTCGAGGCGATCATCAACCGCGACTATCCGGTCATGTTCGGGACGCTGTACTTTTTCACCCTGCTCGGGCTCGTCCTCGTGCTGGTGGGCGACATCATGTACCACGTGGTCGACCCCCGCATCGACTTCGAGGCGAGGGAGGTCTAGGCGATGGCCGCGGACCGCTTCCTCGGCCTGCGCATCACGCCCATCAACCGGCGGCGGTTGCGCAACTTCCGGGCGAATACGCGCGGGTTCGTCTCGTTGTGGATCTTTCTCGTCCTGTTCGTGGTCACCCTGTTCGCCGAGTTCATCGCCAACGACAGGCCGCTGATCGTCAGTTTCAAGGGCGACTATTACTTCCCGGTCGTCGGTTCCCTGCCGTTCGTCCCCGAC
>JBHHXI010000162.1:0-5619 GCA_046756945.1 Rhodospirillales bacterium
CGCAGGCAGGCGCGCCGCGCTCCTAGCCGGAAACCTCGCAAGACCGTCGTATGGTACGCGAAATCGTGCAAGGGAGTACTAAGCGTCGCCGTCACAGGCCGTCCTCGGCGATCCTGCGCACGAGGTAATCGCGGAAGACGCCGATGCGCTTGGAATGACGCAGTTCCTCTGCGTACACGAAGAAGGTATCGACGGTGGGCCCGCCCAGTTCCGGGAGCACCTCCACCAGATTGCCCGATTCCCGGCTCATGTAGTCGGGCAGGGCGCCGAGGCCGAGGCCGCTCTGCACGGCGCGGAAGATGGCGTAGGTGCTGTTCACCTTCAACGCGGCCCGCCGCTTTCGGCCGGGC
The DNA here is from genome assembly GCA_046756945.1 of Rhodospirillales bacterium. Classification (GTDB taxonomy): domain Bacteria; phylum Pseudomonadota; class Alphaproteobacteria; order Rhodospirillales; family 2-02-FULL-58-16; genus JACZQZ01. Next base: position 351 of record JBHHXI010000162.1, read on the forward strand.
CTGGTCCCGGCCTCGAGAAGCCAGTTGCGGTTGGGCAGGGGCGAGTGCGCATCGTCGCCGAAGACGACGATGCGGTGGTTGTCCAGGTCCTCCGGCGTCTTCGGCATGCCGTGTTTCTTCAGGTACTCCGGCGCCGCGAAGACGTGGTAGCTCATGGTCATGAGGTGGCGCTGGATGAGGTCGGGCTGGCGCGGCGGCATCATGCGGATGGCCACGTCGGCCTGGCGCATGGAGAGGTCCAGTTCGGTCTCGGCGAGCACCAGGGTGACGTCGATGTCGGGGTAAAGGGCCAGGAAATCCTTTATACGCGAGGTCAGCCACACCGAGCCGAACGCCACCGTCGTGGTGATCCTCAGCGGGCCCTGGGGCCGTTCCGTGCTTTCGCTGAGCCGGGCCTCGGCCATGGCCACCTTGGCCAGGATCTCATGTGCCGTGCGGTACAGCATCTCCCCTTGTTCCGTCAGGATCAGGCCGCGGGCGTGGCGGTGGAACAGGGGGACCTTGAGGCTGCTTTCGAGCCCGCTGATCTGCCGGCTGACCGCCGACTGGCTCAGATTCAGCGAATCGCCGGCGCGGGTGAAGCTCCCCGCCTCGGCGACCGCGTGGAAGACCCGAAGCTTGTCCCAGTCCATGATGATCAGCGTTCCTTGGTATTAGCGCGGCGGCCCGCTCCCGTGGCCGGCGCCGCCGCTTATGCCGGCGCGCACGAAGGGCTCCGTGGGTTTACTCCGCAGCCTCGGCCTCTGTTTCGTGCTCGGTGAGGAAACGTTCCGCCTCCAAGGCGCCCATGCACCCGGTGCCGGCGGCGGTCACCGCCTGGCGAAAGATCCGGTCCTGGACATCGCCGGCGGCGAATACGCCGGACACGTTGGTCTGGGTGCTGTCCGGCCCGGTGATGATGTATCCCTGGGAATCCATTTCCAGCTGCCCCTTGAACACTTCGGTGTTGGGGGTGTGGCCAATGGCGATGAACACCCCGTGCACGGCAATGTCGGTACCCTTGCCGGTCTTGACGTTCTTGATCCTGATCCCGGTGACGCCGGGCGGATCGCCGGCGCCCAGTATTTCCTCGACCACGCTGTCCCACACCACCCGGATCTTGTCGTTGGCGAACAGGCGGTCCTGGAGAATCCTGTCGGCGCGTAGCGCGTCGCGGCGGTGGATCAGCGTCACCTGGGTGGCGAAATTGGTCAGAAACAGGGCCTCCTCGGCCGCCGTATTGCCGCCGCCGACCACCGCCACCGCCTTGTCCCGGAAAAAGAATCCATCACACGTGGCGCAGGCCGAAACGCCGAAGCCCTTGAATTGTTCCTCGCTGTCCAGCCCCAGCCAGCGGGCGCTGGCGCCGGTGCAGATGATCACGGTATCGCCGGTATAAAGGGCGCCCGAATCCCCGGTGAGCGCGAAGGGCCGGGCGCCGAGGTCCGCCGCGGCGATGGTATCGTCGAACATGACCGTGCCCACGTTCTCGGCCTGTTTTTGCATCTGCTCCATCAGCCACGGGCCCTGCACCGCGTCGGCGAAGCCCGGGTAGTTTTCCACGTCCGTGGTAATCGTCAGCTGCCCGCCCGGCTGCAGCCCCTTGACAAGCATCGGCCGGCGGTTGGCGCGGGCGGCGTAAACCGCCGCCGTATACCCGGCCGCTCCCGATCCGATGATCAGGACCTTGCTGTGGTGGCGAGTCGGCATTGGCGCGGCGTTCCCTGGATATGGACCGGAAAAAAAGCCCCGGAATTCGGCTGAAAATCGGCGTCCCTAACATAAGAACGCGGCGTGTGTGACGCAAGCGCGGCCCCCCGGCCCGCCGGATGGTAATTATTCGCACGATTTCGCGCACCATACGACGGTCTTGCGAGGCCCCCGGACCGCGTTCCGCCCGGGGATGTCCCCTTGGCTTGCCGGGCGCACCCTTGTAATATAATTGCGCGAACGGACGGGACGTTGGAGAAAAATAATATGCAACGGGTCAAGCTCGACCGTATCGACCGGCACATTCTCCATGACCTGCAGGCGGACGGTCGTATCACCAACGTGGAACTGGCGCGCCGGGCCGGAATTTCGGCGCCGCCATGCCTGCGCCGCGTGCGGGCGCTGGAGGAGGCCGGGTACATCCGGGGCTACCATGCCGAGCTCGAGCCCAAGGCCCTGGGCTACAATGTGACCGTGTTCGCCCAGGTCGGCCTGAGCAGCCAGGCGGAGCCGGACCTGGAGGCGTTCGAGGATCTGGCCCGGCACTGGCCGAACGTGCGCGAATGTCACATGCTGGCCGGCGAGACCGATTTCCTGCTTAAGATCGTGGCCGAGGATTGGGACGCCTATCAGCGGTTCCTGACCACCACGTTGACCACCGCCGCCAACGTCAGCCATGTCAAATCGGCGCTGTCCATCCGCGCCACCAAGTCCGAACCGGGCGTTCCCATCGCCGCGGACGAGTCCGACGGCGGCGAGGTGCCTTGATGCGGTTCGCGGCCCCGCCTCAGTTGTAGCGGACCTTGACGACCTCGTAGGATTTGGACCCGCGCGGCGTGCTGACCTCGACGCTGTCGCCCGGCGCGGTGCCGATGAGCGCCCGCCCCAGCGGCGATGTGATGGACAGCCGGCCGGCGGAGACGTCGGCTTCATGGCTGCCGACGATCCGATAGGTGGTCTTTTCGTTGGTGTCCTCGTCGGCCAGGTGCACGGTGGCGCCGAAACGGACCACGTTGCCGGTTACCTCGCTCATGTCGATGACGTCGGCGCGGCTGATGACGTCCTCGATCTCCATCACCCGTCCTTCGATGAAGCTCTGGCGTTCGCGGGCGGCATGGTATTCCGCGTTCTCGGTCAGATCCCCGTGTTCCCGCGCCGCCGTGATGGCGCGGATAATGGCCGGCCTTTCTTCGGTCTTCAGACGTTTCAGTTCGTCCTCCAACTTGGCCAGCCCGTCGGCCGTCATGGGTATTTTTTCCATCGCCGGGGTTCCCGAAAACTCAGCGCCAATAAAACAAACCCTCACCCCCCTCGACAAAGGGTTGGGCGAAGGCGGCACCCCGAAAGGGGGTCCTAGAACGATGTTGTAAAATAGGACTGCAACGGCGCGACTTCAAGACCGCCACCGAGCAGGGCCTCGATGGCGTCGACGGCGGCCGCGGCGCCGGCCATGGTGGTGTAGTGGGGCAGGTTGTTGACCAGGGCCGAACGGCGGATGGAGAAACTGTCGGCGATGGCCTGGGCGCCCTCGGTGGTATTGATGACCAGCTGCACCTGGCCGCTGGTGATGGCGTCCTCGCAATGGGGCGGACCCTCGAGGACCTTGTTGATGCGCCGCACCTCGAGGCCCGCCTGGTCGAGGTGCCGCGCCGTGCCCGAGGTGGCCAGCAAACTAAAGCCCAGGCCTTGAAGCCGCCCGGCCAGCGCGCCGGCCTGGGGCTTGTCCCGGTCCTTGACCGAAATGAGCACCGTGCCCTCTTTGGGCAGGCGCACGCCGGCGCCCAACTGGGATTTGGCGAACGCCCGGGCGAAGTCGTTGTCGATGCCCATCACCTCGCCGGTGGACTTCATCTCCGGGCCGAGAATGATGTCGACGCCGGGGAAACGGGCGAACGGGAACACCGCTTCCTTGACCGCCGCGTGGCGGGCGCGCGCCCTGTTGCCGAGGTCGAAGGCGGACAGGGTCTCCCCGGCCATGATCCGGGCGGCGATCTTGGCGATGGGGAGGCCGGTGGCCTTGGCGACGAACGGAACGGTGCGGCTGGCCCGCGGGTTGACCTCGAGGATGTAGATATCGCCGTCCTTGACCGCGAACTGCACATTCATCAGCCCGACCACGCGCAACGCCCGGGCCAGCGCCGCGGTCTGGCGTCCCAGCTCCGCCACCGTCTCCGCGTCCAGGGTATGGGGCGGCAACGAGCACGCCGAATCGCCCGAATGGATTCCGGCCTCCTCCACGTGCTCCATGATGCCGGCCACGTACACGTCCGTGCCGTCCGCCAGCCCGTCCACGTCGACCTCGATGGCGTCCTGCAGGTACGAATCCACCAGCACCGGGCTGTCGCCCGAGACCCGCACCGCGTCGGTCATGTAGCGGACCAGCGCCTGGTGGTCGTGGACGATCTCCATGGCCCGCCCGCCCAGCACATAGGACGGCCTGAGCACCAGCGGATAGCCGATCTCGGCGGCGACGCCCTCGGCTTCGGCCAGGGACCGGGCGATGCCGTTGGCCGGCTGGCGCAGGCCGATCTCCTGAAGAAGGGACTGGAACCGCTCCCGGTCCTCGGCCAGGTCTATGGCGTCGGGCGAGGTGCCGAGGATGGGGATGTTGGCCGCCTCGAGGGCCGCGGCCAGCTTGAGCGGCGTCTGCCCGCCAAACTGGACGATGACGCCGAGAAAGCGGCCCCGGGACTGCTCGACATGGATCAGTTCGATCACGTCCTCCTCGGTCAGGGGCTCGAAGTACAGCCTGTCCGATGTGTCGTAATCGGTGGACACGGTCTCCGGATTGCAATTGACCATAATCGCCTCGAAGCCCGCTTCCTTGAGGGCATAGGCGGCGTGCACGCAGCAGTAATCGAACTCTATCCCCTGGCCGATGCGGTTCGGGCCGCCGCCCAATATCACCACCTTGTCGCGGTCCGACGGGTCGGCCTCGCATTCGGCCGGCGTCAGCCCGTCGCCCTCGTAGGCCGAATACATATACGGCGTCTGCGAGGGGAACTCGGCGGCGCAGGTGTCGACGCGCTTGAACACAGGGACCACGTCCAGGGCCCGGCGGCGGCCGGCCACCGCGGCCGCCGTCCCGCCCGCGAGCTCGGCCAGGCGCTCATCGGAAAAGCCCAGCATCTTCAGGCGCAACAGGCCCGGCGCGTCGCCGGGAAGGCCGTTTTCCCGGACCCCTTCCTCGACCTCGACCAGGTGCCTGATCTGGTCCAGGAACCACCGGTCGTAGGCGCACGCGGCCGCGACCTCGTCGACGCTCAGGCCCGAGCGGAAGGCCTGGGCGATGACCAGCACGCGGTCGGGCCGCGGCAAGGCCAGGGCGGCGCGGATGGCATCGGTGCCGGCGCTGTCCCCGGCGCCGTCGATCTCCACTTCGTTTAGCCCGGTCAATCCCGTCTCCATGGAGCGCAGGCCCTTTTGCAGGGATTCGGGCCACGTGCGCCCGATGGCCATGGTCTCGCCGACCGATTTCATCGACGTGGTGAGCAACGCCGCGGTGCCGGGGAATTTCTCGAACGTGAAGCGCGGGATCTTGGTGACCACGTAGTCGATGGTCGGCTCGAAGGACGCCGGC
>JBHHXI010000163.1:0-5597 GCA_046756945.1 Rhodospirillales bacterium
CGTCTCGAAGGATAGGACGGCACATGGGTGGTTTTTCAGCAGCCTGTTAGGGCGACGTTGAGGGATTTCGGGTAAATGCCTTACGTGATCGAGGGCGAAACGGGCGACTGGGAGGTGGTCATCGGGCTCGAGGTCCACGCCCAGATCGTCTCCGAGGCGAAGCTGTTCTCCGGCGCCGCCACCCGGTTCGGCGCCGAGCCCAACACCCAGGTGTCCCTGGTCGACGCGGCCATGCCCGGCATGCTGCCGGTGATCAACGGATACTGCGTCGAGCAGGCGGTGCGCACGGGCCTGGGGCTGAAGGCGCAGGTCAACCGGCATTCGGTGTTCGAGCGCAAGAACTACTTCTACGCCGACCTGCCCCAGGGCTACCAGATCTCCCAATACCAGCAGCCCCTGGTCGGCGAGGGCACGGTGGTGCTGGACCTGCCCGACGGCTCGAGCCGCGACATCGGCATAGAGCGCCTGCACATGGAGCAGGACGCCGGCAAGTCCCTGCATGACCGGGACCCGGGGCGCACCTTCATCGACCTCAACCGCTCCGGCGTGGCGCTCATGGAGATCGTTTCGGCGCCCGACCTGCGCAGCCCCGAAGAAGCCGGCCTGTACCTGCGCAAGCTGCGCTCGATCGTGCGCTATCTCGGCACCTGCGACGGCAACATGGAGCAGGGCTCCCTGCGCTGCGACGTCAACGTGTCGGTGCGCAAGGCCGGCGAGACGGACCTGCGCACCCGGACCGAGATCAAGAACGTGAACTCGGTGCGCTTCGTCATGCAGGCCATCGCCCACGAGGCCGAACGCCAGGTGGCGGTCTACGAATCGGGCGGGACGGTGGAGCAGGAAACGCGCCTGTTCGACCCCGACAGGGGCGAAACCCGGGCCATGCGGGCCAAGGAATTCGCCCACGACTACCGCTATTTCCCCGACCCGGACCTGCTGCCGCTCGAGCTTACCGAGGACTACATCGCGCGTATTCGGGCGGCCCTGCCCGAACTGCCGGACGAGAAAAAACAGCGCTTCATGGCGGACTATGGGCTTTCCGCGTACGACGCCGGCGTGCTGGTGGCCGAGAGGGAGACGGCGGATTTCTACGAGGCGGTGGCCGCGGGGCGGGACGCCAAGACGGCGGCCAACTGGGTGATTTCGAACCTGTTCGGGGCGCTGAACAAAAAGGGGCTGAGCATCGCCGGGTCGCCGGTGTCGGCGGAAAACCTGGGCCGGCTGCTCGACCTCATCGCCGCCGACGTCATCTCGGGGCGCATCGCCAAGGAGGTGTTCGATGTCATGGTGGAAACCGGCGGCGAGCCGGCTTCCATCGTCGAGGAAAAGGGCCTCAGGCAAATCACCGACACGGCCGAGATCGAGGCCGCCGTGGACAAGGCGATCGCGGAGAACCCCGATCAGGTGGCCCGGTTCAGGGACGGCAACGAGAAGATCGCCGGCTGGTTCGTCGGCCAGGTGATGAAGGCGACGGGCGGCAAGGCCAACCCCAAGCTGGTGGGCGCGCTGTTGACGGAAAAGCTAAGAAACTGACGCCCCGCCCGGCGGCGCCCGCGGCCCGATGACCCGATCTCTTTTGTGGTGACATCCTCAGCGTTCCGCCGCGTCCTCGGCGTTGAAAACCTTAGCGCGGAGGACGCAAAGGGACGCAAAGGGGCGCAGAGAAAGGGCAACAATTAAGTAAGGTGTCCCCTTATTTAATTAAGTAAGGTGTCCCCTTATTTATTCCCGCGTTCTTGAAAACCTCGGCGGTCCTCCGCGTCCTCAGCGTTTCAAATCTTAACGCGGAGGACGCAAAGGGACGCAGAGGGGCGCAGAGAAAGAATCTAAAGAGGCGTTGAAATGCACCGCGCCGCGCATCTCTGTGAATCCCTCTGTGCTTTCTGCGGGCTCGGTGGTTCATACCCACGCCGTCGGGCGGGCCACGCCCGCGCCGCCCCTCGGTTCCGCGTGTGCCCCCGGCCGGCCATCGGCCAATCCCGCCCGCGGGCCTCGGACTGGAACGCCGGGCGTGGTACCCTGTAACATCGCCAACCGGCCCGGCCCGGTATGGGCGCACGCGACGGGCAAAGGGGGACGATGGTGAAAGGCCTGAAATCCCATATCACCGGCGCCATCCGGGACGTGGACCCGGCGGCGCTGCCGGCGTGGGCCGGCGGGCCGGTCCACCTGGTCCGCATCCTCTACGCGGTGGTGCGGGACCTGGGCGACGGCATGCTCAGCCTGCGCGCCATGAGTCTCGTCTACACCACCCTGCTGTCCCTGGTGCCGCTGCTGGCCATCAGCTTCTCGGTGTTGAAGGGCTTCGGCGTCCACAACCAGATCGAGCCCCTGCTGCTCAATTTCCTGGCGCCGATGGGCGAGAAGGGCGTCGAGATCACGGAGCGCATCATCGCCTTCGTCGAGAACGTCAAGGCCGGCGTCCTCGGCGCGGCGGGCCTCGGGCTTCTCCTCTACACGGTGGTCTCGCTGATGCAGAAGGTCGAGCGCTCGTTCAACTACACCTGGCACGTCACCCAGCACCGCTCTTTCGCCCAGCGCTTCAGCGGCTACCTGAGCGTCCTGCTCGTCGGTCCGGTGCTGGTCTTCTCGTCCATGGGCATCACGGCGTCGGTCATGGGCTCGGACGCGGTGGCGGCGCTGACCGCCATTCAGCCCCTGGGCGCCGTGGTCGACCTGGCCGGCAAGCTGGTGCCCTATCTCCTGATCATCGCGGCGTTCACGTTCATCTATGTCTTCCTGCCCAACACCCGGGTGGGGATGGGCTCGGCCCTGGTCGGCGCCGCCGTCGCCGGGTTCCTGTGGGAGACCGCGGGCTGGGCGTTCGCCTCGTTCATCCTCACGTCGACCAAGTACACGGCCGTCTATTCGGCCTTCGCCACCCTCATCCTGTTCATGATCTGGCTGTATTTGAGCTGGCTGATCCTGCTGGTGGGGGCGAGCATCGCGTTTTATCACCAGCATCCCGAATACCTGACCGTGCGCCGCGGGGAGCTCAGGATGAGCAACCGGCTCCGCGAAAAGCTCGCCCTGCTCACCGTGTTCCATATCGGCCGGAGCTATTACCAGGGCCTTCCCCCGTGGACGGCGGCGGGCCTGGCCCAGCGCCTGCATGTTCCCGCCGAAGCCGCCGAGTCCGTGCTCGGCGCCCTGGAACACGCGGCCCTGGTGCGGCGCACCGGCGACGATCCGCCGGCCTACCTTCCGGCCCGGCCCCTGGAGAGCACCGGGGTCAAGGAAGCCCTGGACGCGGTGCGCGCGGCGGACGAAAGCACGCATCTGGATATCGGACAGCTGCCCGCCGAGGCCGCCGTCGAGGCGCTCATCGGCGATCTGGAACGGGGCCTGGCCGGGGTGCTCGAAGGGATCACGCTGAAGGACCTGGCGGCAGCGGCGGAGCCGGCCGGCGGGGCCGCCGTCGAACGGCTGCCCGGAAAGGCGCCGCCGCGGCGCGCGGGGTAATGGCCGCGGGGGGCGCGGGAATGTTCAATGTGCTGGCCTGGTTCCGCAACCCCGAGCGGGAGATCAAGCATCTCAACCGGGACGCCCGGGCGGTGGTCGATGACGTTTTCCTGGGCTATCCGGTGGACCGCGCCCGCGAGGTCGCCGTGCGCACGCGGGCCTACATCGACGAGGCCCATGAAAAGGCGAGGCACGATGTCGGGCGCTACGGCGAAGTGGCCGCCCGCTACCGGACCCTCAACCAGGACGCCCGCCAGCGCAGCGACCAGGTGGCGATGAGCAGCCTGACCCTGGCCATCATCTACCTCGGCGCCGAGGCGCACGGGCCCGCCTGCGCCCCGGCGCGCGCCGCCATCGACGAGTTCCTCGGCCACTGGTCGCATGTGGAAAAGGAACCGTGAGCGAATAAGGAGACGTTCTCCTTTTCCAGCGGTCGCGCTGACCCACCCCGGTGCCCCCCCCGCTTGCCGGGCGGGCGCATATGGGTATGCTGGGCGCCGCCGGATACCGGCGGAACAAAATGGGAGGTGCGCGCGCGATGATCGATCTCTACACCTGGTCCACGCCCAACGGCCGGAAGGTCTCCATCATGCTCGAGGAGGTGGGCCTGGCCTATACCGTGCACCCGGTCGACATCCGCAAGGGCGAGCAGCACAAGCCCGACTTCCTGGCCATCAGCCCCAACAACAAGATTCCGGCCATCGTCGATGGTGAGGGGCCGGACGGCAAGCCGTTCGCGCTGTTCGAATCCGGGGCCATCCTGATCTACCTGGCGGAGAAAACGCAAAGCCCCCTGCTGCCCACCGCGGCCATCGCGCGCTACCGGGTCCTGGAATGGCTGATGTTCCAGATGGGCAACGTCGGCCCGATGTTCGGCCAGGCCCACCATTTCCTCTTCCACCCCCCCGAAGACGTGCCCTACGGCAAGAAGCGCTACCATACCGAGACGCGCCGGCTGTACGGGGTGATGGAGAAACGCCTGGGCGAGGCGGCGTATCTGGCCGGCGACGCCTACACCATCGCCGACGTCGCCACCTATCCCTGGGTCGCCCGCTTCCCGCGCCACCGGGTGGACCTGGCCGAATTCCCCACGGTCAAGGCGTGGTTCGACGGCATCTCGGAGCGCCCGGCGGTGACCGTTGGGATGGACGTGATCCCCGAATGAGGGTTTTCCGGGGGCGCCGGCGCGGGACGGGTCCCGGCCGGGAAGAATATAACAGGGGATTTACCGGGCGCCCCGTGCTACAGAATCGGCTTGAGAGGGAACAGGAGGCGCACATGTTTCGATCGGCAAGCGTGCTCTGTGCCGCGGCGCTGGCGGTCGCCGCCTGCGGCACCACACCACAGGATCGCGGCATCAGTGGTGCCGGCATCGGCGCCGCCAGCGGCGCGATCATCGGCGCCGTGACCGGACTTACCGTGCTCGAAGGCGCCCTCATCGGCACCGGGCTCGGCGCCGCCGGCGGGGTGTTCACCGATGAGAAGAAACTCAATCTGGGCGAGCCAATCTGGAAAAGGTGGCTCAACCCGCCCAAGGAACAATCGTCCAAGGCCGGCGCGCCGGACCGCCGCGCGGCGGCGAGCGCGCCGCCGGCCCGGGAAAGACGGCTGGTGGCCGGCACCCAGTCGGGTCTCAAGGACCTGGGCTACGATCCGGGTCCCGTGGACGGCATACTGGGCCCCAGGACCCGGGCCGCCATCCGCGCCTATCAGAAGGATCACCGGCTGGCCGTCGACGAACGGCCGACCCGGGCCCTCGCCCTCCATATCGAGGCGCAGCTCGGGAACCAGATGGCGAGCAAGGGCCTGTACAACTAGCGCCCACCGGCGGGACGGGCGGGTCCTCCGCTGAACGGCGCCCGACGGCGCTGTCGCCGCGCCCGCCAGGCACCTTGATCGGCGCCCGCGGGACGGCTATGTAGCTGTGAGGAGCCGTCGCGCCGCCCGCAAACGGCGGTTCCTGTGGAGGGATGGCCGAGTGGTCGAAGGCGGCGGTTTGCTAAACCGTTATACGGTTAACAGCCGTATCGAGGGTTCGAATCCCTCTCCCTCCGCCATTCGCCTTCGCTGCTGCGCAGCTTCGGCGCAATGAAAATTCATGCGAAGGCGAATGCCACGCCGAAGCTTTAGCGAAG